>JAUIHO010000299.1 GCA_030432035.1 Phycisphaerae bacterium
AATGATTGGGTTTCTGTAATTAGCTTGTCGCAATCACGAAACTCGGTCGTTTTCATCATCGTCGTTAATACGATAAGCTGACGCTAAAGAAGTTTGTTTTTCGATCTCCGGAGCGTATGCATGTCCGAATCCAAATGGCCCAACGTCACGATCATCTCGCATCCGGTCGTGCAGGAACGACTAACCGTTCTGCGCGAGAAAGATACCGACGTGGAGGGCTTTCGTCGGTTGGTCGGGCAAGTCGCGCGGTTGATGGCGTTCGAAATTACCCGCGATTATCCGACACGACCGCGCACGATCGATACGCCGATGGAAACGTTTGAGGGTGTGGCCTTGGCCCGCGCGATCACGTTGGTGCCAATTTTGCGAGCGGGCTTGGGCATGGCAGAAGGCGTGCACCAGTTGTTGCCGTCGGCGCGCATGGGGCATATCGGGATCTTCCGCAACGAAGACACGCTCGAGCCGACGGTTTACTTCCGCAAGCTGCCTGCCGACATCGCAGAGACCGACGTGATTCTGATCGACCCGATGTTGGCGACGGCCGGCTCGTTGATCACGGCGATCGACAGTCTGAAAGAAGTTGGCGTCGATAAGCTGAAGGTGTTGTGCCTGGTGGCCGCGCCGGAGGGCATCGAAAAGCTGAATGCGGTGCATCCGAACACGCTCGTCTTCACGGCGGCGGTGGATCGCTGTCTGAATGAAAACGGCTATATCCTTCCGGGTTTAGGCGATGCGGGCGATCGCATCTTCGGCACGGGCTAGTCGAGTCGCCGCTTGTTACAAATCGGTTGAAATAATGGGATTCGAGGTCGTGAAATCGGCCTCGTTTTTCATGCGCGGTGGTTCCGCCAAATGCTGTAGATTAGCTATAATCGAGGGTCGAATGAGAGAACCTTCCAGCGAATTTCCCGAGGTATCCGCATGAGTGCCGCTCCCACGATGACGTCCGATTTGACTGCCCGCGTTGAGGCCGCCCGAAAGCAACTCGACGAGCACACGCGCGAGATCGTGCAGTGGCATTTTGATCCACAAACGGGTTGCCCGTTCTGGCTCGAATACGCGGAGAAGCTGAGTTGGGATCCGCGCAAGGAAGTTAATTGCTACGACGATCTCGATAAGTTCGACGGCTTTCAAGACGAGTGGCTGCGTGGCGGGCCGGTGCGGCGTTGGGTGCCGAAGGGTATCGCGGGCAAGCCGATTTATGTATTTGAAACCGGCGGCAGCACTGGTGTGCCCAAGAGCCGCATCAACAGCGACGACTTCCGCATTGACTACGAGATGTTCTCGGAAACGCTCAATGACGCGTCGTTTCCAATTGGCGCAGACTGGCTGATGTTGGGGCCGAGCGGTCCGCGGCGCCTACGCTTGGCCGTTGAACACTTGGCGCAGCATCGCGGCGGAATTGCTTTTGGTGTGGATATGGATCCGCGCTGGGTTGTTAAGCTTCTCAAGAAGGGGCGCGTCAATGAGATGCACGAATATAAGGATCACGTCGTCGATCAGGGGCTGACGATTTTGAAGGCGCATCCCAACGTGCAGTGCATGTTTACCACGCCTAAGTTGCTAGAGGCAATTTGCGAACGCGTTTCGCTGGCTAAGGTCGGCATCAAGGGCGTGTTCTGCGGTGGTACGCAAATGACGCCGCAGTTCCATCGATTCGCGCGCGAAGAATTGCTCGAGGGCAAGGTCGAGTTCGTACCGACGTACGGGAACACGCTGATGGGGTTGGCCTGTCATAAGCCGTTCGACCCGGCGGACAATTACGACATCATCTATCACCCGCCGTGCCCGCGCGCGATGGTCGAAGTCGTGAACTTTGACGATGAAAAGACCATTGTCGATTACGGCGACTGGGGCCGCGCGCGATTGACCACGCTTACCAAAGAGTTCTTCATGCCGCGCTTTTTGGAACGCGACGAGGTGAAGCGTACACCACCGTGCGAGAAATATCCGTGGGATGGTTGTGCGAATGTGCGACCGTTCTCGGGTTTTCAGAATAAGGTGGTGGAAGGGGTTTATTGATAGGGGATTGCATGGGCACCTTTCATACCAATTGTGTTGTGGAGAATATTGTAAACCGTTCGCACTGTCGGCAGGTCGATGAGCTTCTAGTAGACACCGGTAGTGAGTTTACATGGATTGCAAGCGAGACGCTGGCATCGCTTGGCATCGCAATAGAAAAGAAGGACTCGCCGTTTCTCATGGCAAACGGTCAGACGGTGACGCGCTCTGTTGGGTTTGCGATTATTCGATATGAAAATATGTTTACTGTAGATGAAGTGGTTTTTGCCGAACCGGGGGATTTGCAGTTACTCGGAGCCCGCACCTTGAAAGGCCTCAATTTAATGATTGATCCTGCGAGAAAGAAGCTAGTTGCGGCTGGGCCGATGCCTGCGGCTTCGGCTACTTTGTAACTCTTGTTGGAAGGCTTGATTTACTATCAAGCCTGAGATTTTAGTTTGATAACCTATCGGTAATTTAGAGCACAGAACAATTTGATTTGGCACGCCTACTTTTGGGGGCCACCCCAAAATTTGAATCCCCCGCCGTCCCCCACAATAATGCTCCGCAGCCGACTTGCCTTATTTCGCGGCCTCGCGCGGGTGGGTCTGAGAGGAGTTTGCCATGAAAGGCGTTGTTCTGGCCGGCGGGACCGGCTCGCGGTTGATGCCGCTCACCAAAGTGACCAACAAACACCTGTTGCCGGTCGGTCGCTGGCCGATGATTTATCACCCCATCAAGAAACTGGTCGCCGCCGGGATGGAAGAAATTCTGATCGTGACCGGCCTCGACCATATGGGCGATGTGGTCAACCTGCTGGGCAGTGGCAAGGAATTCGGCGTGCGCTTTACTTATAAGGTGCAAGATGAAGCCGGCGGCATCGCGCAAGCGCTGGGCTTGGCCGAAAACTTCGCCGGCGACTCGCCTGTGACCGTCATTCTTGGTGACAACATTTTCGAACACGACCTAACGGGCGACGTCAATCAATTTCGCGAACAAAAGAACGGCGCGCGGTTGCTCTTGAAAGAAGTGACCGATCCGCAGCGCTTTGGCGTGGCCGAGTTAGAAGGCGACCGTGTGGTGCGGATCGAAGAAAAGCCGAAGCAGCCCAAGAGCAACATGGCAGTCGTGGGTATCTATATTTACGACGCGGACGTGTACAAGATTATTCGCACGCTCAAGCCATCGGGCCGCGGCGAGTTGGAAATTACCGACGTCAACAATGCGTACATCGAGCGCGGCCAGATGAGCTATGGCGTACTCGACGGTTGGTGGAGCGACGCGGGCACGTTTGGTTCGCTGGCACGTGTGCAAGAGATGATCAAAGGCACGGAAGCAGCGTTTGACGCGAGTGAGGAGTAAGCGACGAAACGCCAAAACGTCGAAAAGTCAAAATGTCGAAAAGTCAAATCGTCAAAACGTCGAAACGGCAACACGTCGAATCACGCAAGTTTGTGTGACGGTGGAAGCTGAAGACGTTGCATGGCGAGTATGCAACGGGCGGCCCCGTCGAAGCGAATGTTCATTGCAATTTCTGGTTGCCCGAATGAATTCGCGCGACCCGGCAGAGCTGCGGCCTGTGGCCGCATGATTGACGGCGCGGCACATGGATTCTTGTTGGCGTGTTTACGTCGGTGCTAACAGTGGCATGGTCCCCCAGCCCCAGAGGGGCAGGGGCACCCACGCAAGGTAATTCATGCCGGTGCACCCACGCGAAACGTCAAAATTTGAAATCAACCGAGATGACTCTGATCAGAGCCGCGCCCGTGAGGAAGCGGTAAAGGTTGGTGGTTTCGGGCGTCGTCGTCGCGGAATCGTGTGTGACGCTACTTGATGGAGACATTCGCGCGCGATGTTAACCCTCCTCCGCAGAACACCGGTTGCAAACCGGTGCCACAGCGCTTTCGCTATCGCGAAAGCGATCGAGCGTTAAGATTGGCATTTTTGGAACACCCAAACCCAGCGATATATTATTCGCGGACACGAGTTTGTAATCGACCCGCATCTGCCTCGTAGAAAGTAAACGACCATGTCATTCTCTCCCAGCGTTGTAATGGTGACCGGCGGGGCCGGGTTTATTGGTTCGAACTTTGTGCGTTACGTGCTCAACCACAGCGACGATGTGAAGGTGGTGAACGTCGACTGCCTCACGTACGCCGGCAACCTCGGCAACCTGACCGACATCGCCGACGATCCGCGCTACGTTTTCGAGAAATACGACATTTGCAACACCGACGAAATCGTCGCCGTGTGCCAGAAGCACGACGTCGATTCGATCGTGCACTTCGCCGCTGAAAGCCATGTTGACCGCAGCATCACAGGGCCGGGCGAGTTTGTGCGCACCAACGTGCAAGGCACGCTCAGCATGTTGCAAGCGGCGCGGGCGGCGGGGGACGTGCGCTTCCTGCAAGTCGGCACCGACGAGGTCTATGGGAGTCTCGGCGAAGAAGGGTTGTTCACGGAAGAAACGC
>JAUIHO010000052.1 GCA_030432035.1 Phycisphaerae bacterium
AAATGGTTCGTTAGGCGAACCGAGGTCGTTGAAGAAATCGGGAAAGAAGGAAAAAAGCAGACTGTGATCGGCTGGATCGGCAATTGTCGAATCAGGAACGCGGACGTAAGCGCTAGCTGGATCGTACAGTTCCGGCGCTGCCAACGCCGCACCGTCTAGTACGGCATTTGCGTCGAATCGGTAATTCAAATTCAACTCGCCGTTTTCATAAGTAGGGCGAATATCTGCGTGGCCGGCCGTATACTCGACTGGCGTCGCCCATGTAGAAGTTGTCACTGCCAACGCGGATACCGCGCTGGTAACTATGATGGTTACATTTCGCATTGATGCTTTCCTATCGTTAGGAACATCTTGCGGCAGATTTGCCTATCGAATGTTCCGCTTTTTCTCACATCGTGTCTTGAAAAAGACTTAATTCGCCAAAGAAAACTATCCGCCTCCGTGCGGATAGCGTTGGGAGTCGATCAGCTTGTCGTAATGACAATGCAGCGTGCCATTACGATCGCAATCGAACAGTTATTGGCGAAGAGGTTTAATTTGAACTATCAGATCGACCGTCGACGGCGTTTGCACAGCGCACCGAATCCAGCAACAAGTAGTACAACTGTCGCAGGCTCGGGTACGACCTGAAACGTGAAGGTTTCGGCAACGCTCACCGATCCGCCTCCGGCGGCCTGCGTAAACGTGCCTGTAGCCATAATGTCGAATGTGTAAGTGCCCATTTCCGTGAAGAACCATGCGTAGTGAGCATGCGTGCCGGCGGGTACGTTGATGACGTCACTGCCGGAGATGCCGTTGTTGGTTTGGAAGTAGATATTTGGGTTGCCGAACGGGCCGAAGTCGGCGACCGACATCTGTCCGGGGCCGCTGAATGCAGTCAACTCATACGAGATATTTGAGAAGTCGGCGTCGGATACAGATTCGGTTGAGATTCCAGTCCACGGACGATCCCCCTCTTGGCTAAAAGGGATGTACCAAAGCGGCTCGCCCGCAGCATTTCCCGTGAAGTCCCAGGCGCTACCGGCAGGGCGGCTAACTGATGGGTCTGGGACGTAAGTAATCAAATCGCCCGGCGCATAGGCCGTTTCGACGGCGAGAGGGGTTCCGTCCACCATCGCTCCTGCATCGAGGTGGTACTCCAATGACGCGTTGCCCGATCCTGCGTCATAAAGAAATCGGATGTCGGTATGGCCATTCGTTTGAATGGGAACCGCGATTGCTGGTGCGGCCGCAGCAAACGTAGCACAAGCTGATAAAAGTAATGAAACTCGCATACAATACTCCTTGCCCGCAGATGCGGGCGCTTCTGTTGACCGCGGCCCGTCGATCTAGCCATCGGCGGGTCGCACTTTTTCGATGGGATACGGAACGCCCGTTCCCCTCCGTGAATCTTTGATGCTCCCGAAATCAGCTACCTGAGATCGGTACACTGTTTACTTTCGACAGGTGATCTTCTTGTGCATTGGGAACATCTTGCTATGTCGTTGCCATTACAGGCCGATGAACGCATCGACAAACGGTTGAATGTCCAAACCATTCACCCGCCCGTCGCAATTCAAGTCTGCGGCGGCGATGTATTCGATCGTCGTGTCGTATTCGAGCAACACGTCAACAAGTATCTGAAGGTCGACGCCGTCCACATCCATGTCGTCGTCGATGTCCCCGGCAATGTTGTTGGTGTAGGAGGAAATCTGAAGATCGACTTCGTATATCCCCGGTTGAGTGAAGGCCCAATTCATATGCGCGTGGCCACCCGAAAGGATGTAGTACACATCGCCGGCTTCCGTGATGCCGCCTTCGAATGTAGAGAACATCATCAGTGGGGGGCTTGCCACGCTTTGTTGCCAAACCGAAAACTCACCTTCTGGTGGACCACGCATACCGATTAGATTGATTTGAATCCACTTGGCTTCGACGTTCGCGCCGCGACCGGGATCGCCCGGGTTCCACGTACAAAGCCGCGCATGATCGGCGGGCGTCATGGTTTCGGCTGCAAACCCCAGGTAGAGAATGTTGGGGTCTGGCGTTTGCGGCAAAATCCAAAATGTCTCGTTCGGTTCGGCCCCGATGAACGCATAGCTCGGAGGTATGCTCGCGAGTTGGGTTTGTGCGTGTTCGTTTGCATAGATAAGTGCTTGGTCCGGCGGAATAGAGGATCCGCCGGGAACATCGTCGTGGCTAACGTAGGCGTGCCAAACATTTCCAAGAAATGGGACGTCGAGGTCCGTATGAAAGATGTCGACTAGGTACGGATGATCGGGGTTCGGTACGGGCGTTTCGACGCCAAAATAGAATGTGACGATTTTGCTGCACCGGCGAGAGCATGCCGTAACCGTTGTAGGAAATGTGCCTTGCAATAGAACACAGGCCGTGACCATTACGGTGCAAATAACGGTGTTGGCGGCACGCGTATTACTGAGAACGGTCAGACATTTATGTGAGCTTTTGGTTTTTCTATTTGTGGGCGAGTTCAACATGTCTTACTCCTAGTTATTCTCATTGAGTCGCAATGGATGGCTGTATCGAACCGCGACGCTACTTTGGTGGCTTAGCAAAGTTCAGGCGGTCGAAGGCCCATGCCTGAATCTTTTTCGCGTCGTACGATGAAACGTGCGTGTCGACGTAGAGATAGTTCGAGCTTCCGCGCGTGTTATCCGTCGTTGATTCACCAACTCGAAAGCGATCGACCTGAATGTCATTGCGAATCTGTACCCAAGGGTCACTCGGCGACGGATTGAACCACGTTCGAGAGTGCGTATGGTCGGACGTTACTGCCGCAGATAGGGCGTCTGCGCCGATGAATGCCGAGATGGTGTCGGACGGTCGCGTGATTCTGTGAAGGTTGGGCAAGTCTCCGATGGGATTGCCGAACGGATCGACGGCGGCAATGGCTACGTATTCATTGAGCACATAGCTGGTGCCGTCGTTTGCCAATCGATTGGCTCCCTTGGGGTCGGCAGGGCAAATGCGGATCGCGTCAACATCGCCGATATATGGCCGTAGCGTGAATACCCAGGATCGATAATGCGGCAATCCATGGGTCGTTTCAGGGCAGGCGCCACCAAAGTCGTCGGCGTACATCGATAAAGCACTTCCAATTACCCGCATATTGCTTGCCGAAACGGATCGCATCGTAACCACTCTGGATGCCGACAAAGCGGGTAGTAGGAGTGCGATCAATAGCGAGATAATTGCGATGACGACCAGGAGTTCGATCAACGTGAACGCAGGCCGCCGCGAATGTGTTGGTGGATGGATGATCGTCGAAACTATGGACGCGGAGTCAGAGTACACGTTGTGCCCTCCGAGAACTTTGTATTGAAACGTGAGGGCAGGCACCCTTGCGCGCAAAGCGCATAAGGCGAACTATCACGCGGCAAGTGTCGATTGACCGTTTAAGGGGCCAGACCGCTTTTGTGTTGGTTACTGGAAGTTAGTGAATGCGCGTGGCTGGGCCCGCGAGCGTACTGCTACGCGCGCAGACATACCAACTTCAAAAATGGTTCAGTTTGAAAAAAAGGGCGGTGCCGGAAATCGGCATTAGGCAAAGTGAGGCGGGCCACGAGGCGTATGCTGTGACCATTTGCGTGAGCTCTGTATTAGGAGGGGTGTTGTCGCTACTTGATCGGCTTGATCAATTGAATCAAGCATCTGAGCCAGCGGAATCGAGAAAGTACTGGTAGAGACAACGGCGATTAGCTCACAGATCGTGCACTCATCGCTTGAATGATTACTGTGTTCGCTTTTCTCTTCTTGAGAATTGTTGCCGTGGCCGTCACACGAATCAGCGGTCGACAAATGGCAATGATCGTGCCGATCACCACATGCGGTATTTTCGTGTGAGTGAACTAAATTCCATGCCCGAAGGGAGCCACCGACAATCAGAACAATCGCTAAGAGTTGCACCAAGCGACCATTGGTCGGTGATAGTAGCCGTCTCGCATTTTTGAATGTGCGATGGATCGGCACCTTCAGCGCGACCTCTGAAACTGGTGAGAGATACTGCGTTTGTTTAGGTTTTCCAGTGCCTTTTAACGTAGGCATTGGTAAGTCCTTCTCTATGCATCACAGATTCAACGGCTTTGGTCGTTGAGAAATTAGACTATTCGCGAGACTAGACACGAACAGACATTCGAGAGTATCATACTTAATGCAAATGCATTTGCAAGTGCATGGCATGAATTCTTGAGACTTTTTTCCCGAACCGGCATTTTTTTAGCCATGGAAGACTATGAGGGTCGCTTCATGCAACGTCAGACATCGCAACGAACGGCAATTGAGACTGTCTTTAGGGCCACCAAACGCCCGCTTGCTCCCCAGGAAATTTTGGATGCTGCGCGCGACGAAGTGCCAACACTCAATTTGGCTACGGTGTATCGAACGCTGAAACGAATGGTCGAGGATCGATTTTTGCACCCGGTTGAGTTGCCGGGCGAACCGGCTCGATACGAACTTCAGGAGGCGGCAGACAAGCACCATCACCACTTCCGGTGCGGTACTTGCGATTCGGTCTTTGATCTGAAGGGCTGCGTCAATGGTCTCAGCAAGCTTCTGCCTGCCGGTTTTCATATGAGCGGCCACGATATTGTTATTTATGGTGATTGCCGGGCGTGCAACGCATGACGCGTGTCTTGAAGACATTAGATTGGCTGTTACCGCGCATCAACAAGGGGGTGTTGGCGCTATTGCTTTGCACCATCTTGGTGGCAGTCGTGGGCTATGCATTTCATCCGCGTGTGTTAATGCTGTTGCCTTTGTTACTGCTATTGTTCGTCATCGGAATCGCAGGGCCGTGGTTGACGGTTTTGGGTTTGCGCAGCGAATTACGGTTTGATAAGGAACGCGTACACGAACAAGAAGAAGTCAGCGCGACGTTGCGGTATTGCCAGAGACTACCGCTACCGCCTTGGGGCGTTATTGCCGAATTCGGGCTGGGTGATCCTCGTTGGCTGCCTGCATCAATGCCGTATCGCGTGGAAGAACTGAAGTTGAGCTTGGTGCCGCCGCATCGTGGCGCTTATCCATTGGCCGTGCCGCGCTTTCGTTCCGGGTTTCCATTTGGATTGTGCTACGCGCGAAAGTCCATCTCGGTCGATCAGAAGTTGATCGTTTGGCCGCGCACCTTTCCGGTTGCCGCGCCGCCCGATTGGCTCAGCACCGATGCGGCGACAGGACACATCGAAACGCGACGGGCCGGTACCGATGGCGAAACGTGCGGTGTGCGCGCGTACCGACGTGGTGACCCGATGCGGTGGATTCATTGGACGCAGACAGCGCGGCACGGTCGCATGATGGTGCGTGAATTTCAAGCGACGGGTACGCCCAAGACACTTATCGTGCTCGACTGCGATCCACAAAGTCATGTGGGCGAGGGAACGGACAGCTCGTTTGAATGGTCGATCCGAATCGCGGCGAGCCTAGCCAGTGGCTGGCTGGCGGCGGGGGCAGAGGTCGAACTGCGGGCGGGGGCGTTGCGTATTCCGGCGACTGGCGGGCAGCGTCAGTCGCGCGCCATTCTTGATGGGTTGGCGACAGTGGCATTATCGCCTGACAGCTTGCATCGCGTTGCGATCGGGCACGACATTCCCGTGGTGTTTATCAGCACCGACATCGGTTGGGCAAAGCTCGATCGACAACAGGCACGGACGTGGCGCGGGTTTGCATTGGTCAACACCGCGTTTGGTGGTGATCGCACGGTAGCGACTTTACCTTTGGATCATGTGGTATCGCTATATGGTCCGGCCAGCATTCCGGCGAATTTACTTGGACACGGACGGGGTCTTTCCGATGTTGCGTAACCCATCCGTGAATTGGGTCAGCCGATTGTTATTGATCGGCACGGTTAGCGCCGGCGCATTGGCGGCGCGGTTTGCCGTGACCGAACCGGGCGTGCGCGTGTTCTGGCCAGTGCTTTTTGTTTTGGCTTACGCGCTGTGTGCAATTGGAATCGTAGTTCTCGACGAAAGGCGCGGGTGGTTTTCAAGGAATGAGATTGGCAGATCACTTGGTTACTCCATGCGCGGCAAGATGTTGGGTGCCGTGCTGTTCGTCGCGCCACTGGTGCCGTGTCTGGCCGCATTGTTCGGGGCGACGCAGATTGTTCCTCTGGAGCAAGCCGTTATTGCTACGCTGATCAACGTGGCATTTTTTCTCGCAGCGTTTCCTGCAATCGCGCGCAATGAATTCGCGGCGTTGGGCATTTCCTTTTTTCTTGCGCTGGCCGGCCTGATGTTGAACGGGCAGGCAACACATGTTTGGCTGATCGTTTTGCATGGTGGACTGATCGCGATTTGGCTCGCCTTTCGTTATTGGTGCCATGTGTCGGCAGTATCAGCCAACGGCGCAAGGCCGGCGGCCCCGATTTGGGCGTATGGGTTTATTGTTCTGTTGATGACGGGCGCTTCTTTTGTTGTTTCGAATACGGCTGGTGGCGTTGCAAAGAATTGGGGCGAATGGTTGCCATCATCGGGTGGCGGCCAGCGCGGGAATTCGTCCGCATTGCTGGGAGCCGGGGATGGCGACTGGGCGGTGAGCGGCCCGAATGCGCGCGGTACGGGTGCTGTCGATTCGGAGTACTTTCTCGAATCGGAATTGTCATCGATGTATGACGTGATGACCGACGCCTACGGTGAGCCGATCCCGCCCGATCAGCTATTCAGAGCAATTTTTGTCGATGAGGAGCAATTTCTCGACAGAGATGGTCGCAAGGCGCCGGACTTTGGTGAGGCCGGTCGTCAGTTCTCGCTGTATCGCGAGACGTTACAAAATCGTCAGCAACAGGCGTCCGAAGACGCGAAGGCACTGCTCTATGTAGAAGGTGGTGGCCCGCTTCATCTTTGCACCACGATTTACGACTCGTTCGACGGCATCTCTTGGCACGAACCACCAGTGATCGACCACCGATGTCATTTGGAGTCGCACGATCCGGATCATTCATGGCTTTGGCTTAAGGATCGACCTGCACTCGAATGTTTGGATGGCTGCCGTTTTCACACACTTCGATTTGGAACGCTTTCGACAGACCGCGTGCCATTGCCAAGCTATTTGGAACGATTTCGGTTGGGCAAGGCCGGGGGCGCGAACGCGCAACAATGGGCTATGGAGACGTTTGCTTGGGTGTATGACGGTGTCATCCGAGCGCGGCACTGTCTGCCGTCGGGTTCATTTTTCGAAGTGGCGTCACAGTCGATCGATGAATCGAAGTTGGCGTTGGCGAAGCCTGCGGTTAAGTCGCCCGATGGGAATGATCCCAATCTTGAGATACCCGAATCGCTTAGAAACAGCGCAGCGAGTTTAGCGCACCAATTTGAGAGTCTGCCGGCAGGTTGGCCTCAGATTCAGGGGCTGACGGCACATCTGCGACAACACTATGCCCACGATCGCGATGCAAGTCTGCCGCCCACATGCGACGATCCGATTCACTATCTGCTCCATCAAGCACATGGTGGCCCGGACTATCAATTTGCGACGACGGCGGCGCTCGCGCTGCGTAGTCTTGGTTATCCAACGCGCGTGGTATCTGGGTTTTATGTTGACCCCAAGAAGTATGTGGCCACCGCCGGCTTTACGCCGGTAACCAAAGACGATGCGCATTTTTGGGTGGAAGTGAAATCGACCGATGGCGGCTGGGTCAAGTTCGATCCCACGCCCGGATTTGAGCTGCACCGTTATCGTCCGACATTGCTGGGTAGTGTTCTTGATTCGGTCGGGCAAGTGTGGGCGTTTGCCGCGGCCCGGCCGGTGAGATCGTGTCTCTTGCTGTTCGTATTGGTTGCGTGTTGGTGGCGGCGCTGGTGGATCGTCGAGCGCAGTCTTACGGTGCGTTGTTTGCTCGCGCCGTTTCGTGATGATAAGGCGCGCCTTGCGATGACTTTGCGACTACTAGACTTGCGCAGTCGGCTGGCGGGGGCCGCGCGCCAGCCGCATGTGACGCCGCGCGATTGGTATGGTGGCCGGCATGATGCAATCGGCGACGCATTTTTGGCGCAGCTATACGCCGCTTCATATGGTGATACGACTTGTGCAACCGAAGACCAAAAAAAGACTAATACCCACCTTTGTCGAAAAGTCGTACGGCGGTTATCGCGACGCCAATTACAACGAACTTCTGCAGACGAATAAGGAACAACTCGCTCGACTAAAGCGCGTTGCAAGATTATCACGACAACAATGAACGACCCCGTACAATTCCAAGCTGCCGTAGCAGAGCTACGAGATCGACTCAACAACATTCTTCATGGCAAACGCGAAGTCGTGGAGCACGTGTTGACCTGCTTGCTCGCGCGGGGCCACATTTTGCTTGAGGATCTACCCGGCCTCGGCAAAACCACGTTAGCGCGCGGACTGACGGAAGCTGTGGGTGGACGCTTCGCGCGCTTGCAATGCACGCCCGATTTACTGCCCAACGACATCACCGGTTTCAATTTGTTTAATCAAAAATCGCGCGAATTCGAGTTTGTCCCCGGCCCCGTTTTCTCCGACGTGCTGCTTGCCGACGAAATCAACCGCGCAACGCCGAGGGCGCAGAGTGCTTTGCTAGAAGCGATGGCCGAACGGCAGGTGACGGTGGATAACGAACGGCACCATCTTTGTGATGAATTTTTTGTGATCGCGACTCAAAACCCGATTGAACATCATGGCACCTACCCGTTGCCAGAAGCACAGCTAGATCGCTTCGCGATGAAACTCAGCATCGGTTATCCGGCGTTTGAAAACGAAGTGCAGATGCTGCAAGACGCAGTCGCTATGGATACGGATGACGAGGCTTCATGCTCGCCGGTTCTGCAGCCCGGTGATCTCGCGCGGATGCAAGCGACGGTGGCCGGATTAACAATCGTACCGAAGTTGCAGGAGTACTTGGTGCAACTGGCGAACGTTACGCGCGATGATGCAGCGTTTTCACACGGTCTTAGTCCGCGCGCTGTTTTGATGTGGCAACGGCTAGCCCAGGCACGCGCTTTTCTGGATGGGCGTTCGTTTGTGACGCCGGATGATATTCAAGTCGTTGCGCCGCCGCTTTTCCATATTCACATATCCGGAGCGCAGCAGGGTTCCACCAAGACGGTTGAAGACGTGCTGGCGAAGGTGGTGGTTCCGACAGACATCGAACGCGGGCGCACGGTCGTCGGAAAGGGGTCGTCATAATGTTGCTGATCTTGGCTCATGGCGACGGCCCGGTCTTTGGCCCGTTTTCAACCATCACGTTCGTACTGCGCTTCGCTCAGACGTTTTTTCTTATCCTTCCAACGTTGATTGCAGGCTTTTTGATTGCCGGAACCTTGCGTACCACGCGCGGACGCGCCTTCTTGTCCGAGTGTTTTGCGACGCCGATGGCCGGTTTGGTCCACGCGACGCTATTGGGGTTAATCGCGCCGGTAGGAGCGTTGGGCGCGTTGCCGATTGCGAGCGCAATGCTGAAGGCAAAGGTTCGAGCAGGCCATGTAATGGCATTCCTGGTGGGTTCGGCGTTGTTTATGCCATGGTCGTTCGGCCATTTGGCCGACAGCGTGGGCGTTGTCAACGCGTTGGTGATTATGATTGCAGCGATCATGACGGCGATCGTGGTCGGGTTTTTGACCGGGATTGGCAAGCCGAGCGGCCAAGGAGAAACTCCTGATGATACCGAACAAGAAGCGTCTCAATTGATCATTACGCTGCGCCGTGCCGCGCGGCATGCCGCCAGCGCAGTCTGGGTTTACGTACTCATCTCGCTAGCGGCGTTCTCAGCGTTTGCCGCGATCTTAGAGGCGGGGTCGATTGAATCCCACCTCAATGAGTCGGCCCTAACTACCATGATGGAGTTGTCGGTCCCGTTGGCCTTGGCCAATATCGATAGTGATATTGGCATCACCTTTGCAGCGGAATTTTGGCGTATCGGCCTGCTCTCCGGGGGCATGCTTGTCGCCATCATGATCGGCGCGGGCTGGTGTGTCGGGACGCTGGCTTGGAGCATTCATCAGCTACGCCTGCGCGGTGCCTTCGGGAATCTCGTTTGGCTAGCGTGTGTGCTTGGCCTAGCTGCGATGATGCACGGTACGCTCTCGCCGATTCGACCGGGAGAAGCGGATTCGCATGGCTTTGATATGTTGACCAAGCCCGCGAACGTCGATCTCAAATACACATGGTCATTGGTTGGTGAGCGCACGCTAGAACTCGCGCGTCAAAATTTTTCCGCGCTGGTCGCGTTGATTGGCTTAGTGATTTTCGGGGCCTTGGAAAGGGGGAGACCTGTTTCAAAGGTTACGAGTGATGATGATGTTGATCGATTGATTGACGTATCCGCTGTTTCAAAACTGAGACCGGTGTTGAAGTCTGGAATAGTCGTTGCCATCCTCTTACTTATTATAAACGTTTATAGCTTTTATCCGTCACCTGCGGAGCTTAGGGAGAGAATAAGATTGCAAAGTGGGAATCTCTCTGACGCAATTTCTACAATGACTAGTGAGTCGTTGTCAGCTGAGAGAACTGCGAGTGGGAATGTGCGTGCGATGAACGCTCTCGATAAAATCGACAAAGGGCTTTCACAATTAAAGGCAGCAGGCATCGTTCGCGGCCAGCAAATTGGTAATGACTATGGGTTACTTTTAGGGCTTTCAAAGGAGATTCGGCACAAGATCGCGAAAAATGAGATTGAGGGCCTGCGAGCCGATGTGTTGAAGCTATCTCAAGGACTAAATGAGAATTAGCACCGATCTCGGTTTGCCCTTACCGATTGCTATGGTTGGCGGCTTATTGGAGCGAAATACCCGACGCGGCACGATTATAGTCGTGCCGCAGCAAACCGCCGAGAAATCGCTGGCAGTGACGCTTTGAAGAGAGTTCGTAGGCAACGATTGACGTTACGGTCCAGGGGTGACCAAAATCAGGCCCAAATTGGTGCAAAACATGTGCTAAACGGAGGACATGCGCCGATTCAAGTGAAGCGTGTAACATTCTGATTTTGCCGTAGGTTGTGCCCAAATCGCGAGATAGCGATTTTGCGGCATATTATAATCATAACCCGGAGGTCGGAGGTTCGAGTCCTCCCCCCGCTAGTTCCTAAGATATTTATAGTAAATAACTTGTAAATGTATGTGGACCGCTTTCCATGCCTTTGCCGGTGCCAAGTGTGGCGTAATTGTGGCGTAGAGTCGCGTTTAACGGTGAAGACAACCAGCGATCCAGGGTTATCAGCGACGATTTGACTAATGATCCAGAAGCTCGCCGGGCAGCAGTGCCCAGAGGTCCTTCAAGAGTAACATTCAAGAGAATCAAACTTTACGAACAGACTCTTGCGCTACCTTTGGTGGGATGCCCCGGAGGTAATAGCTTCCACGTCTAGCGGATTGAATGCTCAAGATGGATTAGTGTTGACCGAATACGCATAGGCATCATTGACCGCTTCGTCAGTGTCAAGGCGTTGGCGCAAAAATGGATTTGCTCCAAGACTTCGGGATCTCGACTACTCGAGCGGGCCGGTGTGCCGGCCCATTGTTTCGGCGAGTGTCGCAACGGAAACAAGCTGCCTTCCCATTGCGAACACCCCTTTAAGGGGGCTTCCTAAAGCCACCCGCCATGTCGATGGTTTATTACTCAATCTTGAATGAAGTTAGGTGAATCCGAAAGCAATCGGTAATTTGAGAGGTCTACAATGTACAGTGCACCTGCGTCGATATCAGCAGCGTCATGGAATAGTGCGGTAAAAACCATATGTCCCATGGAAATGGCAGGCCTATCGAGGCAGTCGCTAAAACCGAAATCAGGTGTTTCTATATAGCTTGCAAATGTCCAGCTGGTCCCATCGTCTTTGAAGATACAGAAGCCGCGTGTTGTCGCTGCGTAGGGATCTGAAATTCCAACTGCTATGCGACCGTCGTCAATATCCAACGCGCTCGAAAACCGTTGCGGCACGACGTCAATCACGAGTGAGCCTAGATCCGCCTCTTCGAACCATTCACCAGTTGGTGCGCGGCAAAACACCTTCAAAGGAGGTGGATAGTTTGTGCCGTGTCGACCAACGGCCACGACCCGATCGCCTGAACAAGAGAGTGATATCCAGTCCAACGTGAATTCAGGGGATAGAGGATCAGGCGGCGGTTCGAACTCTACCTCCGGAATCCACTCACCAGAGGAATTTCGGCGCAATATCTGGAGCTTAGAAGTCCCGGGCACATCCGAGTTTCTGTCCTCGTCATACGAAATTACCGCAAGCGTATCCGCATACAGTGATGGAATAGGCGGAACACGCGTCGGCTTCGCCACTCGATATTCGATGACGTGCTCAAGTCGCCATGATTCCTCTTTGGCCTCGTAATGAAACAAATAAACATGCCCGACTTTTTTGTTATTCGGTCTAGTCGATACTATCGCGGAATTTCCGCTTAAGTCGACATATACTGGATCGCGGCACTCAGACGGAACCGGCAAAGATTGGGAGATCTTCCAATGTGCAGTATCGGGATCAGTTTGCAGCAATGAAACAACTGGTCTCGACTTGTCCTTTGTTTTGCGACTTCTCAGTAAGGCAAGAATATTTTCGCCATCGATTGCCAAATCCCATACTTTCAGATCGGCTGGTATCTTAATTGGTTCTCGTTCCCATCCGAGATTCACTTTGCGAAGAACTATAATGCCACCCTTCGATCGAGCGACGGCGAGATTGCCGTCGATATCCACATCTCCATGGAAGGCAACTTCATCATCATTCGGGAGCAATTTTGTCCACGATTCGTCCGGGCTACTGTTCTTTAAACGCCATTGATCGAATTGCTTATCCACTGCTTTAGAAATCCTGTGAGGATTCGGCGCGGATTGCCATGCTTCAAGCTGCGTTTGTCGCAATTCGGGCGGATATTGATTGAGGCGACCCCATCGAAAGGTATTTTTCACCTCAAGGCGATCGTGCAGAGACATCAATTCGTAATGCGCTTCAGACTGGAGAAGCAAATCTTCAGCTAACGGAATAACGCCTACGCCCGCATGATCATCGACTTGGAATCTCTTCACTCTCTCAACGCAGATTTCATACAGGTGGAGAATTCGGAAAAGCGATTCTGGATCGTTACATGATTCTTCCAAAGCATCGACAAGCACCAACGAGCGTTCTGATTCACTTAATCCTCTCCACCATTCTTGAGTGAAGGAAAGCACTGCTTTCATCGCCTGGGCGGGGACTTGCCGGTAGAACGGACTGGAGCCACACCATCGGGCGAGAATTGCCAAACTTCGACGAGGGTGGCCGCTTTCGAAGTAGTATCTTGCATATGAAACACATGCCATCGGATTGCGATTCAAACCGCTTTCTTCAAATAGACGATTGGCCTGTTCTTCTTGTCCGGTTGCCAGGAAATATTGAAGCTCAACCCGTTCCAATGCGCCCAGAGGATCATGGTGATTCAGCGTCTTAGCACGGGCAATCAGCATGGCCCCAAAAGACAAATCTCCGCAGCGGATTGCGGCGTCAGCCAAGTAAATGCAAAGAAATCCGAGTTCCGGAAATCTCCGATATGCGCTCAGAAGACGCGGATAGGCTATCTGCGGTTCGTCAAGTGCCAAATTAAGTAGTCCGAGCAAAGATTCGACAAGAGGATCGGATTCAAATTCCTGCAGCCGAGACCATGACCGCAAACAGTCACGATTATTACCGCATAGCAAAGCAAGTAACCCCAGGCTACGCAGGTCAGATGTTTCGGCTCGATCTAGATTCTCATCAGTGAGAATTGGGATTTTTTTTGTGTGATACCAATCGACGGCATACTCACAAGTCAGAGGCGCATGCCGTTGCAAGTCATGCGACGGTTCAGGGGGGGGGGTAGATTTTTGTGAGATCTGTGAGGCTAACCGGATGGTGTCGCGCTCCATCCGAACATCACTCAGATCAGGTGAGAACCTAAGGGCTGAATCATAGTGGCTAAGCGCTTGTGAGGCAGTTTCGGTATCACAATTCGGCGGACGGTTAGGGTCGAGAATGCCTTTGGCATTGTTAAAGGTCAGTACCCACACGCCGTTAAAGAACTCGGGCGTCAAAAACGACAAGTGAGCGCTGCGCGTTTCGTCTCGCGCCCACCGTGGCGACATAAAATAGTACCCCAACAGGATCGCTGTCATTGCAACGGCTACTGCTCCAACAGCACTGAATGCGATAAGCGATTTGCGTTTTCGTTGAACAGCGCGAAGTGCACGTCGGATGGGGCCGGCGGGACGAGCGAGCAAGGGCAGGCCTTGTTGCGTTCGGCGGATATCTTCTGCAAATTGTTCGGCCGAGGTGTATCTTTCGTGCGGAACTTTCTGAAGTGCCCGACTTAAGACCGCGTCGAGATCACCGCGCAATCGGCGACGAAGTTCTTTTTTATCGCCACCGCGGCTACTAGCCGAAGCGTCGACTGAGGTACTCGCCTTCGGGGGAACCAAATTTACGACTGCGTGCTTAATTTTCTCGCGAGAATTTGTAAACGGTTCATACGGTGATTGGCCCGTAAGCACCTCATACATCAAGACTCCGAGCGAATAAATATCACTTGCTGTTGTGAGATTGCCTCCCAAGATTTGCTCGGGACTGGCGTATCGTGGCGTTAAGACTGCATGGTCTTTGGTTAGGGTTAACGAAAATTGATCGTCGTCGAGTAACTTCGCAATTCCAAAATCCAGTAGTTTGACATTCCCTTCACGGGTAACCAATACATTACTTGGCTTGATGTCACGATGTAGCACGAGATTTGAATGCGCGAAATGAACCGCGGCACAAACGGATCGCAACAGGTCGAGAGTCTGATCGACGTCTAAAGAATTAAGCTTGCAGTACTCATCGATTGGAACACCATCGATATACTCCATCACCAGGTATGGTTGGCCATCCGATGTCGCGCCGCCGTCGTATAGGCGGGCGATTGCCGGATGTTCCAACCGCGCCATCAACTGCCGCTCGAGGTGGAATCGACGCACGATCTCGTCTGAATCCATCCCACGCTTTATTAATTTGATTGCGACCGTTTGATCGAATGCATCGTCTATGCGGCGTGCGCGCCAAACGGTGCCCATTCCACCTGTACCGATTCTTTCAACAAGTTGATAAGGGCCGATGCGTTCACCGAGATGATCTTCTTCTTTTATTGATTGAGTCGCAGAAATCCTAATCGTATTATGGCGGAACGCGCTGCGCATGCGCGACAGCCAAACATCGTCAGGTTGATCGATGTCAAAACCGCAATGAACATCATCGGTTAAGCCAAGCCACGGCACATGGCTAGAGTTGTCACGTTTCTGATCCATTTTCTTCGCGAATCTGTTCGGCGATGAGTTGCTTCAGTCGAGCACGAATCCTTTGTTTGACCTTGTGTACGGACTGTTCGCTCGTTTGAAAGGATGCTGCGATCTCCGACACAGAATTGCCCGCGAGCAGTTGCTCAAACATCATTACACTCTTTGGTTCAAATGTCTGCTGAAGCGTACTCATCGCCAATCGGTAATGATGATCCACCCATTCACGTTCCCATTCATGGTCTGGGCCGACTTGATCGCCCGAAAGGATCGCAAGAAGGGTCGTGTCGAGCGGCGTTTTCGCTTGATCTTCACGTCGAAAGTGGCGCGATATAGCGTTGCGAACGATACAACCCAGATAGTCGCGAAATCGTCCCTTTGCGGGATCGTATTCAAAGTTCCGCATGCCCCGTGCGAGGTGCATCCACACCATCTGTTGTACATCTTCACAGTCTGCGGCCTGCAAGCCTCGACTTCGACAATAATTATAAACTAAGCCTCTATATCGAGCCTCAAATTCGTCCCATGCCGCCAAATCGTCGGCGTTTTGGACTCTTATCAATAATGTGGTTCGCGTGGTATTGCCAGACATTTTTATTCGTCTTGGAAATGGGCCCCTAATCCCTAATTCACGCAATATACACGACTTAGCTGCCAGTTTCAGCAACTATGTCCGATCATCAAAAAATAAATATGACGATCGCGCGTCCAAACTTCTGCGGAAGCGCGCTAGTGACATTATCCGAAGCTGAAGCACTAATTCGATCAAATCGAGATTGAGCGGATTGGATTGCAACCGCATTCGCGAAACGCAGTCTTAATCGAATTGATTTCTGAATATTCGCAATGATCTTGGATTCGTTGAGATCGCTTCACCATACGCTGTTTTTGTTGATGTGAGCTAGTCCGCGAGGAGAACTTGCGCGAGTTGGCGTAGTTCTGTCGTGAATAACGGAAAGAAGGAGATTAGAGATGTTCGTAAGCCATCAACCGCGAGCTGCTCTGATTGCGGTAACAGTAATCATTATTGCTGCGGGGGAAGCATTCGCGGAACCGACCACGCCCGCATTTACCTACCAAGGGCAACTCGTCGAAGACGGCGCTCCCGCCGACGGCATCTATGACATCATGTTTACGCTGTTCGATGACGAGGAGAACGGGAACGTAGTCGGAACGCAACTCGTCAGCGACGTCCTCGTGACGAACGGACTCTTCACGGTTTTGTTGAATGATCTTGGGCAATTCGGTCCTTTAGCTTTTAACGGCGACGCCCGATGGCTTGAGTTGATGGTGGAGACCGACGTGTTGTCTCCACGACAAGCGATCACGGCCGCGCCGTATGCGCTTTATTCATTAAGTGGGCCAGGGGGCGGTGCCACGCCGTGGCAACAAAATGGTTCGAGTGTCTATTACAACCAGGGCAATGTGGGAATTGGAACTGCGAGTCCCAACAATCCGCTAGAAGTTATGGGCTCAGTGCGGGCTGACAATTTCAGCGTTCCTAATCCAAACAACCCCAGCGCAACGGTCGGTCTCAATTGGCACGATGATGTCGCCCGTATTCGCTATGGCGGTTCGGGCATCGGCAATTCCAACGGCTTCGTCATTCAGGGGACCGGAGATTCGACCAAGTTGCGCCTGCTCAACGACGGCTCGCTCGGCCTGGCCACGTCTGAACCACAGGCACGGTTACATGTGCTGACGAAGAATCTGTCGATCGACTCGAGCGCGCTGAACAGCGACGAAATCATCGTCGAAGCACAAGACGCGGTCCTTGGCTTGTACAGTGAACCGCAGGGCGATTGGGCTTCGGCTATCGCCCTCAAAGAAGTTTCCGGCGGCCTACTCGTGGACACGTGGGGCATCGCACGGCAAACGAATCCAAGCGGCAGCGAGTTGTATTTCACCTACGGCCCCAGCGACAACTACGCCGCAAACCCGATCATTCTCGCGCTGGAGCCCGGTGGGAATGTCGGTATTGGCACCTCGAACCCCAACTCGAATCGCGCCCTGACGATTCAGGGCATCGACACGGGGTCGGCATCCAACTGGCTTCAATTTCGTAATGCCGCCGGCACTGATGAATGGCACATGAACAATGTTTCCGGCGGCCTAAACTTCGTCGAGAGCGGCGTCGCGAACAATCGTTTGTTTCTGCAAGAGGGCGGCAATATTGGCGTCGGAACGGATGATCCGCTTCAGCGACTGCATGTTACCGGCAACGTGCGGGCCGATGGCGATCTGCTTGGCTTCAACGGCAATGACGAGACGATCGACCTCGACTCATTCAATGGAACTTACGGCGCACCAACGTTCTCAATGCGAGACCAGAACGATGGCGGCGGACTCACCAGTATGTTTTTCTTCACCGCCCAGGACTCGGGCTCCGGTGGCGGCGCGCGGGCATTCATACGCAACAGTATCGGCAACACCACCGTCGATATCGACGCGGATGTGAATGACGCCGGCCGCATTCTCATCCGGGATAACAACGCGACGGAAATCACGCTGGATGCAAACTATCAGGGAAGTGGTGCCAGTCGCATCATTGCCGACGTAATTCAACTCAACGGCGCCGATCTCTCCGAACGGTTCGACATCAAAAGCGACACGCCGATCGAGCCCGGCATGGTTGTCAGCATCGATCCAACAAACCCCGGCAAGCTGACTGTCGCGACTGAAGCATTCGACAAGAAGGTAGCCGGCGTAGTTAGTGGTGCCGGCGGTGTTCGTACCGGCTTGCTAATGGGGCAGGAAGGCACCATCGCCAATGGCGAGCATGCTGTAGCGTTGACCGGTCGCGTATGGTGCCTCGTCGACGCCGACTTTGGGACAATCGAGGCAGGCGATCTGCTTACCACGTCTGGTACGCCCGGCCATGCGATGAAAGTTACGAATCACGAATCCGCCAAAGGCGCTGTAATCGGTAAGGCAATGACTGGCCTGACAAGCGGCAGAGGTCTCGTCCTGGTGCTGGTATCACTTCAATAACGGGACGTGACCATCATGTACGACAACCAAGAAGGACAACGTGCCGGCCGCCGACGCGTATTTGCGTATCGCTTCGCCTATTCGGTCGCCCGATTGAGTAACCTCGGCCATTTTCGCAATCGGATTTTTGGCTCGAACGATGCAAATCGGCATAAGAATGAGTTGTCCGTGCACCACGGTCTTCTGATTGCGATGCTGAGCATAATGCCATTTTTCTCCGCCCATGCACGGGCAGGAGAACCGCCCGGGGCGGCTGGCTTGCCCTGTGAACTTCCGCCGGCCTTCGCCGAGTTTGATGCCGATGCCGTCGGTCACAACTGGGCCAATGCCTATTTGTTGGCCTACCTAAGCGACGTAGTTTACACGTTTAATGTTCCCGAGGCAGATTTCGAGGACGTGTTTAGGGCTCGAATTGACGGCTTGGGCGTCGAGTTTGTGGATTACATCAACAGACCCTTCAACCACGACTTGGATGGATTTGATATATCGGGTGACACCCAGCTCGCCGTTGTCCAAACGGACGACGCGATCATCTTCGCCTTCCGCGGGACCGATCCTTTCACCGGCCCGGACTTCTGGTGGACCGATGCGCAGATCTATACGTTACAAGGCATACACGCGGGATTCCGTTTCGCAGCCGACTCGGTGTATGACGACATTCGCAATCACATCGAAAATGCCGGGGAGCGAAAGGTATGGCTGACTGGGCACAGCCTGGGTGGCGCGTTAGCCGTCGTGACTGCATTTAATTTGGCGCTCAACGCGCCGCCCACCTTTCGACCGCAGGGAATTTGCACCTTCGGCGCTCCCCGTTCGCTCGCCGCCACGGCCCTTGACGACGCGATAGGCATTTACAGGGCGTTTTATTCCGACACGCAGACCCAGCGGTGGGTCAACAATCGCGATGCCGTCCCGCATATACCGCCCACTTTTGTTCCTCCCGACATTTTCTATGCGCACGTGGGGGAGCGAATATGGATCAGGCCAAACGAATTCGATGTCTGCCTAGCGGATTTTGTGAATGGTCCGCTGATCGGTGCTTCCATACCCGATCACATGCCGGATCGTTACCTCATAAGAATCTATAACACTTTGCCCACCGAAGTACGAATGCTCATGCCGGTTCCACCGCCTCTTCGTTCGTTTCCACCTGAGCTTCCCTGCGACGATCTCCCGGACGTCGATCCGCCTACTGTTTGGGTCGACTTCGAAAATTGCACACCGTACTGGCCTTGGCAGTCTGGTGCCTTCTCCCTTCCCTTCTGCACATTACAGGCCGGGGTCGACGCCGCGCCTCAGGGCGCTTGCCTCTGTTTAAAGGCAGGTAGCAGCGACGAAGCGATCACTATATTCAAACCGCTTCAACTCCGGGCCCACGGAGGGAGCGTGCTCATTGGCATGCCATGAGCATGAAAGCAGTTGCATAAATGGAGTTGGTGAAATGAAGAAAGTACTCGTATTAACAATGATTTTCGCATTGACGACGCCTTCGATCGCTGAAGCGCAGAATCTTGGGCTTGAATTGCCTGCGGGATGGCCGGACTTTGGTCCATGGGATCCATCCTTCCCCGTTACCACGATGCCATCGTCTTTCGACTGGACGGAGCTGTTTCCCGAGTTGCCCGTTCGCGATCAAGCGTCTTGTGGCTCATGCTGGGCATTTGCCACAGTTGGCGCACTCGAATACCAAATCCTTATCTACGAGCGCGAGGCGGTGGATATCTCAGAACAATGGCTAGTAGGTTGTGCCTCAGCTGATGGTTTGGACTGTGGCGGCGGCTGGGCAGCGCATAACTATTTTCTCGATTCGACATCGGAAGCCGATCCTTGTGGTGGCAAAGGTGCTGTGCTCGAGTCTCAACTTCCATATGCCGCAATCGATACCACATGCGGCTGTCCATATACCCATTCGTATTTGCTCGATCACTGGTCGTATATCGGTTTGATACCCGGCGTCCTCGCGACAGACGACCAGATCAAAAATGCTGTCTATCAGCACGGACCCCTCTTCGTCACCGTAAGAGCCGGTTACCCGGGCTTCGATAGCAGCTATGACAGCGGCGTCATCAGTCCCTGCGTTGGCGCATTGCCTAATCACGCCGTCTTGATCGTCGGCTGGGACGATGGCCTCGGTGCCTGGAAGATTCGAAACTCTTGGGGCGATGACTGGGGGGAAAATGGGTACGGCTGGATTGCTTACGGTTGTTCCAACATCGGGTTCGCTGCCAGCTACGTCGTCTACCCGGAGGGAAGGGGCGTGTGGCTTGACTGGTCATTCACAGGATTGGTTGAGCGCGGCTGGTTTAACGAACCTTATAACTCGTTGCCCGAAGCGCTGGGCGCTCTGGATGACGGCGGCACACTCAGCATCAAAACCGGATCAAACTCTGTTGTGGGTTTACTGACGAAAGAAATGACCATTCAGCCATTTGGGGGACCGGTCGTGTTGGGAATGGCGGAATGACCAGAAGTAGTTGCGCTGTCTTCAAAATCTCATCAATCAACTCGAATCAGGTATGCAGTCTATCTAGGAGGTCATCATGAAAGTATTTGCCCGGCTTTGGTTCGTAGCAATTTTGGTAGTAGAGAGTACTGCGCTTTCTCAACCATACTCTATCAAATCCTTCACCCTAGCATGTGGCGGCGGGCGAAGCACAAGTAGCCGGTTTGAGGTTTCAGGTACCGTCGGGCAATTCGACGCGTCGCAAGACATAGAACCGATGTCCGGTAGTATTTTCGAAGCTAGTGGAGGATTTTGGCCTGACGTTTCCACGGCGTGCGCCTGCCCGGGCGATATGAACGGTGATCACAACCGCGACGGACGCGATATTCAACAGTTCGCCGATTGTTTCGTGGCTGGTAGTGATTGCGCGTGCGCTAATGCCAACTACGATAACGGAATCGACTTTGAAGACGTGGCAGTATTTGTTTCGTTACTGTTGAGCGATTCGTCATGTCCATAAACGCGAAGTCACCTTTTGAGGAAAATTACAAAAGCCGACCGTTATTCTGGTGGTTGATTTCTATTTTGAGCAAATCTGGTTTGCAAGGTTGAATCGAGAGAAGCTCAATAAAATTCGAGGTTAGAAAAATGCGGCCTGTGCAAATGATGTTTTGCCACGAGCGATCAATTCGCCCGTATTGTTTAGTACTTCTGTTGGTTGTGGTCGCGGGAAGTCAGTCATTGGATGCCGGTGACGGCGTACCGCGCGGTTTCCCCGATTGCAATCTGAACGGTACGGACGACGCCGTCGATATCTCGTCTGGCATTGCACGCGACTGCAACACCAATGGCGTACCCGACGAATGCGATATCGATCCTACCGATCCCGATGGCAATAGCGAGGTTCTTCCCGACTGCGACGGCAACGGTGTGCCCGATGCGTGCGATCTATCCCGCGCTGCGAATGTGTATTGGTCGCAATCAAATGTTATTCGGCGTGTGGACTTAGATGGAACAAACGCCAGTGATGTTATCACCACCGGCGGCGGTTTGGATGCCGCCGCTGAAAAGCTCGCGGTAGATCCGGTTGGAGAAAAAATCTATTGGATCAGCAACAATGGCTTTATCATTCAGCGCGCAAATTTTGATGGAAGCGATGTTGAAACGGTGGTACAGAATACAGGCTTTGGTATCGATTCACTGGCCCTCGATCGCGTTAATGGAAAACTCTATTGGGGGTTGCAAGCGTTCGACCAAGCGATTCGACGGTCGAATCTTGACGGTTCAGATGTTGAGGATGTACTCACAACTTCCGTAGTCCTTGTTCAGGACATGGCCCTTGATCCGGTAAATGAGAAGATCTACTGGACCAACTCGTTCGATATTTTCAGCCTCAACTATGACGGTTCCGGAAACACAACTGTCTATAGTGGTTCTAATTGCGACAACCTCGCGGTCGACAATCAAGTTGGCAAGCTGTTCTGGACCGAACTGTCACTATCTCTACAACCGGGGATTCGTAATGCGAATCTCGATGGTTCCGGCGAACAACTGGTTCTTCAAAATCCGTTTGATCTGGGCTTTGTGGTGTTTCGCGGCCTGGACTTGGATCGCGTCGCTAGAACTCTTTACTGGTATGACCCGGCCACTGATGCCATTCGGCGAGCCAATTACGACGGGTCCAACATCGAGTCGATATCTACGGTGCTCGACGTCTTGGATGTAGCCATCGTTGTTCCCAGCACTGATTGCAACAGTAACAGTGTGCCAGATCAATGCGATGTTTCCGATCTCACCAGCCTCGATTGCAATGCCAACGGGATTCCCGACGAATGCGAAGCGGACTGCAATCAGAACAACGTCCCCGATGATTGCGATATTGATCCGACCGATCCGGACGGTAACGGTATGTCCAGTGCCGATTGCAACGCCAACGGTGTACCCGATGAGTGTGATCTCGCGCCGATAGCAGTTACGGAGATTATCGACAGCACGGGCGATGGGGCGGGCAATACGCTTACTGCTCCGTCGTCGATCGCCGTCGGAACAAACTTCAATGTGTATGTAGCGGGAGGGGCAAGTAGTAATGCCTTTAAAATAAAGCCGGACGGCAGTATCAGCGAAATTATTGATTTGTCCGGCGGCGGCGGTGGCGCTCTGTTCGCTCAGCCCACCGGAATTGCCGTTGACGCTTTTGATAATGTCTATGTAGCCGGATCGCTTACGAATAACGTATTCAAGATTACGCCGGATGGTTTGATCAGTGAAATTGTGGACTCATCAGGTAACGGTGCAGGGGCCGCTCTTTTTGACCCGGCTGACGTTGACGTCGATTCCTCGGGCAATGTGTATGTAGTAGGGCAGGACAGTAACAACGTATTGAGAATTGCGCCCGATGGATTTATCAGTGAAATAATAGACTCAACAGGCGATGGTATGGGCGGACAATTGTTTCAGCCGAGTCACATCGCATTCGATGGTATGGGCAATGTATATGTGACAGGCTTGGCTTCAAACAATGCATTTCAAATTACGCCGACAGGCGTTATCACCGAGATCATTAACGCAACCGGTGACGGACAGGGTAACACCCTAAATACTCCGCGCGGCATCGCCGTCGACGCAGCGGGCAATGTCTATGTCGCCGGTGTGATCAGTAATAACGTATTTAAGATCACGCCGGCGCGCGAGGTTTCACAGATCATCGACGCTTCTGGTGACCGCATGGGAAATGCGCTCGATGAACCTCGGGAACTTGTGGTTGACGCCCTTGGGTCGATTTTCGTATCAGGAAACACAAGTCGCAATGTGTTTCAGATATCGCCATCGGGCAATATTACTGAGATTGTAAACGACGACGGAGGCGCTTTCACGGAACCTCGGGGCCTCGCAATTGACTCCCGAGGCGATCTTTATGTTGCAGGTGGCTTCGGTGATAACGCCTACCGTATCGACGTGCCGGTGCCGGATTGCAATGCCAATAACATTCCCGATAGTTGCGATGTCGACCCGGCCGATAGCGATGGCGACGGCATGGTCAGTGCGGACTGTAATGACAATGGCGTGCCGGATGAGTGTGAAGAAGATTGCAACGCGAACGGTATTATCGATGTTTGCGAATTCGAGCAGTTGCTTTGGGCGGATAAATTCGATTCGTATAGCGATGGCACATTTATTGCCGGGCAGGGCGGATGGGAAAACTGGGATAACGATCCTGCGTTTGATACGCTCGTAACTGACGCGCTGAGCAGAAGTGCGCCGAACGCGCTATTGATTGAGGGAGCGGCTGATGTCGTCCAGCGATTTTTTGGAGCGACCTCTGGGCAATGGCGACTGGTGTGTTGGCAATACATTCCGGCTTCCTTTACGGGCGACAGCTACGTCCTGGTGCTAAATACCTACAACCCGGGCGGACCGTACAACACCTCAGCACAAGTGAGATTTAATGGCGAATTCGGAGCGATGCTATCAGAAGGAGATTTTTCCCCGGTACTGCCGATCGTTTTCGATCGGTGGGTGGAGTTGCGTTTGGACATCGATCTAGATGCCGACAGCCAAACGCTTTACTACGACAGAACTCCCGTCGTAACGAAGTCCTGGACCGAGGGTGTCAGCGGCGGCGGGGTTCTGGCCATCGAGACGCTCGACTTATTCGGGAACGGCGCTTCTGTTATTTATTACGATGACATTTCGTTGTTTGAGCTTGACGATGACTGCAACGAAAACGGCGTTCACGATGAATGCGAAATCACCGAAGGGCTCAGTGACGACTGCAACGGGAATGGTTTGCCCGACGAATGCGAGCTTGCCGACAACGACTGCAATGCGAATAACATTCCCGATGATTGCGAGCTTGCCGGTAACGACTGCAATGGCAATGGCGTACCTGATGAGTGTGATACTGCGCCTTTTGACTTCTTAGATGGTTTTGACAGCTACGCCGATATGACCGGCATACACGGACAGGGCGGTTGGAAGGGGTTTGCCAACAATCCATTCATCGACGCGACAGTGACGAGCGCACAAGCGAACAGTGCGCCGCATTCACTTGAGATTACGGGTGACACCGACATCGTGCGCGAGTTTCCCAAAGCCTACCTCGGTCGTTGGACGTTGACGGCGCAGACGTATATTCCCTCATCCAGCGAAGACGAAATTGCGCTGCGGCTGTGGAACATCTACAGCGATGACGGCCCATTCAACGCGTCGCTGCTAATTCGTCTCGATGGCGAAGATGGAAATGCCCGGACCGAGCCGGTTGATCAATTGGTGCCGTTGCTTACCGATCAATGGGTGGAAGTGCGTGTGGAGATCGATCTGGAAGCCGACACGCAGACCAGCTTCTACAACGGACAAGAATTGGGCACGTCGAGTTGGACGGCCGGCCTATCGGGCGGCGGTGGCGC
>JAUIHO010000300.1 GCA_030432035.1 Phycisphaerae bacterium
CCCGCCGGTGCCATGGCCGCATATTTTCTGGCGGACGTTCTAGAATCCGAAAGAAAGTTGGCCGAGGCGTTGGCAGTGTTCGAAGAACTGGCCAATCGCTTTCCGGAAAGTTGTTGGGCGAGCGAAGCGCGGGCGCGGTTGGTCAGCCTGCGAACGTTGATCGATGCCCGCAAACTATGACGCCGCTGCGGAGAAGCGTAGATGTCCAAACGAATTGTCGTCGCTGTTACGGGTGCCAGTGGCGCGCCCTACGCCCAACGCTTGATGGAAGTGCTCGCCGCTCAAGGGTGCGACGTGCACATCGTTCTGTCGCCCTACGGTCGTCGTCTGTTTTTGGACGAGCTATCGATTGAAAACCCAACGCCCGAATCGCTCGTCGGCCCGGAGTTAGCGCCGCAACTGACGATGCACCCCTATCGGGATGTGGGTGACTCGCTCGCGTCAGGATCATTTCTGACCGACGGGATGATCATCTGTCCATGCAGCAATAACACGCTCGGAGAAGTCGCAGCGGGGTTGGGCGGAAACTTGGTGTCGCGTGCGGCGGCAGTTCACCTGAAAGAAGCACGCAAGCTCATCTTGTTAACGCGCGAAATGCCGGCGTCACCGATCGATTTGGAAAACATGTTGCGCATCAGTCGCGCCGGGGGCATCATCTGCCCCGCATCGCCGGGCTTTTATTTGCGCCCCAGCACAATAGAAGAATTGGTGGATTTCGTGGTCGGTAAGCTCTGCGATTTGGTCGGCGTCTCGCACGAGTTGCAAACGCGCTGGGACCCGAAGATGTCGATTCCTAGCAAAGACGCCGACGAGGCCTGCTCTTAACGCGGTCGGCGCGGCGGCAGCTTCACAAACAGCGGGCGACGCTTGGGGCGCTGGCCCTGTTGCTCTTCGGTCGCCGGCGCGGCATCCGCTTCCGCGCGTTTGGTTTTGACTTTGCCCTTTTTCTTTCGGGCGGCGCGCGGCGGTTCGCCAGAACGCGGTGCATCTTGCTTGCGCGACGTGGCGGTCTTCTTCTTTTTCTTCTTCCGTGGTGCCGATCGATCGAGTTCCGCTTCCGCCGAACCATCCAAATCGTAGCGTTCGATTTCTTTGTTGATCAGCATTTCGATCTTCGTCAGAATCGGTCCTTGCTCGGGCGTGACCAACGAAATTGCAATTCCCTTCGCCCCCATGCGCGCCGTACGTCCGATGCGGTGTACGTACACTTCGGGGTCTTCCGGAATATCGAAATTGATAATGTGGGTGATGCCCTGCACGTCGATCCCGCGTGCGGCCAAGTCGGTTGCCACCAGCAACGGAATGTGGTGCTTGCGGAAGCGCTCCATTACGCGCTCACGCTTTTGCTGCACCAAGTCGCCGTGGATTTCTTTGGCGGTAAACCCGTTCGCGTGTAACTGCTTGGCGAGCTTGCGCGCGCCGTGTTTGGTGCGCGTGAAGACGATCGCCAGCTTCGGGTCTTCGTTCTTCAGGATCTTCGTGATCGTCGAGATCTTTTTCTGCGGCTCAACGACGAGATAGCTCTGCGCGATATCCGTAACGGTGATTTCGTCTTTCGAGACGTTCAGCTCGACCGGATCTTTCATGAACCGTTTGGCCAACCGCGCGACTTCGCCTTCGAGCGTTGCCGAAACAAACACAGTTTGATGCTCGTGTTTGATGTCGCCCAGAATCCGACGGATATCTTCGCGGAACCCGATATCCAACATGCGGTCAACTTCGTCGAGCACGATAAAACGCACGTCGTCCAAGTTGAGCACGTTGCGCTGCATCATGTCCATCACGCGACCGGGCGTGCCGACGGCGATGTGCGGCTTACGACCGAGGTCGCGAATCTGCGCCGCAATCTTCGTACCGCCATACACCGGCACGGCGTGCAATTCGGTGAACTTCGCCAAGCGACGAATCTCACCCAGCACCTGCGCAGCCAGTTCGCGCGTCGGCGTCAGAATCAGCGCCTGCATGCGGCCCTGCGGATCGACCTTCTGAACGACGGGTATGCCGAACGACGCGGTCTTGCCGGTGCCTGTGCGGGCTTGGCCCAACACATCGCGACCGCTGAGTACGTGAGGGATTAACTCGGCCTGAATCGGCGATGGGGTTTCGTACTCCATCGCTTGCAATGCCTTGAGAACCGGCGTTTCAACGCCCAGTGCCTTGAATGCTTTCGAGTATTGGGGGCGTTTATTCATCAATCAGCCAACATTTCTTGAATATCGAATCTTTCATTAATCGCGGAATAATAGGACCTTATGGCAATTCCCACAAGGCGCACGCATCATCATCTTCGCCAAACAGCTATCACTACCGGACCCGTCACAACACGCCCGTCGCCGCCATTGAATCGGCAATTCGAGGTTGATACCGTCGATTGCGAGGGGCACACCATCGATGTCGGGACAATTCCCCCATTTTCACGAATCTCACGGCCAAAACGACGACCGCGTCCAACACGCGAGGTCGATCGATCGGTCATTTTCGAAGCAGTTATTTCGGGAAATGGCCAAGACCGAGATGGAAGATGCGCCGCTGAATTGGCGACAACGGAAGCGGTTCGTGGCGTTCGCCACCCGGCTGGGCATCGACGAATTCGAGGCCAAGCTCATCTTGCGAGCCGTCGAATACGAATGCGGCCACGCCGAACTGGCTGCACTCGACGAACGCCAGGAGCGGGCGGCGTCCATCAAGGAATTGGTCTATCTGGACCGCGATGCAAACCGTACGCCCGTCGAATTCGCCACGATAGTTGTGCTAGGCGTCGCATGGATCGGCGTGGCAGGCTGGTTCGCGCGGCAGTTCTTCGGGGAATGATTGCGCGCCCCATCCGTCATCGGCGGCACGTTAAATGTCATATCCCAAGCGCCGCATGTGTGAACCGGCGATGTCATTGAACTGCTGTTGTTGCTCAGGCGACCATCCTGAAGGACGCGGCAACAGATAGCTTGAAGACTCATTCACACGCTTGCCCATTAAGCCTGCTATCTCACTTTGCTCGACATCTAGCGCGTCCATCAATTCCAGATGCGCCAACATTTGCATCACGCAGTCCACGCCCTTTTCAGGATTAAACAAGTCTTCGAATCGAATTCGCATTGCAGCGGGATGCCCCTCCAGCACATCGCAGATCAGTCGATCTTTCGTCATCCAATACCATGAGAGCCGTTCGAAGCGCGACATTTCCACCCAACGATCACAGTATGGATCGCCCGGCAAGTCGCAGGCCTGTAGTCGGCGGCGTTTGTCGTCGTCTGTCATGAACAATGCATCGAGTTGATTGGTCGATCGTGAAACCACCATTTTCGAATAGGACGACCGTACAAAATCGCGACCGTCGCGCACAATATGGACAAACTTCGCCTGCGGCCACACGTTTAAAATCTGCGGCAACAGATACGCCATGTTATTGTTGGATTCGACGTAACGATTAACGCCACGTTGGGCCAGTTCCTTGCGAATCTCCAACCGTTGCAGGCGTAATTCGCGCGTCGCCTCCGCATCCGACACCTCGCCCCACATGCGCCGCGTGCCCACGTTAAATAAATCGGGACGTGGTTCATGTCGCGCATCGACGCCAGTCAGTATTTGCGAGAAAAGCGCCTGCACGAAGTTTGTGCCCGTGCGGCCGGTCGATATGACGAGGCCGACCTGCACATTCGACCAATGAAACCTCATTAACTCATACTCGGCAGCCAATCGATTCAAGGATTTCCGGAGCGATTTTAGCATATTGTTTCGACGATGATTTTTCTCGAGCAACGTAACCACTCAATCGAGTGTTTCGCGATGCATCTAATCTGTCGCATCGGATACCGTCGGTCGCCATGATGCATCAAACACCTGACGAAGCCAAATCTCCAACGTCAAAAATGCCCCCAACCACTTCGCACGGTTCTCCCCCTGACGGTGTCGATCGATGTTTGATTGCACGTAGCGTTTGTTCACGTATTCGAAACATAGTGCCCGGTCCGAACCGAGAAGGTCATCGATTCTGTCAGCAATCACCGGCTGTCGAAGCCAATTCGGATAGTCGACAAAACTGCCGGGCCGCACGGTTCGATTGTTTGAAATTCGACGTTGTAACTTACCTAACAGCCCGCCGCGATTTCGCGTAACGTCAAACCCGATGGTGCGGCCCGTCTTTTGCCATGGGATGTTAGAGAAATATGCCGGATGGCAACGTAACAGCATTTTTCGATATATTCGCGATTTTTGGTGGAGTTCAGCCGGCAATGACTGGGCAAAATCGAAAAAATCGTTATCCATGAACGGCAACCGCTCGATGCAGAACGCTTGGCCAAGCCGCAAGCCGGTACGCATCCACCGTCGCCCGCGATTGTGGTACTTCCAGAAACGACTCATCTCATGGTTGTTTCAGTCCGATCCGCCGATGACGGCATCACCAAGAAATCCATTGAGAT
>JAUIHO010000301.1 GCA_030432035.1 Phycisphaerae bacterium
CGAATGGTTGAAACAGACGCTCAAGCTGCTCTTCAGTGATTCCGATCCCCGAGTCGACGACATCAAACCGTATCAACTTTGATTGACAATCGAAGTTCACGACGATCTCCACGCTACCTGTTTTGGTAAATTTGATCGCGTTACCAACGAGGTTCATTAAGATCTGTCGAAGACGAACCTCGTCCGTCCAGATACGTGCCGGAATCGAATTCGCTAGCCGCGCTTTCAGTAACAATCCCTTCTGGTCGGCTCGCGGTTTCAGGAGTTGGGTCACGGAACAAAGCGACTCGGTCGGAGATACCCAACTCGACTCAACCGACATCTTGCCAGCTTCAATCTTTGATAGGTCCAGAATGTCATTAATGATCACGAGCAGGTGGTCGGCATTGCGGCGAATGGTGCTGACGGCCCCTTTAGCGGACAACGAGTCAGTTGCCAATTCTGCCGTATCGAGTAGGTCGGCAAAACCCAGTATCGCAGTGAGTGGCGTGCGAATCTCATGACTCATATTTGCCAGGAATTCGCTCTTCGACCGACTGGCTGAAATCGCCCGCTCTTTAGCGCGAGCCAAATCGGCATTCTTGGATTCGATTAGACGGCTATAGCGCTCGATCTCGTTGCGCGCTTGATGCGCTTCTTCGTTCGCTACTCGGGCATTCTTCAGCAAGCGTTCGTTGTCGCTCGCTCTGTCCTTAAACACCTGGGCTGCTGCCGCAAGTCGGCCAATTTCATCGCCGCGATTCAGACCTGGAACCTGATCGCATTGCTTTCCCGCCGCCAATCGATCAAACGCGTCTGTTACGGCATTGAGCGGAGGTGCAATTTGTCTACTAATGACAACAGATGCGACGATGCCAAGTAGAATGGTGATAGCCGAGATCACGGTGCTTAGATTACGAAATCGCGATGACTCGTTTCGCATCGCTGCACTCAATGCACGGCCTTCGCGCAAATTCAAATCCAAATACGATTGAACAAGCCGATCTAGCTCAACGGTTTCGCCGGCCATCACGACATTAACAAGATGCAGATAGCCGCGCGTGGCCTGCACCATCTGAAGAAACTCACGCTCGTATTCAGAGAGTGCTTCACTAAGCACGACCGACGAGGCTAACTCGGGTGAGTGCTCCGCTCGCGACGGTAATTCTGCGATCGCATGCTGAGCATTGGCAAAACTCGCCTTGGCGTCCCGCACCCATCGAGAATCCGGCTCATGAACAAAGCGATATGTTGCAACCTGTATTTCATCTACCGCGCTTCGCACCGCACTCGATATGTCGGGCTCTTGGCTCAAGCGACGCGTACAGTTCTCAATGCGGGATATACATGCATCCAATTCTGACTGAAGAATGTGCCGCCTTTTGTCACGATCCAACACGACGGCCTCAAACAAGAGCTCGTGATTCCCTAACGACGATGCGATTTGCGACAGACATTTGGCATAGTCGCTTTCCGGTTGAACCTCTCCCTGCAATTCACGCACGTGATTCGCAAGCTTTGCATACGAATCCTTCGCCCGTGCCGCGTGGGATTCATGTCCGGGATGGGTGAACAGAAGTAACCGACGATGAAGCGCTTCGAACTCATGCCGAAATGCAGTAACGTCGAGTGATTCGGTGTTCAGCGTATCGAATCGATTGAGTTTCACATCCGATTCGAGCAGTCCGTAGTGGCCGATGACTGCAATCGAAATATGAAGCACAAGGACGAAGAAAAAACCGAGTCCAATGCGCGTGCGCACACTCATCGAATGCGATTTTGATTCGGTCGGGTTGGATTTGACTGTGGACATGATATTAGGTCGTCAACAACTCGTACCAGCGCAGCAGGCTGTATTCGTACGTGTCCATCACGGTGTTCCACACCGCCACGTTTGAGAATCGTTTCTCATAAGAGCCGCCGGTTCGCACATCATCCTTGCGAACGACGATGGATCCATCGGTTCCGCGAAGGTCGGTCTCAGCCGGCAATCCCTCGTACCAATAGTCCCACTCGGCTTTCGAAAGGTACTTTCGCGATCGCTCGTGATTCGAGATGTAATACCCCTGCCGCGCGATGAACGCCCCCGGCCAACCCGATAGCCACCAGTTCATATAGGCGTACGCCTTTTCGAGCTGCGCGCCTTCGGTTGCGGCGGACAGACACATCACACCGTGCCACGCGCGGTAACCCTCTTTTGGCGCCGCATAGACGACCGGTATCCCGCGACCGTTCAGGCTCGAGACTGCCGGGGAGAACATGCTTTCAATAACCACGCGACCGGACTGCATAAAATCGACAGACTGCGGAACGGAATTCCAAATGCCGTTGAAATGCCCGGCACGCTTTCGATCTATCAGTATGTCGAAAAGGGCATCAACCTCTTCCTTAGTCATATTGCCGATGTCTTGGAACTTCATCAGGCCGTTTGCCTGCGCGGCCAAGGCTGCGTCGAAGATGCCGATCGTCGGTTCGTTCACTAAGCCAACGTGACCACTCCAACGCGGATCGAGCAACCACCCCCAACTCTCCGTGCTATATGGCTCGCCCTTGGGCACAACGTTTGTGTTGTATCCAAAGGAATCCACGTTATGTACATACGGCAAGAAGCTCACGCGGTCGGAAAGGTCATGTCCAAGTGAGCCGTCTTTCTGCACATAAAGCAGCTTATAGGGTGCGTCGCCAGCACCAATTTTGGCATCTCGCGTCAGCCTTCCGGTCTTGGTCAGATTGTTGATTTCTGCCCAATGTTTAATCCGCGACCGCTCAATCCCCTGAATAGCATCTGCATGCCAGAGAATATTTAGGCTGTTGGACCACTGTTCGTAGAGATCGAATGTTTCAGGTCGCGTTGACGCTTTCTGTAATACGCTGGCGCTTCCGCCGGGTTCAAAAACGATCTCGAATCCGAGTTCCTTTTGGGCACGTTGGCGCAACGATTCTTGTAATGTGACGTGCGTACCCAAAACCCGTAACGGTCGATCGCTGGAGGGTCGATTGCCTGATCCTCGCGCGAAGGCCTGAGTTGCGTTGATACCCGTACCTGCCGCAACGGCACAGCCAGCAAGCTTTAAAAAATCGCGTCGAGTTGTTCGCTCAGGCGACATATCGAAACTCCATCGGCCTTACCAAGCGCAGATTGGCAATCCGATTTCGGCATTCACTCCAAATTCCTAAACTTCGGTTCGCACGACTACGAAACGGGTCATACCATTGGCAGGACGTTGTTGCGGATAACTCCACTATCGGCTTGTAGAGCGAAATAATTAGGCTCTTACTCAGGCGATCGCGCCTGACTATTGGACGTGCGCAAGGGTGTCAGCCCCTGATACATAGATGGGGTTCGTTATCGGCACTCGAAGTGGCCAATTGAAGCTGATCTGAAAATGTTCACACTACATGGGATCAACCGCGGCTGCAGAGATTTAGCGATCCAACGAATGTTGGGTATGACATAGAGCGATAAATTGACCTATTTCGTGATGTGCTCGATTCCCCACCGTCGCGCCCGTTTTCCGGTTCGCTGGTGCAAACAGAGGTACAACCGTCGGCGGTCGCGTACGTAAGTGCTTTATCTACGTCACTTAGAATTGACGGCTCGGCGCGTGGCATGCAAGAGGTCGAGAATTCGAATCTCTTCGGCTCCATTTATGACACCCGAGCCTTTTAGGCGGCGGGTGTTTTTTTGCGTCGACAACGCTGCGGACCGTGGGCGTTATTCGCACCAAAATCGAGCGTGTTCTTGACGTCTTGACAGTGAAGTCCACGGGCATATCTATACGTTTGTCAATATAAATCCCCGATTTCACACCGAATATTTCCGGAGGCGCGTACAATACTAAGGTGGATGCGAGACTCGTACGCCGTGAGAGGAAAGGCTGGGCGATACGTCGCGAAAGGAGAACGGACATGTTTGCGGAGTTCATCTGGAACGCGGAAAACATTGCAGTCGCCGGTGCGTTTGCCATTCCCATCGCCGCAATCGTCGCTTATTACTGGTTCCAGGCGACCAAAGCGCGCGCCAATGCCGGGTTAAAGCAAACGCTCGCCAAACGCGGTATGTCTGCCGATGAGATCGAGCGCGTAATCAATGCCGGTGGACAGGGTTAGCGACTTCTGGTCCGCGATTAGTGATGCGACTTATAAATAAGTCTTGCGACGATCCGTGTTTGCGAAAGATGACGATAGCATCGTTCTAAGCGGATACGCAAAAAGAATCATTGACTGTGGCACAGGCGTCTCGCCTGTATTCAGCGCAGAAACGGCGGTGCCATAGTGATTCTATCTTCCGATTGTTTTAGCTGATTGAACCACCGTAGATCATTCCTTCCCTCAATCTTCCAACGTGTTCACTCCGTCGACACCTTTCTTCAAGGTAAACGCGTCAAACTCTT
>JAUIHO010000053.1 GCA_030432035.1 Phycisphaerae bacterium
GCGACCGTATCGGTGCTGTAGACGGGAATATTCGCGACATCGACGCCCCTGGCGCGCGCAGCTTCGATATTCACCACATTGTAACCCGTCGCCAAAACGGAAATAAACTTCAGATTGGGCAATTTCCCGAGCGTTTCCGCCGTCAACGGTGTCTTATTCGTCAAAAGGATTTCGGCTTCCTTGGATCGTTCGACGATCTCGTCGGGAGCTGTTCGGTCATAGACGGTCAAATCCCCCAATGCCGAAACCGGATCCCATGGATTATCGCCGGGATTGAGCGTATAACCATCCAATACGACAATTTTCCTCTTTTTCGCCTTCTCCATCTTCTTCGCTTTGCGCTTGAAGTCCGCTCGCGTCCCACTCCATTCCTTCGATGCGTTCGACGGCAACTTCACCCCGTCCACCGCGAACATCTCCCGCCCAATCAGTCCCTGCTCGTCACACCCCAACAGCACATCGCGAAACAACTGACTGGCACCATCGCCCATCGGGTAACTAGGGTACGAACCGCCGTTCTGATACTGCGGCTCTTGCCATGCAATATTTCGCCCCATCCCCACGTCTGCGCGAAAACTCAAATCTGAAAATGTGTCGGTAACAAACCGATTACAACTGCGCTCGACCGGATCGCCGCAATAGAATCCGCCACCGGCCGACTGGCATTCGTACTCCGTAATCGAAATATTGACGTTACTGATTTTGGTAAGCCACCGGCGATTGCTGAATTGCCGTTCTTCCCCAAACAGGCTGCGATGAATCACTTGCACTGGGCCGTATAGATCATCGGGAAAATCGTTCAAGACAATCTTGTCAGTGCCCCACTCGGCATCAAGAAATGTTTGCCCGCCAACAACCACCTTGCGATTGAAGCCGTCGTTATCGAACTCACCGTAGATGGTGAGGCGTTTTTCCTTTTCATCGATATCGAGCATGCGAATGCTCGGTGATAACCCCACGGCCCTACGTTCCGATGGCAAGCTATCGTTATATAGAAACATCAGCTTGCTCTCGACTTGATCGCAACTATCCGATGTGCACGACACACCGACCGATTCACCGTATGCTTTGCCGGCTGTCCCCGAAATATCACTAAACGGCGGCCCGTTCGGCTTCTTGGGAGCGCCATTGTTAAACGCCGATTGAATCGAAAACGGGCGCTGCTTAGGGTTGGGCGGCGGCGGCAAGAACCTGTTAGCATCAAAGTTGACGGTCGCATTAAGACCCAATCCGACATTGACCGCCTGATAGGCCGCCGCATAGGCATCTACTATTTGAACCGACGCATCCCAACCGATATAGATTCCCGCGTCTTTCGCAAAGCACGCATCGATGAACTTTTGAGCGGGCTCACTCGCGCTGCAACACGCATTGAACCACACCACGCTTTCCTCCGAAAACAAGACGTGATTCTGAATAAATTGCGCCGTAATCACGTAACTGCTCGGATCACCATCGGATGATGCGATGGGATAGACCGATCCATCGAGCAATTCCTGTGCAAACAAAAGGTCGTTATCCAAATTGACGGGGATCGCCGTAACGAATCCGAACTCCTTTTCACCCTCTTCATTTTTAAACAGCGTGCCGTGGCCCTCGAAAAAGTAGAAACCCGCGCCGCCAAGCAACTTAAAATCCTCAATAATCGGGCGCGGACCATCCGGACTCAATATCCATCCGCCGGCGGCAAACATGCGCTCCAAAGCCGTCACAGACGTGTGTTTGCCGACGGGCAGCCCGGTAATGAGTTGTGCAGTCCAACCCGGAATGTTTCGCGCCGTGGCATGACGTTTTTCGGTTTCCTCACCGCGCTGCGGCTCCTTGGTAAAACCATTCGCGATCAAATCTTCGGGCGTCACCGGCGCTAGCGGGTTGCGATCCCATTCGTTGTAGACACCAAACAACCGTCCATCAGAAAAACGCCCCCAAATCGCGCCGGTCGGGTCGCTCTCTGCACTTTGAACGTCCGGCAGTGCAGTCAAATAATCCACGATGGCTTGATTCTGCTGACCCGGCGTTTGATTGCGATCGAGACCATCCATAAACCGGCTGATCTCATCCAGAATTTCAATCCGCCGCGCGCTGCTTAGGCCACCTTCCGCCAACGGATCGGGCGTATCGCTTGCCCCCGGCCCGGGCATCATGTTCATATCCGAAGGACATTCCCCGGCCATCGCGACAAGCAACACAACAGTCAGGCATGCGGCTTGAAGTAGAGAACGGCCAATAAAAAGCCGACGCAAACCAGCATCAGCTTCATTCTTTGGATGTGTATTTGGATTCAACGATTAGCCCCCCGAGGCAAAAAAAGGGTCAGTTTGGCTCACCTGAAAAGATGCGCCGGATGAACCCAAAGGGGGCCAAATGCGTGAAAATTATTTCTAGAGGGGCGGCCCGTTATTCGGGCGGCGCTTCTGAGGTCGGCTGGCTCGCCGGCTGCGTGATGTACCGATCCGCCTCTTGCTGCCACTGGGTACCAGCCGCTGCATCGCCTTTGGCGTTGTAAAGCTGTGCCAATCGTGCCGCGAGCGCCTTCTTCCGCGCAACCGTGATATCTGCTGCGTCTTTCGCCGCACGGTAAGCAGCCAACAACAACGTCTCGGCCTCATCGAGCTTGCGGGCCGTACCTAACACGCTTACCAAACTATCATTGACTGTCAGCGTGTCGGCATGCGCCAAACCATAAATCGATCTAAAAATATCGAGCGACTCGCGCAGCGCCGCTTCACAAGGCGGCAACTCTCCACGCACGTAATGCAAAACCGCCACATTATGCAATGTGGTCGCCACATCGGGATGCTCGTTGCCAAACAACGCACGCCGCATCTTCAGCGCCCGCTCGAACACCGGCAGCGCGTCGTCGTGTTTCCCCTGCCCTTGTAATGATTGCGCCAAATTGTCTAGATTCGTGGCGAGATTCGGATGCTGCCCGCCGTGTCGCGCCTCGTTGACCTCAACCGCTTCGCGAAAAAACCGTTCGGCTTCGGCGAACGCGCCGCGTGCCATCAACAACGACCCAAGGTTGTTCACCGCCTCGGGCTGTAACTCCGTCCTCGTGCCCAGCGGCCCCATCGCAAACGCATACACCTCGCGCAACAGCGGTTCAGCATCATCCAGTCGCCCCTGATCGACCATGGTGAGCGCCAAGTCATTCCGACAACCCGCAATCGCTAAAGCATCCGGCTCATCTTGCGATTCAAAAATCGAAAGCGCCCTACGCAAGTCCCCTTCCGCAGCAGCCGCCTGACCGGCGAGCTTCTCTGCCGAACCGCGTTGATGCCACGCCCGCCCGACCTCCGCCGCTTTCGGGCCAAGCGCCTCTTCATAAATCGCCCGTGCGCGATCCGCCTGCGCCACAGCAGCGTCATAATCCGCCAAGCCCGACAAGCTCCGTGCGATCGTCAATCGCACCGCCGCTTCGATCAACGGCTCGTCTTTCAATTCACCCGCGTCGACCTGCGCCAGTGCCCGTTCGACAGCGGCCCGCACCGTCAAATCTTTCTGCGCGCTCACGCGCGGGTCGGCGCTCGCGAGAATATCCTGCAAGAACGCGTTGATTGCCTCGGCTCGGCGCGCCGCCGACTGTGCGTCCTCCGCCTTCTGCCGTGCCACGTCGCGCTGTACATCGGCATCACGCCGCGCCGCCGTTGCCCGCTGCAACCCGACCAATGCCAATACAAAACTCGCGACCAACGCCACGACCGTCACCAGTGCTGCCAACACCGGCGATCGGTGCCGCCGCACAAACTTCGCTACCCGATAGCCCGCGCCCGGCGGCCCGGCCTGCACCGGCTCGTTGCGCATGAATCGCCGAATCTCAGCAGCAATGTCGCTCGCGCTTTCGTATCGGCGACCGCGCTCTTTCTCCAAACACTTCATCACGATCCAATCGAGTTCGCCGCTCACCCGTCGGCGCAACTCGCGCGCATCCATTCCACGCTTTCGCGCGATCTCATTCAAACGCTGTTGTACATGCGGTTCGGTACCCGATTGCCTATCGCGCTCTACCGCTTGCGATTGCCCCATCACCGTCAGCCGGCGACTCGGGCGCGGCGGCGTTTCTTCCCGAACGATGCGTTGGATCTCCGCCAAGCCTTTACTTCGCAGCGTATTCGAACTGAACGGCAACGTGCCCGTGATCAACTCATACAACAACACGCCCAATGAATAGATGTCGGTCCGCGTATCGATATCCACGCGTCCCGGGTCAGCCTGTTCCGGGCTCATGTATTCCGGCGTGCCGATCAACATCCCTTGCATCGTGGCCGGACCGCGTTCCGCCGCTTGCCCTTCAATCGCTTTCGCAATACCAAAGTCGATCACCTTCACGCGCGGCGAACCAGTACCATCATCCACGACCATCACATTGCCCGGCTTGATATCGCGATGGATCACACCCTTTTGATGCGCGTGTTGAATTGCGTCGCACACTTGAATCAAAAGATTCAGCCGACCGTTGATCGACAGCCGCTTTTCGTCGCAATACGCCGTCAGCATGCGCCCGTCGACGAATTCCATCACGAAATAGGGGCGACCCTGCGCCGTCGTGCCCGCATCGAGCACGCCCGCCACATTTGGATGGCTCATCAGCGCCAGCGTCTGACGCTCGCTTTCAAAACGGCGAATCACTTCGTGCGTATCCATGCCCGCTTTGATGACCTTCAACGCCACCTCGCGCCGCACTGGCGTTTCCTGCTGCGCCTTATAAACCGTGCCGTATCCGCCTTCGCCAATCACATCGAGCAGTCGGTAGCCATCGATTTGCGTTTCGGTTAGCGGCACGTCCGGCACACCAATATCAGGTGAAACCGCATCGACCTGCGGCGTGGGAGGTTGTTGCATAAACGAACCGGCGCGATCGTGCGCCTCAAGTAGCGCTTCCACGGCGCGCCTTACTTCAGCATCGTCACCACAATGCGCGCCCAACGCATCGCCGCGCTCTGCTTGCGGCAATTCAATCAGCTCTTGAAAGATCGATTTAACGCGCGACCAATCCGTCATGATCTGACTCGCAGTAATTCCCGCACCGGTCTATTCCGATTCCGCCTGTAAGAATTGAAACATCCACGCGCGGGCGAAGGCCCATTCCCGCTTCACCGTGCGTTCGGAAATGTTCAGCGCCGCCGCTGTATCCTCAACGCCCAGACCCGCAAAGAAGCGTAACTTCACAATGCTGGCCGCGCGTTCGTCGATTTTTTCGAGTTGATCCAACGACGCGTCCAACGAAAGAAGTTCGTCGGGCGTTGATTCCGCCTTTTGTTCGAGCACCTCAAACGGCACGCGCTGACGATCGCCACCGCGTTTTAACCGCCCGCGCTTGCGCGCATAGTCGATCAGGATCTTCCGCATCGCATTGGCGGCGGCATGAAAGAACTGAGCCCGACTTGCCCAAGAGACCTGCTCGCTACCGATCAAACGAAGGTACGCCTCGTGCACCAACGCCGTCGCCTGCAACGTGTGCCCGACGGCTTCGTGCTGCATCTGTGCCCGAGCGAGCAACACCAACTGGTCGTAAACAATCGGGAATAGTTGCGCCGCGGCCTCCGCCTTGCCGCTGGCCGCCGCATCCAGAAGTTGCGTCACCGGCCCGGAAGCATCCGATCCGCCGGCCGCCGTTGTATCCGAATCGCTCATGGTGCGATGATACCCGTCGCGGCCTGCACGTGCCTAACAAATCTACGGACGCCCACCCACTATGCCAGATCGGCCATCTCCGCGATCTCAATCGTCCCCGGCAACAATTCATCCCAGCCGCGCAATTCGTCCAGCGTTACCCACTGGCATTGCGCCACCTCCGCCGGGTTCGGCGTCGGTCGCCCAGCCACGATCTGCGCCGCCCAGCAATACAGCAGCAACCGACCGTCGTGCTTCTCGCGCACCGCCATCTGTCGCAATCCACGCACTGTAAGATTTAATTCCTCGCGCAACTCGCGCGCCAACGCATCTTCTTCTGATTCGCCGTCTTCGATTTCGCCACCGGGAAAGCACCATTTCAAAGGTGCCCGCACCGTTGCAGCGCGTTGAATAACAAGAAAACGCTCACCGTCGCGCACAATGCCGATCACGCCGCGCATCGGGTTTTCGCGCGTGCGATGCGCCAACGTCGAATCGGGGCGCTCATCGGGTTGCGTAAAAGGAGATGAACTCACGCGTCTATTAAAGCCTAAGACGCCAACGCCGGTTCGCGCGGAGCCACCGGCGCAGAGATCGGTCTGCCTTCGAACCAATCGATGGTTCGCGGCACGCCTTCGGTGTACTTCACCGTCGACTCCCAGCCCAATTCCCGTCGGGCCTTGTCAGCCGTGAAGTACGTATCGCGCCCCATCAACCACACGGCATAACGCGTGATCAACGGCGGCTTCTTCAACTTAAACATGTGCCCGATGACTTCCAACACAAAGCCCGCTTTGGACGCCACCTTAAACGGCACGACCTTCTTCACGCGCGGCGCATTCAGCGCATCGGCCAGCAAATTGAAGTACTCGCGTTGTGTGATGTCGCCATCGTTACAACAGTTATACGCCTCGCCCACCGCCGCCGGATTATCCGCCGCCAGAATACACGCCTCGGCAACATTCCCCGCATAGACCACACTCAAAATGTTGTCGCCGCTGCCCAGTAACTTTGCCTTCTTCGTGCGAATCAACTTCGATATCCGCGCGATCGTCGCGCGGTCGCGCGGTCCGTACAGCCAACTCGGCCGAATCACCGTGAACTTAACCTTGCAGCCTTCTTCGGCGCGTCGCCACAGCTCGCGCTCAACGGCCACCTTCGCGCGCGTGTAGTACGACCACTTATGCACCTTCACGCCCAGCGGCTGCGTTTCGTCGATCGTCAATCCGCGTTCGTTGCGATGACCGTACACGCTGATTGAACTGATATGAATGAAGCGCGGCACGCCACACGTTTCGGCCGCATCAAACAAATTCTTCGAGCCGTCGATCGTAATCGTCTGAAACTCCGACCACGGTCCCCAGTCGCCCACGCGCGCCGCCGCATGATACACGCATTGCACCCCGTCGCACGCGCGCTCCAACGATGCGATGTCGGTCAGGTCGCCCTCGACCAATTCCACGCCTTGCTGCTTAAGCCAACGCGTATCGGCACCCCGTCGCACCAAGCAACGAACGGCCCGACCCCGCAGCCGCAACTGCTCGACGATATGACTACCCAACAGACCGGTGGCCCCGGTGACGAGATTCATAAGCAACTCCAAAAATCCGAACGGCCGCGCCCCGCGCGGCGGCGGATGTCAAAATCTCAGTAGCATCCTGCACGTTAGAGACGCCGCCGATACCCGTCAACCAGAAAAGCGGACATCCGCCCGTTTTTAAAACCCAAGCCCCCCTTCGTGCGAGTACAGCCACATTGCCCCCCAAGAAAATCGGCCGCGTTTCTTTGATTGGAGGCAGACAACACGATGTGCCCAGCCAAACTGCGAGACCCCATGCGCTTCGGCAGCCATCTGCACTGTGGCACCGGTTTGTAACCGGTGTGCCGTAGGGTGCATTCCTCGATGCACCACTTCTTTCACCACGCGATTGAAACATTCGGGTGCCCCATCCTTTCCGACAGGAAAGGGTGGGGAATCACGGATTACCCTCGATACGCCACTACACAGTCCCCGTCCGACTCAAATAATACGCCCGAAATTGATGCAACTCGTCGCGCAGCGCCACCCAATCGTCCTCATCTTCAAACGCTTCAAACGACATAGGGATATCAACCGTCTGCTCGCTATCGAGCCGCCGCACGTAGAAGCCCATCTTGGAAAACACCAAATCGCCGAACGCCGACCACGGCACCCAATCTTCGTAACGATCCGACCGTACGAACAAACCTTGCGGACACGCAACGATGCAACGTCCCAACCGATGCGTGCGCCGCAGTCGAAACGCCTCAAACACCACCCACGCAGCGCCACCGACGGCCATGCCCAACAACCCGACATGCAACAGCCGCGCCGTCTGCAACACGACGCGCACGATCATCGCCCCCGCAATCCCCAACACGATCAAGATCATCAACCAGTACTGCGCGTAACCCGAGTGCTTCTCCGTATCCCACCAGGCCCGGCTAATCTCGTCGTAGTCGAACCCGCACTCCGGACAACGAAACGGCTCCTTACAATATCGCAAGTCGTACGCACAGAACGGACAGCGCCCGATCGGCGACGTCGGCAGTTGTTCCAGCGCACCTTCACCTTCTTCAATCAACTCCGACGCCGGCGGTGTACGCGGCAAGAAACTCACATCGGCGCGCGACGCCGGTAGCTTCACTTCAGATGATGGTCCGTCGGGTTGTGGATGCTCTTCGGATGACATGTATCAATTGATTATAAACATCGGCCCGACCGCAGCGCAGAAACTCGACGCTCAGGCACAGCGCTACGCAATATAGCTACCCTGCGCTGTGGCACCGGTTTTCAACCGGTGTTCTGTACAGTGCATCCCTCGATCCACCACCTCTTTCACCACGCGATAAAAACATTCGGGTGCCCCATCCTTTCCGTCAGGAAAGGTTGGGGAATCACCAGCCAGAATCATACGTCGCTATTCCCCACCCTTCGCTAGCGCGAAGGATGGGGCACCCGGCGCTGATCTGCGCTGTGGCTCCGGATAATAGCCGGTGCATGCTAACAAGCCATGCGCAATCGCAGTCATTCGTGAAGTGGTCTAAAGCGGGAGCCTGAACGGGCTGGGGTCAGGGTTCTAGATCTTTCGCGCGTATGACCAAATCAACGTGAGACAGTAAACCTCATCCACCCACCAACGTCACCGTCCTCGGCGAATCGCCCGTCACCGATCCAACCACCCGCGCCGCCACGCCACCTTGCTGCATTAAATCAACAGCTCGCTCAGCCACATCCGCTGCAAAGCTGATCAACAATCCGCCCGACGTCTGCGCATCGCACAACACGTTAACCAGCGTTTCATCCACACCATCGGCGATCAGCTTCGCACCCAAGTGTTCGCGACAACTCTTGTACGCGCGCGTTAACACGCCCGCCTGCGCCAGCTCGATCGTACGCGCCAACAGCGGGACGACCGCCGCATCGATGCGAAGGCCAACGCCGCTGCCTTGCGCCATCTCAAACGCATGGCCCACCAACCCGAAGCCCGTGATATCCGTTGCGCCATGCGCGCCCAACTCGACCATGACTTCGGCGGCGTCTTTATTCAGAGCCGTCATCACCGCAATCGCCTCGGCCAAATCCGCTTCGTCGATCTTGTCTTGCTTGGCCGCCGTCGTCAGCGTGCCCACACCGATCGGCTTGGTCAGCACCAACACATCGCCCGCCTGCGCGCCGGTATTGGTAATCATTTTTTCCGGATGCACCCGACCCGTCACCGACAACCCATATTTAATCTCGGTATCGCGCACGCTGTGCCCGCCGACCAGCACAGCACCCGCTGCTGTCACGCGTTCCTGACCGCCGCGCAGAATCTCACCCAATATCTCGGCGGGCAGTTCCTTATCGGGAAAGCCGACGATATTCAGCGCCGTCAACGGCTGACCGCCCATCGCATACACATCGGACAGCGCGTTGGCAGCCGCGATTTGGCCAAACGTAAACGGGTCATCGACTGGTGGTGGAAAGAAGTCGAGCGTTTGCACAAGCGCCGTCTCATCGTCGAGACGAAACACCCCCGCATCGTCGAAGTGATCGTGTCCGACGAGTAGATTCGGATCGCTCATGCGTGGCAATTGACGCAGCACCTGCGTCACGGCTCCCACAGGGAGTTTGCCCGCTCAGCCGGCGCAACTGGCGTAGTTCGTCAATCGAATTTTGCGGGAAGGCGTCATTTCTCAATCTTTGAATTTGCCGCGATCGATCTCAAGCAACAAGAAGCGTACCAAATCAAATTATTTGCGACATTCAACCTCAACGTGACACGCTCGATATCGATTGCTGCTTGACGACGATTTCGTCGATGACGTACGCGCCAAGCATGCTCACCTAAACCGTCGCGCGACATCAACCATTCTCATCGACAGGTCAACATCGGCTTGCTGCTTCGCGTCGACTGCAAGGGTGAGCATGGCACCCACGCGACGCTGGCGAGCGCGAGAATGGCACCGACGCGACAATTGCGGCAATAAAAAAACGCGCGAAGACGTGCAAGCGATTTGAAACTACCGCTCACTCATTTGCCGCGCGACGCTTACGTTTCGCCGCAACAGGTTCTTCCTCGCTGCCGTCGTCGTCGTCATTCACCAATGCCAGCGACGGCGCTTCATCGTCGCGGCGCTCCGCGTCGTCATGACCGTCACCGTCAACTTGGCTTTCCGCTTCGTTCGCGACGGCTTCATCGGTGCCGTCATGGCCCGCCGCATCGTTCGAAGCGGCGCCCGCCCCGTCATCGTCGTCATCCCGATTCGAGGCTTCGGCTTCGTCCGCCGCTTCCTTCGCAGCCTCACTCTTGGCCACGGCCTTACCACCGGGCTTCAGCGCTTCGACCTGCGGTAAATCGTCCAATGACCCCAGGCCGAACACTTCCAAAAATCGCCGCGTCGTGCCGTACAAGATCGGTCGGCCCAAATCTTCCGCACGGCCCACGATCTTCACCATGTTCATCTCGCGCAGGCGATTCAACCCGTCACCCACGGCCACGCCGCGTACGGCCTCCACATCGGCGCGCGTGCACGGCTGCTTGTAGGCCACGATCGCCAGCGTTTCCATCGCCGCGCCCGTCAGCTTCGTTTCCGCCCGCACCCGCAGCAGTTTCTTCAGCCACGTGTTGTAAAGTGGCTGCGTAAGAATTTGATAACCGCCCGCCAACTGCTCGATGCGAAACGACACATCCCATTCGTCGTATTGCTCGTTGAGCGCTTCGATATGCTTCTTCACATCGCGGCCGGTACACGTGCCCATGATCCCCGCGATCTTCTGCGCCGTGATCGGCGCATCGGCGGCCATCAACACCGCCTCCACCACGCGCATCGGATCGACCTGTGCCGCCTCTTCCGAACCGTCGTCGGCGGCAACCTCTGGCGCTTCACCTTCCGCCTCAGTCGCGACCGTATCGTCCGCATTCGGCGCTTCGACCGCTTCGGCTTCGGCTTCATCCTGCACGACCGTTTCCTCAACCGTTTCGGTCGCTTCCGCCTCCGCGTCCGTCACCGCGCCGTCTTCATTTACCTGTGGGTCATCTTTCGACATCAACCGCTCCCGGTTCGTTCCTCATTCGGCGTCCTGATAAATCGCTCCCCAGAGCGATAACGTCGCCATCGGCCAACATCCATGTCGCCTTTTTCGCATCGGGTTTTGCACCCGCATCAACCAAATTATACGGTTAATCGGGCGCGCTGTATCCACCGGCCGCCGACCCGATCAGGAGCCGCAGCATGAAGGAAGATTTGCCCGCCAACCCGGCGCTCGATTCGTTCGAGCAGTCGCCCGACGGCGTCACATTACGCGATTGGTTCGCCGCCCACGCGTTGGCGGGGTTCTCCCGCGCACGCGAGGCCGAAATGTTCAACGAGAACACCATTCGCTGGTACGCCCGCGTCGCCTATGACTTGGCCGACGCCATGCTCGACGAACGCTCCGTCGGCCCACGCCCGCGCAACCAACGCGGTAAGCGCACCAACCCCGAACCAGAGCCCGTGCCCATTCCGGTGCCCGAACCCGAGAAAAAAGCCGCGGCCGTCGTCTGGCCATCGCTCAACATCCAAGGCCACTAAAGCAAATGACGCTTGTCTGCGACTAAATTGCTGTGGTACCGGCAAATTACCGGTACAGCTCAGCCTATTAGGCTGAGCCGCAGTCAATCGTTAATCGATCCAACCCGGAATCCCGCCCTCACCGCCGCGAATTAAATTTTTCACCGCACCAACCGCCATCACACGCACGCTCGAAATGATCGTGCCGCGCATCCGTTATACACTACCAAGGTCACCAACTATCGTTTGGGCTTTGGCTGTGGGAATGCGTGATGCAAGTGCGACAGACATGTTGGAGCGTAATCGCCATCGCGCTATTAGCGTTCGTTTGCGCCCATGCGATACACGCGGATGAACCCACCTCGCAACCCGCCGACCTAACGGCACAGATTGCATCCACAGACATTGGCGTGCGTTTTCAAGCCGCCCGCCAAGTCGCCACCGACAACCGTGCCGATCTCATTCCCGAACTCATCCGACTGCTCGATGACGACATCGTTCAGGTACGCCGCGAAGCCGTTAGCTCTATCGGTCGCCTCGGCAAACTCACCGACGATGTTATCAATGCGTTATTGAAAGCACTCGCCGACCCCGCCGACCCGGTCCGTCGCCAAGCGCTCGTCTCGCTGCGCGATCTCGGCCCTAACAACGAAGCGCTCTTCGCCGCCGTGACCCGATGCCTACGCGACCCGACCGTCGCGATTCGCGCAGACGCCGCCAAAACCCTTGGCGTTATCGCGTGGCGCTATCCCGCATGCCTGCCCGAACTTTGTCAAACGCTCCAAGATCGCGTCCCCCAGGTCCGCCGCGAAGCCGCCGAAGCCCTGCGCCATATCAACAAGGTAAACACCCTCGTGATCGGCCCGCTCATTCGCGCCTGCGGCGATGCCGACCCGTTCGTGCGCGAAGAAGCCAATCAAGCCTTGTTCCTCGCCCGCGCTGACGACGCCTACGAAATCCGCGACGAACTTCGCACCTTATTGACCGACGACGACGACCGCGTGCGCACGGCCACGTTACAAGTCGTTTCATCGCTCGAAGCACGCGCCGTTGATTTGCTTCCCGCGCTCATTCATTGCAGCGCGAAAGACCCGCTCACTATTAACCGTGCCAATGCCATGCGCATCATCGGCGACCTCGAAGTCGCCGGTCGCCCCGCCACCGACACCTTGCTCGAAATCCTCAAATCAGACGAAGACCCCGAACTGCGCTATCGCGCTGTGGCGGCCCTTCGCCCCATTCGACCCGACACAAACACGGCTGGTACGGCGCTCATCGCCGCGCTATCCGACGACCACATCCCCGTGCGCGAACAAGCGCGGGAAGCCTTGCAAGAGATCGGTGCCGACATCGTGCCGCAAATCATCGAGTTGGCCGCCACCTCCGAACCGAAGCTGCGTCGAACCTGCATCGAGATCATCGGCAGCTATGAACGTGACGCCGCCGACGCTGTTTCGCTACTGATCGGTGCGTGCCTCGACGCCAACGACGACGTGCGCCGTGCCGCCATTGTTGCCCTTGGAAAGATCGGCCCACCCGCAGCCGCCGCGACCGAACGGCTTGTCGAACTGCTCGCCCATAAAGACGTGTCGATACGAGTCGACGCCGCCCAAGCCCTCGGTCGCATCGGCCCCAACGCCAAAGACGCGATCCCCAATCTCATCGCTGCGCTGGAAAACGTGGACTATCACTACAGCCGCACCGCCGCCACTGCCCTTGGCCAAATGGCGCCCCACGCGATCGAACCGCTCATCGCCACCGCGAAAGACTCCGAACACCGACAAGCCCGCATCGAAGCCGCGCGCGCCCTCGGCCTGATCGGTTCGGATGCCAAAGCCGCCGTCGAGCCGTTGCTCACCTTACTAGCCGACGAAGATGCGGAACTCGCCAATCACGCGGAGACCTCCCTGAGGCGCATCGGCAAACCGTCGGCGATGGCCATTCTCAATTCGCTGAATGATGAAGACGTCGCCATGCTCGAGCGCCGTCTCGAAATCCTCATCGATCTCGCCGACTTGCTCGGTGGCTCGCCCGACGATGTGATCGCGCTGCTCGCACAAGACAGCCCGCGCCTGCGCGACACCGGCATCAACATGGTGCGTAAGCTCGGCACCGAAGACCCCGCCCTCGCCGCACACTTGCTAACGCTGTTCAACGACCCGCTCGCCGACATCCGTAGCCGCGCCATCGCAGTCGTCGGTCAACTCGAATTCAAACAGGCCGGTCTCGCTGAAAAATTGCTCGCCGCATTAGAAGACGACGACGAACAGGTCCGCATCAGCGCGGCCAATTCCCTTTGCAAATTCAAAGACGAGCACGACACCATACTGCCCCCGCTGCTCGTCGCACTCACCGACCAATCTGGAACGTCCCAGCGCGCCATTGCCTATACGATCAAACAAATGGGCCCTCCCGCCGTCGAACCCGTCCGCGCCTTGCTCGAACACGACGACGCCGACGTGCGCTGGTATGCGGTCGACATCCTCGGCGGCATCGGCGCCCCCGCCCGCCCGGCCCTGCCCGACTTGCGAAAACGCCTCGAAGACACCGACGCAACGGTTCGCAACAACGCCAGTTGGGCCATCGACGCCATCGGCATCGACTAATTTGCCACACCCTCCCGATTCGTAACGCCTCCCCGCCCGCGTTACACTGCCTTTGTAAGCTACGCGTCATCAACCATGAGCGACGCGTCAACCCCAACAAGAGGTATCCCGGCATTGGATCGTCGCTGCATTGCCATATTTGATTCCGGTTTAGGCGGCCTCACCGTCGTGCGCGCCATTCAAGAGCGCCTGCCCGCCGACGATCTTGTTTACTTCGGCGACACCGCACGCGTGCCATACGGCAGCAAAAGCAAAGAGACCGTCACGCGATTCGCGCGCGAGATATGCGACTTCCTGCTGCGCTTCGACCCGAAACTGATCGTCTTCGCATGTAACACCGCCAGCGCTGCCGCGCTGGCTTCACTTCGACCGCACATCCCTGTGCCGACCGTCGGCGTCGTCATGCCCGGTGCCCGCGCCGCCGTCGAGCGCGCCGGCAACGGTACCATCGCCGTCATCGCGACCGAATCCACCATCAATTCGGACGCTTATCGCACGGCCATGCGCAGTCTCAACCCGCAAGTCCGCGTGATTCAGAAACCCTGCCCGCTATTCGTGCCGCTCGCCGAAGAAGGCCGCTCCGCCGATGACCCCATCGTTCGCGCCGTCGTGCAAGACTATCTGCAGCCGCTCGTCGCGCTCGGCCCCCAAGCCATGGTCCTCGGCTGCACGCATTACCCGATCTTGCGCGACGCCATCGCCGACGCGTGCGGTCCCGATGTTGAACTCATCGACAGCGCCGAACAAACCGCCCGCCAAGTACACGCCGATCTGGCCGCCACCGACGGGCTGCGAACCGACGACCGGCGCGGTAAGCTCACCTGCTACGTCAGCGATAATCCCCAGCGCTTTCGCGAACTGGGCCAACGCTTTTTGCAACAATCGATCGTCGATGTAACCTGGGTCGCCCCCGAGCGATTCCATGCCGACGAAGCACGACCCGTTAGTTAATTGATACCGCATGCACGACACGATGATGATCGAGCCAAATAATCCAAACCCGCTAAGAAGACGCATCACGTACACTCCCTCTCCCTCGCAGGGAGAGGGCCGGGGTGAGGGTCTTTGCCATTGCGAAGTAATTACGAATCCACAAATTAAGCGTGGAAGCAACTCAATGACGACGCCAAGACCGCAAACTGCGTCTCGCATCGCAGCGCTTCTCTTCATCATCGCCGCCATTCTCGTAACCGGCTGCAGCGGCTCGCGCGGTTCGATGTTTGAAAAAGATGACGACCGCGACCCGATCGATGTCGCCCTCGCTTCTGCCGCGCCCGACGAACGCCGCATGGGCGTACAGCGCTTGTCCGAATCCAAAGATGGCGCAACCCCGTGGGCGGTCGATATCTATCGCACGATGGCTCGCGAAGATGTCGACGACATGGTGCGTCATGCCGCGCTGCTCGCGCTCGATAAACACGACGCCACAACAGCACGGCGCATCATCGCCGACCTCTTAAACAACCCGAAAGCGCCGCGTGTTCAAACGACGTCCAGTACCGACATCCGCCCCGCTGGCCCCGTCTTGCGTCGCGGCGCCGCGCGTTTGCTGCTTCGTTACGTGCGCTCCGGCGCATCTACTGACGAAATCAACCTGGCACAGATAACCTGCACCGCATTGGAAGACGAACGCGACCATCAAACGCGCATCCTGCTGCTTGACACGATGGGGTTCGTACCCGAGCGCACTGTCTTAACCGCGCTCATCGAAGCCATGCGCCGCGACGACTTCGCCGAGAAGCGCGCCGCCGAAGATTCGCTGATTCGCCTCACCGGTGAAACCCATCGCTACGACGCGGACGCTTGGCAAGCATGGCTCGCCAAGACCAACGCGCCATTCGCCAAGGCAGGCCAAACACCCGCCGGTCACGAGCAACCCGACGACGGAAAATGGTGGAATATCTTCGACTAACAATGCATCGTAGCCTTCATGCCACACGCGGACGATGTGCGTTGCCGGGCTTAAGATTCCGCAACGAATGAACAAAGAAGCCCCAACACAACAATCGAATTAACACGACAATGCAAACCGACAGACAATTAACTACTTTCCATTCCTGAGTTCCCTTCCCTTCGCATTGGACGTTCCATAGTCCCCCTCCCTTGCAGGGAGGGGTTAGGGGAGGGTTGCTTTTCTCAGAGAAGCTTGAACTACTGGCGACATGCAACTAATTGGAAGAACGCTTCTAGCCATTTGCTCGCCAATACCCGCAGGAGCTACTCGTGCCCGCTCAACGAATCCGATCCACCACTATCCTCTCCGTTCGCCGTAACGGCCAAGTCGCCATGGGCGGCGACGGTCAAGTCACGCTCGGCGACTCCATCATCAAAGCTGACGCCGTCAAGATTCGCAGGTTGTATAAGAATCGGGTGCTAGCCGGCTTTGCGGGCTCGGCGGCGGACGCCTTTGCATTGCTGGAACGCTTCGAAAGCAAATTGGAGGAATACAAAGGCAACACGACGCGCGCCGCCATCGAACTCGCCAAAGACTGGCGTACCGACCGCGCCCTGCGCCGACTCGAAAGCCTCTTGGCCGTCGCCGATGCCGAGACCAGCCTCATCATTGGCGGCAACGGCGATGTGATCGAACCGACCGACGACATCATCGCGATCGGCAGCGGCGGCACGCCTGCCCTCGCCGCCACCCGCGCCCTACTGCGCCATACCGACCTACCCGCGCGCGACGTTGTCGCCCAAGGCCTGCAAATCGCAGGCGAAATCAACGTTTACGCAAACGTCAACATCACTGTGTACGACCTCGATCAGTAACCTGCGTCACCTACCATTTCTTGTAGACAAAAAAAGCACCGCCAAATGGGCGGTGCTTTTTTGATTCCAGATAATTGACGGACGTTTAGCGCAACGCCGGTCGACCGCGTCGTTTCTTCTTCTTCGTGTACTTCTTCATCGCGCGGCGCGGCTTTTCAACGAGTCGCGGCGGCGGCGGTGGTACTTCGTCGCCCATGCCGGACAAGAATGCCATACGAATCACGTCAACGATCGATCGTGCTTCCAGCTTTCGCATAATGCCCGCACGGTGTGCTTCGATCGTGCGCTCGCGAATCTTCAGCAACTTGGCGATACCGCGATTGTGATAACCGTTCACCAAGTACATCAGCACTTCTTTTTCGCGATCCGTCAGTCTCTCCAACATCTTGACGGCTTCGATACGGCGACCGACCTTCGACACTTCGGTCTTGCTCTTATCGACTGCGTCGTTCACAGCGTCGAGGAACGGCTGCGCTGCCGGCTTCTTATCGAAGACGTTTTCAGCGCCGGCCTTCATCGCTTCAACCGTGGTCGGAACATCGCCGTGACTGGTCAACACCAAGCACACGACCGGATATCGTTGGGCGTGTAACTCTTCGATAAGCTTCGGGCCGCTCATACCTGCGAGGCGCACTTCGCAAATCACGCATCCCGATGTCTTAGGCTTCAACGCCTTTAGCAAGTCGTCGCCGTTGTTGAAGAACTTCGGCTTGATGTTGATCGACTTGAGCAGGTTTGTGATCCAAGTCCGGGTGGACTTATCCGGATCGACAACAAATACATTTCGCGTTTTGTCTATTGCCATGCTGATTTTACCCCCTGTTTCTTACTTAACAGGCTGGCGCATATCCAAGGAATTCTATGCGATCTATCGATGACGGGTGGGCTACAATACAAAAAAAGGGCACGCATTCACGCGGCCCCTGTGACATTTTTGCAGTGTACTCGTGATTGTCGATAGCGCAGCCGTCTGATTCAATTCGCAATCCACGTCGGTTACGAGTTAACAACTTGTTATGCCGGAAAAACCACCACCTGTAGTGATTTCCTAACTACGCACTTACGGGTTATATAGCATTAACGCAATATTGGCTAGTGCACCTTTTCAATTTGCTCCAATAAACAAACGACAAAACAAACGCTACTTACCGCATATTGCCTAACATACCTATCCTTAAGATTTTTTTTAGATCTAAATATCGCAATTTGTCTATATTAACGTTTGCAAAATTCGATTGCCCTGATTGCATATGTCCACTTGATAAAACTGTGCGTTAGCTCCCACCTGATTCAATATGCGCGATGAGCTTATACACCAATTTCGCGGCAAGGAACTGGGTAACCACACTGCCCGGAATATCGATAACTTCCACGACGTCAAATCCGACAATCCGCCTCTCGTTTGCAACGGCCTTCAATAAATCCGTCACTTGATACCAGTCCAAACCGCCCGGTTCCGGTGTTCCCGTGCCCGGTGCATATGCAGGATCGAATCCATCGATATCAATCGTGACATAAACCGCCTCACTCAATGAGTTGACGGCGTCTTCCATCCAAATTGGGTTTTCGCGCGTCTCCCGCGCACTTATAGGGCGAAAACCGGCTCGCTTCATAAAGCGATGTTCGCCCAATGAGTAGTTACGAATCCCGACGGGTACAACCGGTACACCCATGTCTAACACCCTTCGCATTACCGATGCGTGGCTGTAAGGCGTCCCTTCGTAGCTATCCCTCAAGTCTGCGTGCGCGTCGATCTGCAACACACTCAGTTTTTTATGCTTTGCCTTCACCGCGCGCACCAGTGCGCTCGTAATCGAATGCTCCCCTCCAAGGCCGATCAATATCTTCTTATCTCGCACCACCTTGCGCGCAGCCTTGTAAATATCCTCATGCATCGCCTGGGGCCCGGCGGCGTTCGGCCCCATCGGGTCGAGCGTGGCGATCCCCACCTCGTGAAACTCCCGCGCGTATTCGTCGTCGAACCACTCGACCTCTTGGCTCGCGGAGATAATCGCCCGCGGCCCGCGTCGCGTGCCGCCCAAGAAACTGGTGGTCGCGTCATACGGCACCGGTAACACGGCGTACTTGGCAGTCGCGTAGTCAGCGAACTCGGCATCGAGGCCGAGAAAATTGTCCGGATACAGTTCCATCTAAGTTAACCTCAAATTTATCAGACCCATCGGTCGGTCAACCCCCGAGCGTCCGACAAATCGGCAAAATCCGCAAGGTGGCTCGCAGACAAGTTGACGCACCGCCTAAACTATGACATAAACGCAATTTGAGGAATGATCTATACACCGAAGGCTGGCATCGCCCGCCTCGCTGTTTCGACAAGAGAGGATTGCAATGACCCACGTCGTAACCGAACGCTGCGTTGATTGCCGCTACACCGACTGCGCCACCGTTTGCCCGGTCGAGTGCTTCTGGGAAACCGAAGATCCGGCCATGCTCGTCATCGATCCCGATACTTGCATCGACTGTGGCCTTTGCGTCCCCGAGTGCCCCATTCACGCGATCTACACGGAAGAAGAACTTCCGGAAGCCTACGCCGAATGGACGGCCAAAAACGCCGAGCTATTCAGCACCGGCACCAACATCACCGAAAAGAAAGATGCCCTTCCGGGCGCCAAATCGCTTGAAGAAATTCAGCAAGCTGAAAAAGACAAAGGGCTGGACATCCCCGAACCGGGTGGCGTTTAAGTTCTGCATTGCCGTTTAACGGCGTGAGAAGTCTCCTTTGCCGCGACCTTCCCCCGGCACGCAACGACGCATGGTTGCCGGCGCGACGCTCCTTATGCTCGCGCTCGGCACTGGGTGCGCCGAACAAATCGCCAAGCCCACCGTCTTTTATTGCGAAGGCGCCGGCTGGTACTCCAGCGCTGGCCAAGTCGAATCGGGCCTACGCAAGGCAGGCTTCAAAGGCCGCTTCGTTAACTACTCGTGGAGTTGCTTCCTCGGCCCCTCCACCGACCATCTCATCACCGCACGCAGCGGCCTCGTTGCGAGTGGCTTAGCCGACCGAATCGAAAAGACGCGACGCCACGGGCCCGACATGCCCATCTACGCCATGGGCCTCTCCGCCGGCACCGCCGTCGTTCTAAATGCGCTCGAAAAATTGCCCGAAGGCATTCGTGTCGATCACGTCGTGCTTTATTCCTCGTCCGCTTCATCCACGCGCAACCTAACACCCGTCATGGAACGCGTCGGCGGTCGCCTTTACGCAACAACCAGCCCACACGACGGCATCCTGCGCGCGATCGTCACCAACGCTGACGGCGGCGGCGGTCCGCCTGCGGGTAAGTCGGGCTTTGCCATCCCCGCAAGCCGAGACCATCGCGTCGCACAGGCTTATTCGCGTGTCATAAACCTGCCCTGGCGCGCGTCGTACCTGCAATTCGGCTGGGATGGTGGTCACACGGCGGCGACCCGCTCGGATTTCGTGCAACACGTCATCGCACCGCGCATCTTCAGCAAAACGCCCCACCCACTTGACCGACCGATGTTTCGTACGGTTAATACCAACAGTCGTCCACCTCGCAAAACGGCGACGGCAGCATCCGCACCACCATCAACCGTGGGCCTTCATTAATTCGAGCCGAGGCAGCATTACATGAAACGCGCGAGCACTCAAAGATCGGTCGGCGTTTCGACTTCGTGCATTGTTTCGGCGCTCATTCTCATCGCCTGCGGCAACGGATGTGCTGGTGCCAAGGCCTACCGTCAGGGCAAAGAAGCCGAAAAACGTGGGGAGGCACACATCGCCTACGCCTACTACGCGCAAGCCGCCCAAAGCAACCCCGACGATCGCGATTACACCCGCTCCCTCAAACGGCTCGGCCCAACGGCCGCCAACTTCTGGATCAACAGCGCCCGCCTCGCCGAAGCAGAAGGCCGCGTCATCGACGCTTGGAAATCCTGCATGCGATGCTTGATGATCCAGCCCGACCATCCCGAGGGATTGGCTTACATCAATGAATTGGATGCGAAGCACGGCACCAAACTCTCTGCCGTTAAGCGCGACTGGCAAAACAAAGGCGCGGCGATCCTTGCGATCAAAGTACCACCCAAACCACCCGCACAGGTGAGCGCTAGACCGCCAGTCCCCCAAATCTCCAATTCTGGCCCCACGGCTAAGCGCGACATCGCTCAAGCCAACAAACCCGCAGCCGTCCGAAAGACTCCCGCGCAAAAGGCCAAGCGTTCACAGCGCAAATGGCCCCCCAAATCAGAATCCCCCCCAAAAACGCCCAAACAGCAGATTTCAACCAATCGAGAGCAGCCCACCAAGCCCAATGGCGCGCGGCCCAATAGTTACGTGCTCAGCCGCGACAACGACCGTTATGGCGATCGCGTCAAAGCCATCGACGACCTGATTGTCGAATTGCAAGACACCAGCGACGAGCTTGAGGCCGACATCGACCTTTACGATGGCAAACGTCGGATTCAGAAAATTCGCGGCCTAAAAGTAGGTCGCTCCAAATTGTTACTCACACCCCAGAACCGCTGGTTTCGCCTCTCACTCGAGCGCGTCGACCACGAATCGGAAACCATCGCGTTCAGACTCGACCCGGCATAAATTGCTTTAACTTCATTTAAGGCCGCGAGTTCTGGACAATTATTCATTTCTGTCTATATTTCCTGCCGACTAATTTGTCCGATGCGCGCTGAATTGTCGCGTATACAGAGAACGGCTTTTAAGCCTCGCATAAACCCATTTTTGACTCAGAGGAGAATTCTTGATGATTCGAAGTAAGGTTCCTTACGCCCTGACGCTGTCCGCCATTTTCTGCAGCGCCCTGCTTATGGGTATGGAATGCCCGATGACCCCGGACATGGGCAACATGAATGGCAACGACAACGGCAATATGAACGGAAATGACAACGGCAACGACAACATGAACGCTGGCAATCTCAGCGCCGTCGTCACCGACATCGAAGTACGCCATGACGGTCGCGTAGCTGCCGGCGACGGCATCATCGCCTACGGAACCGGCGCCTTCTCAGGTGTCGATTACATCGAACTCGGTGACACCGCCGGTCGGGGCATCGCCAACAGCGACAACTTCCGGTCGTCGTCTTTCGTGGTTCTTGGCAAGAAGATCATTCTGGTCGGCACCGATTTCTCGATTACGATTTTCGACACCGAAAACGACACGACGGAAAACATCGACCTTACCGACATTCGCCTTCAAAACATCCCGGTTGGCGTTACCACGGCCGGTCAAATCCGCGGTGACGGCATGTACGTCGGTACGATGAGCGACGATGGCGAAGTAACGGACGGCAAGATCGTAAAGGTCATTGATGTTTCCGGCGCCAACGCCAACATCATCTCCTTTGACGTCAACCCGCCAAGCCAACCCGACCAGCTCGACGTAGATGCATCTAACCCGCATGTCGCAGTTGTTGATGGCGACACCTTCTACGTATACGACATCGAAAACCCGGACGACGCACCGATGGAATTCGACGTTTCGGCTGAAGGTGGTATCGAAGACACGCAGATTCAATTCAAGAACGGCATGATCCTCTACCACGCGTTCGTAAATGGCGAAGGTACGCTGGCCAAGTTGCTCGACACTTCCGATGGCACCGTCACCGACCTCGGTGAAAATCCCGCTGACGCTCAGCTCTGCCTCGCTCAGTCGGGTGCTTACATCTACTTCGTCGATCGCGATGCCAACGACTCGGTCGGTGGCGATCAGCGCTCCGCTATCGGCACGCTGCCGACGACCGACCCGACGCTGGCCGGTGACACGCAAGTCGCCAGCGGCACCGACAACCTCGGTCGTTTCGGTTGGGCCTTTAACTGCACGGTCACGCCGGATGGCGACTTCTTCTTCCTCTGCGGTGGGGACAGCATCGGCACCAGCTCGTGGCTTCAAGTCAGCACCGGCGGCGCGTTCACGCTGCTGCCTGACCCGTCGGGCCTCGACGACAACCTGCGTGCCGCTGACGCACATGCGACCAACAACTTGGTAGCATTCAAGATGGGTCGCAACACCGACGCAACGCTGGCTTACATCGAAATCCCGTAAGCCCGCTTCGTTATTTCGCAGCGAGTGGAAGACTCGAAAAACAAAAGGCCCGTCTCCATCGGAGACGGGCCTTTTTCTTTTTACATTCGATTAAGAATAACTAAGCGTTACCCCGCCGCGGAAAACGCCGTCGCCAACGAACCCAAATCATCATCCAACCCCGGTCGCGGCAATAAGTACTGATGTTTAAATTGCTCGGCCGTATGGGCGCGCTTGGCTCGCAACGACCGATCTCGTTGCGATAAGAAGCCCGCCGGCAACGACATCAACTCGATTGCATTCAGCCGCATCGTCTTGCGCTTGCTGGCATACTCAGAGCTAACATCACACAACGCCGAATCCAAGATCGAAGCGATACTCGGCAAGCGCTCTGCCACCGATTCATCCACGTACAGTCGATAATGCGGGGTACCGGCAAAGCGCGGCGCTAAAACAAACGTATCGACGGTCGGCAATCCGGCGACCGCCTTGCGCATCGCCAACACCACTTGATCTTCCGTGAGTTTCTCGCCGGCCAAGCTGCACGCATGTGCGCCGCGACTCAAGAATTCAATTGTCGGCGCTTGCCCCAACCAGCCCGTGACGCGCACGCGATCGCCCACGTCGTACCGATACAACCCGCTGCCGTTGGTCAACAGCAGGTAATACACCTCGCCAACTTTGACCTCATGGCTACGCAACGTCGTCGGTCGCTGACTACCGTGTTCATTTTCGGGGATAAATTCAAAGAACTGATTGCGAATGGCCAACACGCCGCTGGCCGTACCGTCAGCAACCGGGATCGACATGCGCCCTTCGCTGGCGATCAATCCGATATCGCGCGCCGGAACCACCCCGTAATGCTCGGCAAACTGCGACTCGAATAGCCCCATCGTGCCGCCCAGCCAATGCGCTCGGAAACCCAGATTCCAATAGTCTTTTGGAAACAGCCCGCCGTGTTCCGCGTTACACGCTTGGAGAAACTTTGCCTTCGCCGGATCGCGCTGCAAGCGCGGCTTTAATTCCGCGCGCACGCGGTCGGGCACCTCGAACTGTTCGCCGAGCGTGCCGTCGTGAATGTCGCGAATCAACGCGTCGCGCTGCTCGTTGGCGACGCGCGCCAAAATCAACAGCGTTTGCGGATTCGCCGTAACCAACCACGCCACATCGCGCGGCACGGCCAAACGCATAATCGTGTAATACTTGCTCAGCGGATCGCGAATCTGCGCCACGCACGGCGGCGACGTGTAAAACCGTCGCACCAACTTCTTCTGATTCTCGGCCAACAGCCCAGTGATCGCCCCGCACGGCACATCGGCCGGCGTGTAATGATCGTCCATCGGGCTCGTCACTTGCACGATGGGCCGCACGATCGTTCCCGGATGATCCAGAATCGCCTGCACGCCCCACACGTTCCACGCTTCGCGGCTGGCCGCCAATACAGCAGGCGTAATCGGAATGTACTTGGGCTGCGCCGTCGTACCGCTAGTCATCGCAAACATCAAAATGCGTTGACCGCTCGGAAACAGCGCGTCTACTTCACCGCGACGAACGGCATCGATGTAAGGTGCGTGGCCG
>JAUIHO010000302.1 GCA_030432035.1 Phycisphaerae bacterium
AGATGGGAGGGGGCGCTGACCGCAGGGCACGCTCACCACATGGAAGTGGGCGGCACCCTACTCCCATCAAACGGGCATTACAACCGTTCAAAAGTCCTCATCATCGAGGAAGGGATCGTCTTCTTCGATGCACTTGCCAATCGTCCACGCAAGCTTGGCATCTATACCAAAGCGTACTGATAAATCATTGGGGCGGCGGAATGAGAATCGTGGGATCCCTCCTACGAGATTCGCGAGCGCCGATCTGAATTGCTGAACGCATCGAACTAGGTCGTCCATGATGGGGGCCATCATATGCGAAGCGAGACATCATGCATGTGTCGATGATTTAGTAAGGACGAGATGAAGGATTTTTTATACAAATTGACGGTCCGTAAGTGCTTTACATATCAGTGGTTTATATTTGCAATTGCAAATTTATTTGCGAATGGGATTAGAATTTTATACAATCGTCGTTCATCAACATCACACCCGCCAAGGTGTGGGCTGAGATCTGCAGCCGAGGGGAGCCGAAGCGCGTGTCTTCGGCATCAGGCATGGCCCACATGTCTGGGAAGTTTGGCGATTTCGGCCCGTTTTAGAAAACCCATGTAATTAGGAGAAGTGGTATGAAGTCATGGTCAATCGCAATTGCGATGAGCGCACTCGCTTGGGGGCTTACCCCATCCATCGCACGAGCCGGAGAACTCGGCGCATGTTGTTTCAGTAACGGCCTCTGTTTCGTGCAGTCGGAAACCGACTGTGTATCGGGGGACGGTGCGTATCAAGGAGCCGGAACGGATTGTAATACGATCCAGTGTCCGCCACCCATGGGGGCTTGTTGTGACGGGCTGTTCGGCGGTTGTACGCTGAAGATCGAAGCCGACTGTCTTGAGGGCAATCTCGAAGAGTGGCAAGGTCCGGGTACGACGTGTGAGTTCGCCGGTTGCGGTGAAGTCGGCGCTTGTTGTCGGCCGAGTGATGGCGCCTGTTTCCAACGCGGCCAAGTTTGGTGTGACTTGGTGAGTTGGAACTTCACCGGCGAAGGCATTGCTTGCGATCCGAACATGTGCCCGCAACCCCCACGCGGTGCCTGTTGTCAGGAAAGCGGCGAATGTCAGCCCGATCTTGCAGAAAGCGAATGTGTCAACCAAACCTCCGGCGGTGTCTGGGCCGGTGCCGATACCGTTTGCGAACCCGAAAATCCTTGTCCGCAACCCGCTGTCGGTGCATGTTGTTTCCCAACCTCAGGTTGTCTCGTCGTTCCGGAAAATATCTGCTTTGATGCGTTCGGAAACTTCCAAGGCGAAGGCACGACCTGTTTGCCGTCACCGTGTACCGGCAACGAAATGCTCGGATTCTGTGATGATTTCGACGACTACACCGATGGTGAGTTGCTTTACAACGTAAATGGATGGTCCGGTTGGGACGGCATACAGGGTAATGCCGGTTCTGCGAGCAGTGCACAAGCGTTCTCACCGCCGAACTCGATCGATGCTGGCGGCAACAAAGACGTCATCCACCCGTTCGATCCCGTCTTTGCCGGTGGTCAATGGGAAATCACGATCATGCAGTATTTGCCGTCCACGCTTGACAACACAAGTTACTTCATTGTGAACAGCTTTTACGCGGATGGCGGGCCTTACTTCTTCCCAGTCGAAATTCAATTCAACCCGGTTACTGGCCAGGTGCACGACGCACTGCGCGACGAAAGTGTCGCGGAGCCACTGTCGATTGTGTATGACCAATGGGTCGAGATTCGCATCGAAGCCGACTTCGAAAACGACTGGCCCGGCGATATTCAGTCTGCCGGTACGATCCGTCAGTTCTACAACGGTCAGTTGCTGAAAGAAGGTAGCTGGATTCCGATCGAAAGCGGCACGATTACTGTCGGCCAGTTGGCCATCGCCAATATCGACCTTTGGACGCCGCACGCAACAGCGGTCTTCTACGACGACCTTTGCGTCTTGCCGGTCTCGGAATCGGATTTGAATCCGCAGCGACCGTTGATCGTGGGTACGTCCGAAACGAGTCTTGGCCTTCCGACGCGCACGACCAACCTTGACGGTGAACCGAACGTCACGTGGACCGCAGGTTACAACACGACGGTTGCGTTTGAAGGTGCGGCCGGTCGCCCAGACGGTGCCGTGTACATCGCCGGAACCGAAGACGGCTCATTCCGGCCGAATCTGTTCATCGCGCCGTTTGCAGGCCCGCCGGTTCCGCTGTGTGAATTCGGTACGTCGTTCACGGCCGGCCCAAGTGGCTTGGCTTACGGTCGCGGCAAGCTTTACGGCTACTTCAACTTCGCCACCCCGAAGGGCATTTACGAAATCGATCCTGCGACTTGTGACAAAACGCTCGTCGTGGATACGGGGTCGTTCCGCTACTTCGCATTGGACTACAACGCGGTTGATGGCTTGCTTTACGGTTACACCGGCTTCGGTTCGCCTACGGGGCTGTATTCGATCGATCCTGACACGGGCGTGCAAACGTTCATCGCGCCGACCACCCCGGCGTCGAATTCTTCGGCAAACGCCATGGCGATCGGCAAGAACACCGTCTACCTCGCGGGAACGCGCGGTGCGGACGGTGTGCCGATGTACACCTACGACCTGAGCCAAGGCACCAACGGAAGTTGGGTTGAGTTCACGCAGGCATTCCCCGAGTCCAACGCTCAAGCGGGTGCAGCTTACGCACCAGGCCCGGTAGCCGGTGATACCAACTGCGACGGCAAGATCAACGGTGCAGACATTCAGGGCCTAGCCACGGCTTTGGTCGATGGCGCCGCCTACGAAGCGCAGTACATCGACTGCACGATTCTGAATGCCGACGTCAACCAAGACGGTAGCTACAACGATATGGACATCGTCGAATTCGTTGCACTACTGATGGGTAACTAGTCCCTGCCTTCTCTCCTCCAAGTGAAGGGACACCCGGCCCGCAGCGCCCACCAACGCTGCGGGCTTTTTTTATTTTTTGGGGTATGGCTTTAGGTAAGTGCTGTTGTGTGTATGGGAAATGTTTTTAAGGAATTTAAAAGGATGCTTTGACCAAAATATCACCGACCACACGGGCTCCTTTGGCCGAACTGCTAAACGTTAACGCCAATGTCTCGCCCGCCTTGATTTTTGCCGCGTCGTGGGTGAGCAGGTGCGAATAGTCCATCCAATCATCCGTACCTGCCATCATAAGTACCTGATGCACCGCCGCGATTTGTTGTTGGCTGAGGTTTGTCGTGTCGACTTCCAAATCCGCTTCGGCGACGGCGAAGCTAAAGCCCACGTCTTTCGGTGCGTCGTCTTTGAGACCGTCGGGTCGCGCGCCGTTGGTGGTTTTGACGGGGACGACGCGGATGACGAGCTTGCTCGATTTCGGCGAGATAAATTTGGCTTCGGCTTGTTCGCCGCGCATGACGGCTTCGATTTCGGCTTGGATGGCGTCGTGTGAGGGTATTGTGGTCATGGTCGTGATTGTAACCGTGAGATCGATCGCGAAACGAATGGCATTCTCGGACGAGTGGGCTACGACCTTTGGAATAATTGTCGGGCCGACCACCTATTCGGGTATGATCGTATCGATCTGATTCGGCCATCCCATTTCTATTGGCCGTTTTCCGTATGACGAAAAAGTGGAGAGCATGATGAGTCATCCCGCAAAAGCGCTCGAAGTCTTGCGCGCCGTGCCAGTAGAACCTGGCCAAGTGCCGCGCAACGCGCGACCCATCGTCGGGTTGTTGTTGATCCTACTCGCGACGTCCATCGCCACCGCGCAGCCCGTTCAGTTGCTCGTCAGTAGTCAGGACACCGACAACGTCCTGCGCTACGACGGCGCGACCGGTACGTTCGTCGACGCTGTGGTCGCGCCCGCCGCAGGCGGGTTAGATATGCCCCACGGCGTGGTCTTCGGCCCCGACGGCAATTTGTACGTCTGCAGCCTCGGCACCGACAACGTTCTGCGCTACGACGGCGCAACCGGCGCATTTATCGACGCCTTTATCACCGCCGGCAGTGGCGGGCTGAATTTTCCGTCGGCTCTGGTTTTCGGTCCGGATGGCAATCTCTACGTCGGCAGTGTCGGCACCAACAGTGTGCTGCGCTACAACGGCGCGACCGGCGCGTTCATCGATGCCTTCATTCCAACCAACACCGGCGGGCTGGATTTCCCGCGCGGCATGGTCTTTGGTCCGGACGGTAGCCTCTACGTCAGCAGCGAAAGGACCGACAACGTCCTGCGCTACCACGGCGCGACCGGTGCCTTCATCGACGCATTCGTGCCCGCCGGCAGCGGTGGGCTGGATCAACCCTTTGGCCTGGTGTTCGGCCCGGACGGCAACTTGTACGTCAGCAGCGCCGCCACCAACGGCGT
>JAUIHO010000303.1 GCA_030432035.1 Phycisphaerae bacterium
TGGTTTGGGACAAGGCGGAAATGGTGGATTCGCTGGAGGCGGCGCGGGCGGCGGTGCTGGCGACTCATTCTTGACAAGCGCCGATGGTGGCGCGGGCGGTGCAGGTGGTTTCGGCGGCGGCGGTGGTGGTGGCGGGCGCAACGACGGCGGCGGCGCCAGCCCTTCCGGTGGAAGCGGCGGTACGCACGGCGGTGACGGCGGCACTGGTTCCAACGGCAGCCAAGGCTTTGGCGGTGGCGGCGCAGGGCTCGGTGGGTTGTTATTCGTCCGCGACGGTCATGTTGAACTATTCGATTGCGAGTTCATTCGCGGCACGGCCACCGGCGGTAACAACGGCGGCGGCGATGCCACCGACGGCGAAGGCAAGGGTGGCGCGGTCTACATCAACTCGGGTGCGACGGTTGCGGGCCGCGACGTAGAGTTCGGAATCGGTGGCAATGCCAACACCGCATCCGACGACAATGATACCGATGGCGACGACGACGACCTATTCGGCACAATACTTGATATCCCGCTGGTTGACTCAGTTGCGCGACAAGGCACCGGCGCGGTGAATGATAGTCAGGTCACATTCACGGTCACCTTTAGCGAAGCTGTCACCGGCGTCGGCACTGCTGATTTTGCATTGGTCACCACCGGCAACATCGCCGGAGCAAGCATCGTTTCGGCCAACTCGGTCAGTAGTAACACCGTGTTCGCTGTCGTTGTGAATACGGGTACGGGTGACGGCACGATCGGTCTAAACATCATCGATGACGACACGATTCAAAACGGAAGTACGATAAAGCTGGACGGCACAGGTACCGGTACGACAGCGACCGATGCCGGATACGAAATCGACAAGACGCGCCCCACCATCAGCTCGGTCACGACCGTCACGTCGAGTCCGACCAATGCCAACACCGTCTCGTTTAACGTGGTCTTCAGCGAAACCGTCACAGGCTTCGACGCGGCAGCAGATGTTGACGTTGAAACCAGTGGCGCAACCAACGGCGGTGTAAGCATCACGCAACAATCGGGCACGACCTATCGCGTCAACGTCACCGGCGTAGACGGCGACGGCACGGTTAAGGTAACCGTCAAAGCGGGCTCGGCCAGCGACACGGCGGGGAACACCAACGCGAGCGTGGCGGCGAGCAATGCCGTCACCATCGACAACACCGCCCCGTCGATTACGTCGATCGCCACGCCGACGACTGTCGACGCGTTTGGCCGGCTGATCTTCACCATCACGTTTGCGCAAGCCGTCACCGGTCTCACCAGCAACGACATCACGATCAACCACGACGGCACGTCGCACGAATCGATCGCCATCGAAGCCGACAGCAGCACGATCTATCGCGTGATTGTGACGGGCGTCAGCGGCAGCGGCTCTGCAACTGCCACGATCAACGCCAACGCCGTCACCGACAGTGCCGGCAATGGCAACGCCGCCATGACAAGCGACGCAGTGACGATTACCAGTGACGAAGATGGTGACACAGACACGGACGGTGATGGCGACGACGAAGATGAAACCGACGGCGGCGACATGATGCCGACCGGCGGGTTGTGCGGCGCGTCGATGCCGATGATGACGCTGATGTTGTTACCGTTGATGGCCTTGGCGCGGCGGCGGCGTTGATGCTGGCATTTCGGGCGATGGAACACCATGTCAGGCGTTGTCGCCGTCGGGATTATTCGGTGCATCTATAGCCCGCGCCCACCGCCGCGCAGGGCAATCGATAGTCCACGTCCGCTCGGTCCAGCATCCATTGCACGTACGTGTTGCTATTCGGCCCGGGATACGCACGGTAGTCAGCTCGACATGGGTAATTTGGCGATTCGTTCACGATGATCTCAATCAGCGTCGCCGCCGTCGCACCGCGCCATTCGCGCAAAACAAATGTGCCGCCTGCGCCTACGTCGCCTTCGATACTCATCAGGTTGTGCCGCACGTGCCCGTAAGGTCCCCCGGCCGTCTGCCAGAGTTCCCACCGATCGACATCACCACGAGCAGGCTTTATCGCAAACCAACAGTGCACCGCCATGTGTTCGAGATTTGGTATCGGCGCGGCATAGATGCGTGCAACGGGTTCGTCTAGCTTGCGCAAATCATCGATTGAAACGAACTGCGTTTGATCGGGCGTGGAATGCGCGACGCAGTTGCACGTCGCCAGTGCGAAGACTGCCACCGTCGACCAACAGGCGAGAATCCGAATCGTCAGCGGCATCGCGCTGCGTCGCAAATGAGTCGGCATCGGGCGGTGCCCTCAATGGAATACGACATCGATAATCAACACGTAACGGTCCGGCTTGTATAACGACCGATCGTGGTTTCCTATCATGCCTCCCCGAGCAGGCGTTTCAAGACTTTTTTTGGAAACACGCGTTGGCCCGTCTGGCCCGTCGCAATTTTCTTTCCGCCCACGTAAGCGACGCAATCGCAAACAAGTTCGCGATCATCAACAGCGGAACACGTCGCCACCACGCGTACCGTCTGATTGATCGGTGCCGGCGCGAGATGATCGCACGACGCATGGCTGCCGACGCCTTCTTCACCGTCGGCAAGAAAATCCACCAGCATTTTGCGACCGGCCACTTCAAAGTAATGCACCAGCGTCCACGTCGCACACACGCGATGCACCACCACGCCGTCGAAGGCCGGGCACATGTCCTCCGTCACGGTAAAGCTGAGTTCGCGTTCGGTTCCGATTTTCAAACCGGGCTTCATCGCTGCGTTTCCAAGTCAATTGAATCGTCTTGAGGCGAATGTTCCGCCGCATCGTCCGGAAGTATCACGGATAAGCCCCATCGGACGCAACCGCGCGCGCGATCTGAAAAATCGCTGGAACGGTTTACGCCCGCCACGCGCTTCATCGTTAGTAAGTGACACAACCAAGAGCAAATGAAGGGCCCAAACCGTGAATGACAACAACGTTAAACTCGATGTGCTAAACAATATAGACATCGCATCACCGTGCCCGGCCAACTGGCACGAAATGACCGGCGACGCACAGAAACGCCATTGCGAACATTGCGATCTCGATGTGTACAACCTTAGCGCGATGACGCGGCGCGAGGCGGCCGATCTATTGCAACGCCCGAACGGTCCACAATGCGTTCGACTATACCGACGACAAGATGGCACCGTCATCACCCGCGATTGCCCGTGGCACGAGCGGATGAAGCTACGAAGCCAGCGATGGGTCGCGGCCATCGTTGGGCTCGTCGGCATCGGTTGGGCCGCGACCGTCGGGTGCATCATGGGGGCACGCGCCTATGAATCGCCATCGGTCCAAGGGCACGGCGCGCCGGAGCGATTCGCCCCCGATTACGGAAATCCTGATGACCAACGTCAAGTCGTGATGGGCCGCAGGCGAGTGAATCTCGTGCAAGGTGAGATGACCGCGCCTCGCGGTGTTCAACCCCAATTCGGCGAGCGCTACGAAACATCGCCTCAGGATCAAGATTAGCAGCGACCGGCAATCTCTCGGCGACGGACCATCAAATTAATTGCAACCTCCGTCGGTTTTTCGCATGATGCCGCAAGGACGCTAGCGATTGTGGGAATACACCGACATCGCTTTCTCAATCATCGCATTCTCAGAAAAGGACCATTGCCTATGAACTTGCTGATCCCCTTAGCAATTAGCGTTTCCCTCGCGGGCACAGCACCGCCGCCGGACGTCGTCAAGATGGACATGCGGATTGACAGTCCGGACCGTGACGTCGGCACGACGATGCGGCTCTTCGTCAGCGTCGATCTCAAGGATGGCTGGACCGGCAACGCGGGCAAAGCCCCGAACTTCATCCTGCAAGTCGACGCACCCGAATGCATAGAGATGCAAGGGCCGCGTTTGGAAGGCATTCGCAATCTAAGCCGCAACGGTTTTTTGCGACCGCCCGAAGAAAAAATGATGGAAGGCCGCGAGACGTCTTTCGAATTCAAGATCACAAAGGCACCGTCGAAGGACGATCGCTTCGCCGTCAACCTGATCGGATACGTAACCGATGCCGACAACACAGACGTTTGGTACATCCGTCGTCGCATGGCCATTGCGCTGACCAAAGACGCCAAGCCAACCCGCATTGACGAGAGCCCGTCCACCTGGGGCATCGGTATCGAACTCGAACTCGGCGACAAAGCCGTACCGTTCAAGCTGCCGCAAGCCGACGGAACCGAAGTCGATCTCAGCCAGTACCTCGGCAAAAAAAACATTATCGTCTCGACCTATCGTGCCTTTTGGTGACCCTACTGCGCGACGCAACTGGTTCAGTTGCAAAACATGTACGACGACTTTGACGCCCGCGATACCGTTGCCATCGCAATCGCCCAAGAGGACAAAGACCTCGAAACCCACG
>JAUIHO010000054.1 GCA_030432035.1 Phycisphaerae bacterium
CGACTTATGACTATGCAAATCGTTTTGAAACTCCGCGACATCGGACGGCAGAGGATGGCGGCTTAGGAAGAAACAAAACAAGTAGAACTTCGGTCGGCGGGTGGTTAATAGTCTCGCCACCAATCCTCGTAACGTCGCCCGGAGTTTTTTATTCACGACGCGCACAAAGGAGTAAGTCATGGCATTTGTAACAGTGAGCAGGAAATCGAAAGGTGGTCGAAGCGGTTACATCACAGACAAGATCGCCGTGCGAGACACAATCATCGCGTTCGGCGGAGGAGTTGTGACTGATCCTCGCTTCCAATCGTTCTTTACAGGCGAAAGCGTCATCGTAAAAGTTGACGAAGAGAATAGACGCCTATTGCTTTGCCCAGTCGATCACGATCCTGATGGGCAAGGCTATCCACTTCGAAACTCATCAAAACACAGTAACGGACAAGATTCAGGACGGCGATCAATGAATGCAGCCGGTCTATTCAAAGCGTATCCGTGGCTGAACGACGCGAAGGGTGTGCATGACCCCGTTTGGGTCGATGAACTCCGTGGTTTTCTGATTAACTGCCACTGGAAGCCTCATACGCCAAGGAAGTAACCGTAATAAATCTCCTGCGACGCGCACAAAGGTAGAACCATGACCAAGATCGATACTGAAATAACTCCGGTCCATCAATGGACGCACAAGGGCGACAAGGTGTTGCTTTTGAAGTGCGTGAACCTTGACCTCACATCCTACAACGGCTTTAAGTGGCCAGAGTCAGGGGAAGTAACGCCCAAAACATGGAGTCCTGAACCAACTTGCGAATCGGGTGGCTTATTTGGGTGGCCGTGGGGGATCGGTCGCGGTGGAAAACTCCCGGACTATCAAGGCAAGTGGATTGTTTTTGAGGCAGCCCCGGAAGATGTAGTCGCCATTCACGACAAATGCAAAGTGCCTAAGGCCAACGTTCTGTTCTGTGGGGATTGGTGGGCTGCGTTTGCAATGGTGTCCGATGGTGCGCGGGCATGGATTGAGCACGCATCACAAGGCGCGTCGCGCGCTGAAGGCTACAGTTCCGCCGCCTCAAGCAACGGCGACAGGTCCGCCGCCTCAAGCAACGGCTACAGTTCCGCCGCCTCAAGCAACGGCGACAGGTCCGCCGCCTCAAGCAACGGCGACAGGTCCGCCGCCTCAAGCAACGGCTACAGTTCCGCCGCCTCAAGCAACGGCTACAGTTCCGCCGCCTCAAGCAACGGCTACAGTTCCGCCGCCTCAAGCAACGGCGACAGGTCTGCCGCATTCGCACATGGATCTGACACATCAGCGTCGTGCGATGGCGAACACTGCTTAGCTGTAGCCAGTCGTGTGCGCGCAGGAGAGAACGGGGCTGTTATTGCGAAAGAGTGGGATAAAAAGGCGGAACGTTGGCGCTACGTCACCGGGTATGTAGGTGAGGATGGAATTAAGGCGAACACATGGTACATGGCTGAAGGCGGAAAACTAAAAGAGGAAACCAAGTAATGACGAAGATCGATACCATCAAGCTGACGAACTTCAAGAACCTCGACCGCGAAATCCACCTCGATACGTTGAACATCCTCACCGGCCACAACGGATCGGGTAAGACCGCCGTCTTGAGCGGGCTGCAATTCGCGTGCGAAGGCAACACCAAACTGGGCAAACAGAACGACGCGACGGCATTGCTCGCAGGCCCGCGCGGTTGCAGTGTGGGCGTCACGCTCGACAGCGGCTTCTCATGGTCGCGCCGTTTGAAAAAGACCGGCGACGGCACCCAGCAAACGCTCGCTATCGGCGGTGAGTCGAAGCTGAAAAAGAGCGAAGCCGAGGAACAGCTACACAGTGCCGTCGGATCATTCGCACCCATGTGGGATGCCAGCAAAGAGTTTTTCGGCATGAGCCCCGATAAGCGACGCGATTACGTCGTGGACCTGTGCGGCAGGGCGACGGGTGGCGACGGCAAGATTGACGCTGAGAAACTACTGTGGAAGTTGACGCTGGAGTTCTGCCGCCAACATGAAGACATCGGACCGGCGACTGTCGAGCAATCACGAGAAGATTATCAGCAACTCTCAAAATACCTGTCCAACAACCAATTAGATCAGCTGAATTTCTTTCTCGAAACCATCAAGCACGACATCACCGGCGACCCCAGCGAAGCCATCGGCGCGGCGCTCGCGCGTGCCGTCGAGTTGACCAACAATGCCGAACGCGAAGCCCGCGAAGCACGGCTGGCGGCGGATGAGCTCGAAGCCCGCAAGCGTGAGATCGGCGCGGTTGCCGGAAACATCGACACCATCAAAAGTCAGATCAAAGACTTAAACGATGCCCGCGACAACCTGATCGACAAAGCATCGGCCATGCGGGAGCGGGATAAGCAGATTGATGACATCGACACCCGCAATGCGAAGTTGACATGCGAACTGGACAACCTGAACGACACACTGGCCGAGTTGGAAGAACTCGACAGTGGTATCTCGCTGTCGGTCGCGGAAGCGAAGGAAACGAACATCCGCGAAAAGCTGGCGGCGGCGAAAGGGGAGTTGAATCACCTTGCCGACATCGAACAGCAATTGAAAGCGAAGCAGGCCGAAGTAACCGAACTGTCCGCCGCGTTGTCGCGGATGGAACAACGGGTGGCCGAGTGCAAATCGGACACGCCCGAGGCGGTCGAACAACAGGCGTTTGAAAACCTCGAATCCGCCAAGCAGGCGCGCGAGCAGGCCCGCAAGGATGCCAAGGAAGCGTCGGCGGCATTGGAGCAGTTGCAGGCCCAGCGTCAGAGTATGACGACCGACCATTGCGGTATGACCGAGAAGGTGCAGGGCATCGCGCGGGTAATCTCCGACTTGGAAATCAAGCTCGCCCGCCACGACAACGACCCATTGACGAAGATCGAGAACGCGTTGTCAGAACTGGATCAAGCGCTTAAGGCGGGCGAAGTCGTCAACGACCAGTATGTCGGCAACACGGTCCGCAAGGTGCAGAACATCATCGCGGAACACCGCGAAGAATTCGACGCCGAGAAGGCCCGCACCGACCTCGAATCGTTACAGGAAGAACGGGTAGCGATTAACGCGGACATCGACACGGCGGGTGAAGAACTCGACGGGCTCGACCTGCAAATCACCACCGCGTCCGAACAGGCGGAAAGTGCTGTCCACAATCTGAAAACATCCGAGACCGCCTACGAGAAATCAGCCACAGCCTACGACGAACGTCTGGCAGTCGCGCGATCGTTGCGTGACATCGAACCCAAACGGTCGGAACTGGAAGCAACACAGCACGAGTTGAAGCAGGCGCAGGCCGACAACGAACGTCGCGCCGAACTCGAAGCCGAAATCGAACAACACAACACTGACCTACAAGCGGCCATCGCGCTCGTTAACCGCATTCGCAACGCCGCTGAGGCACGCAACAAGGCGAATGATCGCGTCGCGCAAATCAACACCACGCTCGAAACCGACAAGAGTAAGCGCGCCGCGCTCGTGGAAGCGGGGGAGGGTAAGGACGTCGACTACCTCGAATCGGAACGCAAGAAGGTTGAGGAAGACATCGAAGCGTTGCAAGAACGGCTGGCTGAGAAGCAGAAGTCGGTGACGTTGACGCAAGAGATCGTCGAAACCCAAGCCCGCGCCGAGGCCCGCACGTTACGCCATGAGACAGGCAAATTGGTGGTCAAGGCAATCAAGGTACAGCGTGAAGTGTTGACCAAGAAGTTGGTCGCACCATTGATCGACCACATGAACACGTTCCTGAAAGGCGTATCCGACGACCTGACGGCGTTTATCGAACTCGATAACCCCACGGGTAAGAAGGTGGTCTTCCGCATGGGATGGATGTTCGACGATCAGCAGGTGCACATAGAGGCGATGAGCGGTGGAGAAACGGCGATCTTCACCGCCGCCCTCGCCTATGCGTTGGTGATCCTCGCCGATCCGCCATTGAAACTGCTGTTGATTGAGGCCGGGGAAATCGACACCGAGAACATGCTGGCCCTGTTGGGTGCCATCGAGTCGGTGCAATGCCATTTGGACAACGTATTGATCGCGACGTATCAGCCGGTGGCGGCTGCGTCGGGATGGAATGTGATCGACATGGCGGCGGGTGCCGTCGAATCGGTAATGGATGCGGCGAACGCCGCGTGATGAATCGTGCATCCACCTCACCTATCGCAGGCGATAACTAACGCCAGCGAATTAGAAAAACCTTTTGTGCTACGGGCGGGGTGGCCTGATTTATCAGGAGCAATAGGCCCAAACGAAAGGATGAGTTAACCCCCGCCCACATCTGCCGACCTACCGATCGGCACCGCGTGATGTGGGCGGGATTAGACGGCGTAGCTCAGTTGGTAGAGCAGCGGCCTTTTAAGCCGCAAGTCGTGGGTTCGAGTCCCACCGCCGTCAGTCGCCCATGCTCGTCCCCCCAAGGGTGCGCCACACCTTCGTCCGGGCGGGCATGGGCATCAAAACACGGAGAACGCTAATGAATTGGAAACAAAGCGTATTCGTAAACGCATTGGTAGTGGTCGGGATACTGCTAGCAATATGGCCGCTTGCAACATTTGTTGCGATTTGCGCAATCCTTCTTCTAACTGGAGTGTGGATAACTCTACGAGATGTCTACAAGTTCTTGGGGGAGCAGAAATGAACATGCAGCCCGTCAAATCGAGCAATATTGAAGCGGTCGGATACGACGCGAGCGCCAATGAATTGCACGTCACGTTCAAGGGCAATCCGAAGACGTATCACTACTACAACGTGCCCGCTTTGACGTTCCAAGAAATGATGAAGTCGGACAGTATCGGTTCGTTTTTCTCACGCAACATCAAAGGCAATAAGTCGTACGCAGGGAAGGGGGAGTAGGTGGCGGTCGAACGATTGTGCAAAACGCATGGAATCAAAATGGTTCCATATGAGATGGAGAACGGAACGCACTATTCATGCCCAAGGCCCGGATGTGTGATGCGATCTTTTCGGGGGCATGAGCACGAAGTAACTGACGAGTTATCCGAAATTCGTGGCCGGTGTCATCGAAAGTTTGATGCGATTTGGAAGCGAGGGGGGATAACTCGACGCGCGGCTTACAACCGCTTGGCGCACATGATGGGGATTCCTACAGCGGCGTGCCACTTTCGTGTCTTCACGGTGGAGCAGTTCGAAGAAGCGTTGCGGCACATTCGAAAGATCAAGAAAGCAAAGACGGGTAAGCCTTAATAGGACGTGAATAGGTCGAATAAAAAATGACACCCACAAAACAACAACTCGCCGCCATCCACGCTCACGACCAGCATGTCGTGTGCCTCGCGCCCGCAGGCTCGGGGAAAACGTTCGTGCTCACAGGCCGCGCGATGTATCTGATCGATTCGGGTATCGATCCGAGTGAAGTGCTTTGCCTCACATTCACCCGTCGCGCTGCTAGCGAAATGAAGAAGCGTATCGCCGACCGCATGGGCGACCGAAGCGAAGACCTCGACCGCATGTGGATCGGAACCGTTCACAGCATCGCGTTACGGATCGTCGAACTGTACGGGCCGTTGTTGGGCTATCAGGACACAGGTATCAGCATCATCCAGCCCGAAGACGTCGAAACATTGATGACCGAGTGCGCTGTCGATGCAGGCTTGGCCAAGTGGGCGAAGAAGGGGCTAAAGAAAAGCCTGCGATGGCGGTCGGGGTTGAGCGCCAAGAAGGCGAGCGAATACCTCGAAGCCGAGTACGGACGCAAGGACAAGTCCGCATGGTCGGCCAGCCAGCAGCACGAACTCGATAAGCTGGTGAACCGATTCCACAACCGATGCCGCGATATGCACGCGTTGACGTTCGGTTTAATCCTCCGCGAATGCGACCGACTGTTAAACGAGCACCCGCACGTACTGGCCGAACTGCAAGCACGCTTCCGGCATGTACTCGTCGATGAGTGTCAAGATTCATCAAGCGTCGAATTCTCGTTATACGAGCGATTGTCGAGCGGGTGCCATACGTTCCTTGTCGGCGATTTAAGGCAGTCGGTGTATTCATTCAGGGACGCACGCCCCGACATGCTCAACGCATGGATCGAGGACAAGAACGCGGCGGTGTACGACCTCGAAAACTGCTTCCGTTGCGGCGACAACATCGTCGAAGCGGCGAACCTGTTGATTTCACGGAACGAAGGCGACCCCGGTGCGCCGATGGTCGGCCAGACCGGACGACCGGGAACCGTGACCGAACTACCGGGCAACACGGATCGGATTGTTGACGCAATCAAAGAACTCAATTCCGCGTTCTACAGCTACGCCGAAATCGCCATCATCGGGCGACGGCACGCCACCCTCGGGCATATCCAGACCAAGTTGTTCGACGCGGGTATCCCGTACCAACGCGTGGCATCAAAGGACAGCCGACAGAAGACGCCGGCGTTCCGATTGATCGGCGCGTGCATGCGCTTGGCGGTCAATCCGCACGACGAAATGGCGGCAGTGTTGATCCGCGACGAGATCGGCATCGAACGATCACAGTGGGCCGAGTTGAAAGCGTACGCCACCCGAACAGGCGACGGTATCGGTAACGCCATGTTCGCGGCCTATCACGAGTCGGAAATGTTGCGGCTTGTCTTAGACGCCCGCAACAAACGCATGAGTGGTAGTGTGTTCGCCTTGCGTTGCATGGAATGCCTTATGAAGCGGCATGGATCGGACGCCCATCAGGCGTTCAATGCGTGGTCAGACCTTGAGCCACGGCCCGGCGCGAGCATCGGCGAACTGATGCGCGCACAAGCCCTAACAGACAACGAAAAGGGTGAGGACATCCGACAGAAGGACGCCGTAACCCTTATCACCGCGCACGCGGCCAAGGGTCTCGAATGGCCAGTGGTGTTTATCCCTTGCTTCAACGAGGGCGAGTACCCGGTAAAGGGTGCGGTCCGATCGGGCGACATCGAAGAAGAACGCCGCATCGCATACGTGGCGATCACGCGGGCACGCGAGCAGTTGTTCATTCATTACGAAACCGAAGACAGCCAGCGGCAACGCATGGAAGGACAGGGGTTCGAGTTTCCCGTGAAACCGACGTCGCGGTTCTTGTCTGAGTTGAATGGGTATGTTGAATTGGAGTCAGTGGCGTGACCCTCACACCCCGCAAACAACAAATACTCGACACGATTCACGACATGACCGCCAACAACAACGGCGTCGCGCCGTCGCTCGATGAGATCGGGGCGGTAATGCAACTGAGCAAGACGACCGTTTGGGAACACGTCGACGAGTTGGCGCAAGGCGGCTACCTGTTTCGAGAGAAGCATTGTTGCCGGTCGGTCAGCTTGTCGGAGTTGGGCAGGCGCTCACTATCGAAAGCGGTATGCGCGCACTGCGGCAAGTAAGGGAAAGAAACGAAACGGATTGTAGAGAAGGCCAAGGATTGGCGTTACATGGGATCATCGACACGTTACATCATCTTCCGCATACATCCGGACGATCCAGATGTGATTAGGCTTGCAGGCCTCACCGGCCTTTCAGTTTATGACGTAATGGGGCGCGCGGCAGTTTGGTTCCGATGGATTGACGAACACTGCTCCTCGCACCGGACCGACATACAACTCGAAGGTATCGATCAAATCGTGGGCAGACCTGTTATCCCTGAATCATGCTCGACGTTTTCGCATGCTATGTTGCAAGTTGGATGGCTCACGATCGCCGATGACCAGACGGTGCATATATGCGGCTTCAACAAAAATTTCAGTAAGTCCGCCAAGCGCCGCGCCGTAAACGCCAAACGGGCCAAGGAAGTACGGGATCGAGAAAAAGCAGAGAAGGACACGCAAACGGATGTTGTCTCGGTACCACAACAGAGCGGTCATCCGCGCGATGGACCATCGGACGCTGACTGGATCGAGCAAACGCTTCTAGGTGAGCCAGTGCGCGAGCACGACGAAAGAAAATTGCAATCCCATGAGGCTGGCGGCGCTGAACCACCACCACCAGATCATCAGGCGTGGAGTGACGCACTGACGACGCTAGGGGTGCGGCCGCATCGTCGCAGCGGACGCATGCGGGATAAGCTCGACAGGTTTCTGGCATCGAACGGCGGCGAGAAGTTGGCAGCCGAGCGATTACAGGAAGCGATTAAGGGCGGTGCTCGCACGTTCGACGAAGCACAGAACTGGATATGGAACCGGGATAAGGAAAAGACGAAAGGCGGCAACCATGCCACCCAAACGGGAACAACGACACCGCATGTCACGGGCCAACGCGGCAACGGTACGCGAGGCGCACAACAACGCGCCGAGCGCCGTAGCCGAGAGTTTGCCGACGATCTCGGGGACGTACCCAAGTGGTCACCCGATTGATACGCGCGGGTTGTATGTGAAAAGCAACATCCCCAAGCGGCATCAACGGGCGCAAGAGATCATCAACGACGCATCTAGCCCTGCCGCATGGTTGAAGACCCGCGACCGCGTAATCAGCAAGATCGGCGAAGGGTTTCTGATTGCGTTACTGGGCACCCGTGGGCCGGGCAAAACGCAGATTGCCGAGCAGGCGATTCGCTATTGCTGCCACCAGTTGGGCGACAAGGCGGCGCGGCCATGCCTGTACGTGCGTGCGATGGACATATTTGTTGACCTGAGAGCGACGTACAAGGAAGGCAGCACGGAAACGGAACGGTCGGTGATCGAGAAGTTTTGTTCCCCGCAGTTGCTTGTGATCGACGAATGCCAAGAACGCGGCGAAACCGCGTTTGAAGACCGGATGTTCAATTACATCATCGACCGGAGATACGGGGACATGACCGACACGATTGCGATTGCGAATCTGACAGAGAAGGCGTTTCGAGAATCCGCCGGCGCGTCGATTGTTTCCCGCCTCATCGAGACTGGCGAGATCATCGAATGCACGTGGGAGAGTTTTCGGAAGAAGAAAGACTTGGAAGACAGGCGGTGAAGCATGAGTGATTCACGGATAGATGCAAAAGCTGTCACCGGATTGTTAGCGGCAAAGCATTCCAAAGACGTGTTCGTGTCCGAATGCAAGGATGGTCCGACACAGTTGGTCAACCATTTGCGGCTAGACGGATGGGCCATGCGGAAAAGTTGGTCTAACCCAACGACGTTCGGGTACGAAATCAAAGTCAGTCGTTCGGATTTTTTGAATGACCGGAAGTGGGTGGACTACCTCGGGCTATGTAACGAGTTCTATTTTGTGTGTCCAACCGGCTTGATCGAAAAGGACGAATTGCCAGAGCAAGCCGGTCTATTGTGGGTAGCAAAAACAGGGTCGCGACTGTTCACCAAACGCAAAGCCCCTCATCGAGAAGTAGAAATTCCTGAAACGCTGTTTCGGTACATTCTCATGTGTCGTGCTGAGATCGTTCGCGAATTTTATCGTCCTAATGAGAAGAAGGATCGAGCGCAGTATTGGAAGAATTGGCTCGAAAACCGGGGAGAGTTTCACAGCATTGGATACGAGGTAAGTAAGCGAATGAAGACGTTGTACGACCGTGATGTAGAAGACGTGCGACGAACAAACCGGAGCCTCGAAAAGGACATCGAGACGTTACGAGAAATTAGACAGTTCTGCGAAAAGAACGACATCAACATCAAAAGCTATACGTGGCGAAACCGTTTGCAAGAACTCATTCAGGGTTTGTCGGAGAGGGAGAAGCGGATTGTCCGAGAAGCGAATGATGTAATTGGCCTACTGGCCAGTCGATTGGAGACGGACGCAGCATGACCCAACCAACCCTATTCGACCCGTGCGAGAACAAGCACGGCGGGAACGCGGAGAGCGAAGCGGCGTTTGAGCGTGCCACCAAGACGGCACAGGTGCGACGTGAGCAGATACTTCGCCTACTCGATGACCGTGGCACATACGGTGCGACCGCGAAGGAAGCGGCCCAGTGTTTAGGCGTAGAACTTCACGCCCTGAGCGGGCGGTTCACGGAATTAAAGGCGTCTTACCAAATCGTAGTAACCAACCAACGCCGCGACGGCTCGCGCGTATGCGTGCATCGGAGGTGGGCAGAGTGAAACCCATCGCCTTTACTGTCCCATTCCAAGTAAAGCCGAAGCAGTCAACACGCTTCGGCGGTAAGCGGTCGTTTCCCGACGCCAAGGTGAAGCGAAACGCACAGGGCTTAACGGCGTTGATTGCCGAACATCGACCACCAAAGCCGCTTGAAGGACCGCTGTCGCTGTCGCTGGTTTTCATCTACCCGTGGCGCAAGGCCGAGCCGAAGAAGAATCGCGTCGGCATGAAGCCGAAGGATACGACGCCAGACCTAGACAACCTGACGAAGCAAGTATGTGACGTGATGCAGAGTGTGGGCTTCTATGTCAACGACTCGCAGATCGCACGAAAGAAACTAGAAAAGAACTGGGGCGACGCGCCGGCACTACACGTTGAACTGAGCGTAATCACGCCGCAGCGAAAGGACTAACCCATGAGCAAAGAAATTATCAACGGAAAGATCGATAACACGGTGCTGGGCTACGAAGACCACGGCATATTCACGTTCAGTATCGGTATCGATATGGGCGGCTTGTACCAAGGTTTTGGCGGCTATCCGCTCGATTGCAAACAGCACAAACCCGACGACATCCGTCCCGGCACCAGCTACGGAATGGAAGTAATCATCCGAATTGTCCGTGCCGTTGGTGTTGATTCGTGGGAAAAGTTGAAAGGTTCTTATTGCCGTGTTTGTCGGAAAGATGGAATGCTTGTCGCCATCGGCCATATCGTCGAAGACAAATGGTTTGACATCAAAGAGTTTTCCGAAGCGTGGGAACGCGGTGAAAGGATACCAGCATGAGCAAGCAGAAAAGCAAGTGGATTTACATGCACACGTTGAATGGACGACCGGCATACTTCGATGGCGATCAGATTGTTTACGGCGTCAACGAGGTTCGCTGTTTCTGTTTATCGCTTCAAGAAATCCGAAAACAGCAAAAACAATCTGACGCTTGGCGAAAAGGTATGGGGTACGGGCCGCACAGCCCCTACAGCTATACCAAATTCCGCCGCGAGGACTTGCCATGAGCACCCCAACCCCGCCAGCGCCCGGACAGGTGTGGAGAGGACGAGACGAATGCGACGAAATTGAATTTCGCCAAGTCGTAGCCATCGGAATTACCCCCAATAAAAAAAGTTGGGTGGAGTTTTTTTGGTTCGGTAATGAATGTGAAGAGCGAGAGCCACTTGACGAATGGCTTAAATGGTCCGCCACCGCCACGCTTGTTAACGCAGGAGAAAAGCACGATGACTGATGCAATCAAAGAACCGATACCCGGACAGATTTATGAGTTTGAAGAATACGGCCAGACGATACGTCGGTGCGTCTTGGACGTGACCCCTTGGGATACCGTCGTTATGTCCAGTGCTTTCGGCGTTGCTTCAACGACTATGAGTAAGGCCGACTGGAGACTGTGGGTGTCGCACGCAACGCTTGTTTCTGGAGGTGAAGACGGTGAGTGAGAAAACCCCCATGACTGACCACGCGAAGAAGTTGGGAGAGCAGATAGTTCACTTGAGAGAGGCGTCTAAAGAAATACAAGCCGAGGGGCGCGACGGGCACGAATGGTCAGAGTCAATCGCCGACTTGTTTGAATCGTTAGTGCCGGTGGTGGATGCAATTGCTAGTGAACTGTCTAACTTCGATAACGTCCATAGCTGTGTTCCGCATATACGCAAGAAGAACGCCCAAGCCTTCCTCGCCGCCGTGGAGAACTTGAAATGACGGATGCGGAACGATTGAGAAGTTGGGCGAATGACATGGCACGCGGCAGTGATAGGGCGGTCTGGCTTCGCCATGCTGCCAAAGACCTCGAACGCCTCGCCGCGATTGATGAGGTGTTGAGGGAGTGCGTTACGCCTGAGATGTACCAACACGAAGCATGGCCACCAGAAATGGATATTGAGTCTGTTAATAAGGTTAAGCAGATTCATGGTCGGCAACTAATTGACGCCCTCATCGCCCAAGACCTACTACCCAAGGCGGAGGTGGCGGATGGATAAGGAAACTAAAGTCGGACTAGTCCTTGGCATGGTGACCATAGTCGCATTCGGGGTTTGGCTTTTTTGCATGAGCATTCACCCTGACTGCCCCGCCCCCTGCTGCGTGAAAGAACAATAACCCCCTCGCCCCTCGCGGCGATTGACGAAAGGAGGTGATGCAGATGACAAGCGACCGAAATCTTTGGTGGATGTAACAACTTCGCCCCGCCGCGCCTAACGGTGTTGCGGGGCTGTTGGGGTGCGGCGGTCGAACAGATGGATTTGAAGTTGGCTCTGTAGCCGTTTAGGTGATACAGCGCCTGCTAATAGAAGACAGGCCCGAAAGCAGGCTTAAAAGGTCCAACGAAGGTAGACCTGTCGTAGCTGTTCGATTGCCCGCACCCCTCAAACTTCCAGCGGCGTTGGGCTGCTGGGTGAGATTGTCTGCCCAAATGATGCCTACACCTTTGGGCGGTAACCTAGAGCCGTGCCCCATTAGGGGAACTGCGGGTGATAGCAGCATCCGTAGCTTTGCATCGCGGCTCTCACGCCCGGTGGGTGAAACCGGGCAACCATATTAAACCCTGCCTTGCATATGGCGCTGCGAACGGCCCATGTTAAAGGTAGGCGTCAACAAAGATTGGCGTATCGCCCGTGATGGGCGAATAGGAGAATGACATGGGTTCTTTTGGGCCGAGTTTTCGCGGATTAGTTGTTTCGGCAGTTATCGTAGGCGTTATCGCCATTGGTTTGTACGAACTGATTTGCTGGCTGTTCAGCTTTGTGACGATTGGCTGGGCTTAACTAACCTTCATACACATTCCCGCAAAATGTGTTTCAGATGTGGATAAGGAGATTGATTAGATGGATGACGAACCAATGCAGTTGACAATCGAATGGATGGAGCAGGCGTTCGTGATGGATAGCACGCCGTTATCACGCGACGTTGAAAACTTGATTAAGAGGTTAGTGGGCAGGTACGGCGTGGAATTGTCGGAAGATATTGGCATTAACCGCGCCGTGCTGCGTCTCATGCAACATTGCGACGCTAAGGTGGATTAGCAAATCAAGCACCGCCCGCACACTGGATTAGCGGAGTAAGGAGATGCAGATGATTGACGAACGACAAGGCAATAAGTGTAAGGCTGAAACGACGGTGAACGACGGCGAGTGCTAAGAAGTGAACGGCCACACGGTCGGGCTATTGCTGATGCAAGAAGCCCTCGCCGCCCGCGACCAACGGATTGAGGAACTGGAAAAGTGGAAGGCAGGAGAGCAACAGTACGCACTCGAATGTGCGACCCTATTATTGCAATCCGGCGTGAAGTTTGAAGGCGACGGCATAAAGGAAGGTATCAAGGCTGTGATAGCCGACAACACGCGGCTGCGGGAGGCGTTGTCGGAAATACGGACAAAGTACCGAGACACTTGGCCCATTGGAGCGCCAAACCCAGTTTTGACCATCATCGACCAAGCCCTCGCCCCGCAGCCAGCGAAGGAGGGGGAGTAGATGGACCTGAGTAAACGAGCCAAGGAAAACGCGGCGTACAAGTCGCGTGAGTTGTTAAAGGACGCGGAAGAGTTCACGAGCCGCCACGATGTTTCACGGCGTATTGAACTCAAAAGGATTGCGGACATATTCGATGCAATCGGAAAAGGCGAACCAATACTACTGAACGCCTTACTGGAGAACTTGTCATGACAACACTTAGAACCCCGACCGATTCCCAATGGCGATGGCTGTGCGAGAAGGCGGAAGGCTTTTCGGTTAAAGAACACGTCCACGGCGTAACCGTCACGATGCAACACCCAAGCGGTGAATCATCGTTCCCATTGTGGGTGCTACCAAATGACACCGACGCCCTGATGCGGTTGTGCGATGAAGTGTTTGAGTCATGGGTTCTTACTAACCACACCAAACTGCAAGGACACAAAGAACCGTTTGTGCGGTTTGAAGCGTGGAACGGCGAATGGTACGCAACAATGGAACAAGTGATTCGAGGTAATGCCGAGCGCGCACGCCGCCTCGCCGCCTGCGACATCCTCGCCCAACTGGCGGTGGCGGAGGGGATTTGAATGATGCCGGAACTAGCGTGGATCGTCGTAGCAATTTTGTTTATCGCATTACTGGTAATCGGTGGAATGCTGCTCTATGTGATGGGTCAAACGCATTCACTGGAACACATGATGGGCGTTATGGCGGCTCGACTGTCGCGCCAGCAACCGGAGGACGACGCGGATGAGTGAGGTAATCATAGTGTGCGTACTGTCCGCGTTCGTCGGCGGCTTAGTTGGGTCGATGATTCAGGACTTCAAGTGCCGTGCGCGACTTAATCAGGAATGGCAAGACGGCTTTAAGCACGGTTTCGATGAGGGCGTTAATTGGGATGAGGTTGTTTACATCGGCCCAAAGCCAAAGGAAACAACAATGACGGTAGGTGTGAACTACGAAGGCGAAATCAAACCGAACTTACCTTGGGACAACGACAATGCTTGACACCCCCGCCAACCGAGCCTTAGTCAACCGTGGGATTGCGGAGGCGAGAGGTGATAAAGTTGTGGCCGTTGACCGTGAGGGCGCAATCGCTGTCATCGGGGAAACTGATTATACCGACTACACCCGCTCGCTCGATGCGTGTTATGACGTTTGCGAGGCGAAGGGGATTAGATTCGCAAGCATATTGGCAGTTGTCGGAATCATGGCAAACGAGAATGATGACCTACGCTGGCTTGTGGCTCAGGAGGTTTGGGAGGAGGTGAAGGCGGGGCGATTATGACCAAATACCTGAGCACGAAACAAGTCGCAGGGCAACTCGGGCTTTCAACCGACACGATCCGCAAAATGGTGAAGCAAGGCAAGTTGCACCCGTTACGCCTTGGATCGCCGAACAGCCCATTTCGCTTCGATCCGGACGTTCTGCAAGCCGATCTACAACGACTCAGCGGGGAACACTTTAAGAGCCTGACGCCTTCCGAGCGCGAGATTGCTGAGGAGCAGATTGCGTATAAGGCAGCTTTATATTCTCTGCGACATGGATCGCGCGCCGATCTCGCACGTCGAAGTAATGGCGGGTGATCGCCGTCGATTTATGACCCATCAATTTCGCCAAGTCCTGCAAACTCAAAGACTCGCTCAATACCTGCGCGAACGTATGGCGCAAAGAATAGGGTGTCAGCTTTTCATCATGCCGTCGAAGGATCGCCCGTAGCCCGGCCACGGTGTAATGCGGCGACCGGGACGACGGAAACACGTACTTGGTCCGGCCCTTCCGCTTGATTCCCCGTAATACATCCAGCGCAGCCGGCGGCAAGTAGATTGTCCGATCTTCGCCCGTCTTCCATGCCGTCTTATGTTCGCGCAGCGTCGCGATCTTGGCACGCATATCGATCTGATCCCAGCGCAGGGGGCAGGCTTCCCCCGGTCGGCATCCGGTCGTGGCGATGAACATGGCTAATGGGCGCACGTGCGGGTTGAGTTTGGGGAGTATCTTGGACAACTTCTTCGGATCGAAGTCGCGCGGGCGTTTGCTGGGGGTTTTCAACTTCGGGCGTTTCAGGTCCACGGCTATCCAGCCTTGATCCTTTGCCCAGCGCAAGCATTGATCGGCCACATTGCAGTAGCTTCGAACGGTTTTCGGAGACAGATTCTTCTTTTCGAGCGATCGGGCGAACCGGCCAAGAATGTCGGGCGGAACGTCGACCAGCAGCATCAACCCAAATGCGTCCCCCAAATGCACCAACGCGTAACCAGAGAACTCAGTGCCGTATTGTTCTGCCCAACGCGTGATGACCCCGCCGACTGACGAGGGCGGCTTATTGTCGACTGGACCTTCCTTGCCCGCCTCGATCTTGGCCAGCTTGAACAGGTGGCACGCGCGAACGTAGTCCTTACCGAACCGATGGCGCTTGCCGTTGATGGTCGAACACCAACGACCGCGAGCGTCCTGATACATCTTGTTAGGTCGCGGCACGTTTAGGACACCCCCGACGAGTTTAGGCCCCAGTGCGAAAAATTAGACTAACTCAGATATGCCGTAAAGCCTTTATTTATAGGGGTTTTCGAATGGGCGATACTGGACTCGAACCAGTGACCTCTTGGATGTCGACCAAGCGCTCTAGCCAACTGAGCTAATCGCCCGCAGGAATCCCGGATTTTGGCGCGGGTGGGGGGCTTTGTCAATTCGCGGGGCGACCGTCGCGAATATTGCTTGACGAACTCGAATATTGGTCGTTAAATACTGCGTTCGTTCGATGAGCGCGACTAGCTCAATTGGCAGAGCAGCTGGCTCTTAACCAGCGGGTTCGGGGTTCGATTCCCTGGTCGCGCATTAAAATCCGAGTTTTCGGTGAGGCCGCTTTGCGGTCTTTTTTTATTTTCGGACGGCAGGCTTTGCCGATTGGGAATCGCGGACTCCTAGCACAGGTACCACCAACGATCGAGCCGACTAGACTGCTATGCTGTAGGTTAGTGCTAAGCGTTAAGCGCGAAAGTTGTGCCTGCAGCGACAGTCGGCCAGTCGTAATCGACAAGGAAGTGGTGTCCGACAACAAGGCGTCGCTCAGCCTCGCGTTGACGTTTCGCGACGGTGCAAGATGGCGTAGGAAATTCGATTGAAAGATTGGCAGGCCGTCAGCTCTCGAGAATGAACGGCACTGCTGCCGTCGCAAAGAGAAAATGTTGATTCACCAGCCGCCCGATTGCCAAAAGAAGCGCGAACGCAAGGATTCAGGTTTGTTGCCGATGAAATGAGTCCCTGATTTTTCTGGCTTAACCCCACACGCCCATGACGATGCAGTTCCCAAACAAACGTTCGACACCCAATACGGAGTCATATTGAAATCGCCTCGCGGAAAACTCGGCCTTTGGATGATCGGCGCGGCGGGCAACGTGGCAACGACGATAGCCGTCGGCCTGTCGGCCATTCGGCAGCAGCTTGCTACGACCGAAGGACTCGTCACGGAACGCGCGCCGGTGTCTTCCTTACCGTTGCGCCCACTTGAAAAAATCGTCTTGGGCGGTCACGAGATTTCTTCACGCTCCGCAATGGAAACGGCGGCGCAACTGGCCGACCGCAGCGGGTTGTTTGGCCCGACGATTCTTAAAAAATCCGCAAGTGACCTAAAGCGATTCGAAGAAAACATCCGTCCCGGTAAAGCGCTGCGCTGCGGCACGGCCATCGAGCAACTCGCGTCGCGCGGTTCGTCGCGCCGGGCGGTCACGGCCGATCGCTTCATCAAGTTGGTGATCGACGACCTTCGCGCGTTTCAGGATGCGCATCGACTCGAGCGCGTCGTGGTCATGAACGTCGCGTCGACCGAGCCGGTGTTTGCAACGACCGGCACGCCCAAGACGTGGGCTGCACTAAAGAAGAAGCTGCCGCAAAAATCATCGCCGCTGCCGTCGAGCAGTCTCTATGCTATTGCCGCGATTCAAGCGGGCATGCCGTACGTCAACTTCACGCCGTCGCTCGCTGCCGATCTGCCCGCAATTCGCGAGTTGGCTGCCGCCAACGGCGTGCCGATCATGGGGGCCGACGGTAAGACGGGCGAAACGCTACTTAAAACAGCACTGGCACCGATGTTCCGCGAACGCGCGTTGCAAATCGATAGCTGGGTCGGGCATAACGTGCTCGGTAACGGTGACGGTTTAATTCTGAACGACGCCGAAAACAAAGCGTCGAAGATCGGCACGAAGAACAATGTCGTCGCGTCGATTGTCGGCGGCGCGCCCGAATCGCGTACCTCAATCGAATACGTCGAGTCGCTGCACGATTGGAAAACGGCCTGGGATATGGTGCGCTTTCGCGGCTTTCTCAACACGCCGATGACGTTGCAATTCACGTGGCAAGGTTGCGACTCGATCTTGGCGGCACCGTTGGTGATCGACCTGGCGCGGTTGGCCGATTACCATGCCGCCCATGTTGGCGGCGGCGTGATGACGCATCTGGCGAGTTTTTTCAAATCGCCGATGGACGTAACCGAACACGCGTTTCCCGCACAGATCGCCATGCTACATGACTACGTTTGTCGATATGCCCCGCAAGAATAGACTGCGCTCGTGAATCTCAAACTCGCTTACAGTTGTAACGCTTACATGCGGACCGGAGTCGAAGACGCGCTGCGGCGCGTGGCGGCGTTGGGGTATCAGGGCGTCGAACTGATGGCCGATACGCCGCACCTTTGGCCGGGTGATGTCGGCCCAGTGCAGATTGATTCAGTCCGCGCCGTTCTCGACGAACTCGGGCTCGAAATCTCCAACATCAACGCCTTTATGATGAACAAGGTTGGCGACCCGCGTCAGCCATATTGGCACCCAAGCTGGATCGAAGCCGATAGCGACTATCGACGTATTCGAATCGACCACACGATCGCGGCCCTGAGCATGGCCAAACAACTCGGCGCGCCGTGCATTACGACCGAGCCGGGCGGTCCGTTGGAAAACGGAATGACGTATGCGGCGGGGATGGACCTGTTCGTCGAAATGCTCAAGCCGGTCATCGCGCATGCGGAAGATGTGGGCGTGCCGCTTCTGATCGAGCCCGAGCCCGAATTGCTCATAGAGAAGTTCGACCAATATCTGGAATTGCGCGAGCGCATTGATTCGCCTTATATGGGGCTGAACTTCGACATCGGTCATGCGTATTGCGTAAGCGAAGAGCCGCAGGATTGGGTGCCGAAGATGGCAGCTCATACGCGTCATTATCATGCCGAAGATATCGCCGCGTCGCGCGTGCATCATCACTTGGTGCCGGGGACGGGGGCGATCGACTTTGCCGCGACGCTCGCCGCCATTAGCGCCACCGACTACGACGGTTGGATCACCGTCGAGCTGTATCCGTTCGTCGACAATCCCGACGAGGCCGGTGCCGCCGCCCGCGACCATCTACTTAGCGTGGCCTCCCAAATATGAATCGCATCAAGCCTTGGCTCGAACTCGTCCGTCTGCCGAATTGTTTCACGGCCATGACGGATGTGTTGGCGGGGGCGTGGCTGGTGGGGGCGTTTGCCTTCTCGCCCGGTTTGGCATTGCTCGCGTTGGCGTCGGCATGCTTATATGCGTTCGGCATTGCGCTGAACGACGTTGCCGATGTCGAAGTCGATCGGGTAGAGCGACCGAACAGGCCGTTGCCATCGGGGCGCGTATCGATGTCGGCGGCGCGGCGATTGATGGCCGTCTTGTTGATTGCGGGTTTGGCGTTGGTCGGTGGCGCGGGATGGTTGCAATCATCGTCTGCCAACATCGTTGCAAGTTTCAGCCTATTGCAGCTTCTGTTGGTTGGCCTCGCATTGGTCGGTGCCATCGCGTCTTACAACCTGCTCGCGAAGGCAACGGTCGCGGGGCCCGCTGTGATGGGGCTGTGCCGCGCGTTGAATCTGATGATTGGCATGTCACTCGGCTGGCGGCTGGGGTGGAATGACGGCTTGCTTCCGATCGCGGCCATGTGGCTATACGTCGCATCGTTAACGTACTTCGGTCGGCAAGAGGCCGAGACCAGTTCGCGGTGGCGTTTGGTTACGGGTGCCGCCGGAATTCTCATCGCCGTGGCAGCGTTGGGCCTGTTCATCGCGGATACGACGATGACGTCGCAGCGATATTCGGGCGATTACTTTTTGCTCGTGTTATGGATGGCGTTTCTCATTCACGTAGGTCGCAAAGCGCTAACGGCAATTCGCACGCCGAGCCCAAAGAACGTCGGCCGCGCGATGAAGGTCTTTATCCTCGGGATCGTCGTGTTCGACGCATTGCTCGTAGCCGGCCCGCACGGATGGCTCGCGGCGGTCGTGATCCTTGCATTCCTGATACCGGCGATGGCGCTGGGGCGATGGGTGTATTCCACGTAAATCGGCACCAGCACTCGAAACTTGAGCGGTGAATGAGTTAAGTGGTAAGTGAAGCGGGCCGGGGATACCGCGAACGGCAGCGACACCCTCTCCCTCGCAGGGAGAGGGCCGGGGTGAGGGTTCTCTACCAATCGCGTATATAAGCGAGCACATTTCTTCGACGTCGTATTCGCTAATGGGCGCCAACTTCTTCAATATTGCCTTGCACCTCCGACCGGCAACTGCGTTATAGTGTGCCATCGCGGCGTACAGCTACAAAACGCGGGCGACCTACATGGCATTCGAACTCGGCTACAACACCAACGGCTTTTCCGATCATCGACTGCTCGATGCGATCGATATCCTCGCCGAGTTGGGCTACGGCTCAGTCGCAATCACGCTCGACTATCACGCCCTCAATCCATTTGACGACGACCTTTGGCAGCAGGCGCGCTTGGTACACGAACGCCTTCAAGCGCGCAACATGTGCTGTGTGATTGAGACCGGCGCACGGTTTCTGCTCGACCCGTGGCATAAGCATTGGCCCACGTTGGTCACGGCCAATCACGAGAATCGCCAACGACGCGTCGACTTCCTAAAGCGCGCGATTGAGATCGCGGCATACCTCAATGCCGAAGCCGTTAGCTTTTGGTCCGGTGCCAAAGACGACGATCTGACCGATGAAGACGCCTTCGACTTGTTGACGGAAGAATGCGACAGTCTGCTCGCGTGGGCGGTGCGGCACGACGTCTGGCTTGCCTTTGAGCCCGAGCCGGGCATGTTCGTCGCAACGATGGATCAGTTCGCCCAACTCAGCGCCGCACTCAACCATCCGCGATTTGGTCTAACGCTCGATGTGGGCCACGTGCATTGCCTAAGCGACGGCACGCCAGCCGACCGCATCAAAGTGTTTGCCAAGCAACTTTTAAATGTCCATATCGAAGATATGCGCGTGGGCGTGCACGAACATCTACCGTTCGGCGACGGTGATTTGGATGTCGCCGCCGTGTTGCAAGCATTAAACGATGTTAACTACATGGGCACGGTAAACGTGGAATTGGCCCGGCATAGCCACGATGCGGTGAATCTGGCTCGGCGGAGTTTGGAATACCTCAGCCCAAATAAACCCACAAAGGATTCGAACCTCTCCCAATGATCAAGGGCGGTCCGAAGACATCTAATCCCCAGAAGAGAGTTACAAACACGGCATATAAACCTCTTTCCAACCTTCAACTACTTCGCGTCGGCCAACGCCCCCTAGAATCGGTATTGACGTCACTGTAAAGCAATCAATTCGCAGTCATTGCCGACACCCTCCATCCACTTAGTCTGCCAAAATAATTTTAGAAATCTCGGGAACTTACAAACTTATTGCACGTCAAACTCTTCGGAATACAAGAAGAAGTAATTCTTCCGCCTACGAGCCATCGTTAGGCCGTTAACTCGGGTTGGGTTAAATCCATTATTCATCGTGGAGTGGTTGACATGCGCCGACACATCTCAATTTATGTCGTAGTACATTGCGTACTCTCTTTAACTCAGCAGCAATCGTTTGCGCAGGATTGCGACGGTAACGGAGCGGCTGATGCAATTGAGTTAGCCAATGCCGAATTCTCTTTAACATCAATTACGCAAACATCCGTGGCTTCCCGAGAGGATCTCGGCGCCAGTGTGGACATTGATGGCGACGTTGCGATTGTTGGTGCGCCCCGAAGTAGCGATGTACCGCAGGCTACCGGCGTGTCGTGGCCGGGACGGGCGTTGATATACCGAAAAATCGAAGGTGTGTGGACAGTGGAGACGGTGTTGACCGTCGATCAGCCTCCGTTTTCACGCGAGTTCGGTATCGATGTGGCAATTCACGGTAACGTCGTGGCGGTTGCGGCGCGGGGTTTAGATCCTCTAATAATCAACGCATACATTTACATTTACCGTATGCAGGACAGTACGTGGCAGTTAGAGCAGATTCTTCAAGAGCCGCATGTTCATGGCTCGGTTCGCAACGCCATAGATTTAACAGACAATTCTCTAATTGTCGCATCGAGGCCAACGACAAAGATTTTTGAGTATCAGTCGGGCATGTGGCAGATGGCGGCGAGCCTTTCGTTTCCGCATTTATCTATCGCTCAGGCGGAAATGGTTGCGATCGATGGCAATACTGCGGCAATCGGCGTACGCGCCTCTGCATCCGCCGGCGGCAATGGAATCCTTGTTGCGCAGCGCAATACGTCAGGATGGGAATTTGTGCAATTTATTAATCCGCCCATCATCGATTTGTGCAGCGGGGGCTCATTTGGTAAGTCGATCGATATCGATTCGGATCGAATAGTCGCGGGATACAGCCAAACGAATTGTACTCCAGAGGTACAAGTGCAAGCGGCAGTTTTTCATCGGTCACCAGATGGCGAGTTTCGATTGGAACAACGCTTGTTGGCACCGGACATTGACGATTCCGACAATTTTGGGGAAGAGGTCTCAATCTCCGGCAATCGCATAGCGGTTTCATTTGAGGCCAGGAACGGCCTTCGTGCTGCACGTGTTTTTGAGTTGTCCAGTGGTGTCTGGCACCATCAGGGCGATTATCGTATCGACAGGGCGAATGGTCCTTATTTCAGCGGCTCTGGTCTCGCGATTGATGACAGTCAATTGATCATCGGCAATGATTTCCACCTTTATTATATAGACGATGAAATTCAATTCTGGGGCGATGCCCACGTGTACGATCTCTTAGCCAACGATTGCGATAATGATGGGGAACTTGACCGGTGCGCGCTCATCGACGCAGATCCGGACGGCGATGGTCAATCCGTAATTGACTGTAATGCCAACGGGCGACTCGATGCCTGCGAAATGGCCGAGCGCGATTGTAATGGAAACGGCATCCTCGACGAATGCGATCTCGGCCTGGTGGACGGCGATGCAATTAGCAGTGATTGCAATGGCGACGCGATTCCTGATGAATGCCAGTTGTCTGAGATGGACTGCAATGGCAACGGCACGCTTGACGTGTGCGACTTGGGTTTTGTTCCACAACTCCTGGATATACCGGTGGGCTACGAAGAGTTGGATCGTCGCACATTGGATATCGAGGGCGAAACGCTAGTGGTTGGCTTACCACGTTATGACGACCTGAGCGTACACGAAGGTCGGGTATTGATTTACGAACTGCGAGATACCCGTTGGACGATCGTGCAGGTACTCAAGGCACCGTCACCAATTGAGTTTGGCGAATTCGGGTCGCAGGTGTCAATCAGCGGCGACCTGCTGGCCGTTTCGCATCCAAAGTTTATCAATCAAAACGGCACCGGTCAGCGAGACGAGCGAGAGATCGTCATCTTTCGGCGCGAAAACGGTTGGTGGGTATTCGATGACATTCTCGTTTCATCGAATGTAGAGCCTAACGGCAGTCCGACAGTTGATTTTGGAATTTCTATCAAACTGAATGATGGCCGTTTGGTGTCGTCTGCCACTACGGCAGTTGCCCAGTCGCCGCATGTGGCAGTGGTATTCCAGCGTATTGATGGACAGGGCTGGGTCATTGAAGAATTTCTTACCGAGAATCAGGATCCGTCAGGCGAGTTTCTATGGAGAAGCGTTTTTGTCGATCTATTGGGAGATACGGTATTGGTTTCTGCGGTCACCAGCATCTCTCATCAAAGCTCCATGGCGGCGATTTTTAAGCGAACCGAAACCGGCTATCAGCAGACGGCGCTTTTGACCAATCCTGATCTTGCTAATGACGTGTTCTTTGGGCGCGGGCGGTTGCTAAGTGAAGATCGTTTGGTGGTGGAATCTCGACCGCTGTCTTCCTCTCAAAGCTATCGGGGCGGACTTTATCTCTATCGGCGCGAGGGCGATAGTTGGAGATTGTCGGATTCGATACTCAATACAACATCCTTAGAACATGCCAACGGCATCAATAGCATCGTAGCGGCAACCGAGAATCTTGTTATTGCCAACAAATTGGCTGCGGTATTCGATATTCTCGGCGACCGTTTCCGGCGCCGTTTGGAAAACCAATTAGCGGAAGTTGTGCCGGTTACAGCTTACTACATCGACGCTGTTGGAGCCCACGCAAGCAATTTGGTTTTTGCAACAAGATTTTCGGGTAGCGGTAGTTCATTTAGATTAAACGTTGGCGTAATCCGGCTTGACGCACCCCTCGATTGCAACCGCAACGACTTGCCGGATACGTGCGACGCGACCGGCGACCTCAACGGTGACTTGGCCGTCACGATGGATGACATCCCTGGTTTCGTTGATCGCTTGCTGACCAACAACTATTGCAGCTTGGCGGATTTCAATTCGGATGACACCGTCGACGGTCGCGATATCGCACCGTTCGTTAGCGCGCTCTCGATGCCGTAAAGAATCCACTTTCTTCAAAACGGCGACTGCAGGTTCCGTGGGGGGCTTGCAGTCGTCGTTATTTTTAAGGAGTTAAAAACAAGAAAATTGAGTTGTGTCGATCGGTGCGACCTAATCCCCACAATCAACTTCACCACCACCAACCACGTAGAAGCGATTCTTACCGCCTTCCTTGGCCTGCAGTAGCGCCTTGTCGGCAGCTTCCAGCAGGTTTTCGGGTAGCGTGCCTTGATCGGGGTACGATGCCAACCCACCGCTGATGGTGAGATAGCCCGTCGCTTCGGGGCCAAGTCTGGCGAACGTGTGATTGTCTAGCGCCTTCCTAAACCGCTTCACGATATCGAAGACGCGCGTGGGATGTACCGAGCCTTCAG
>JAUIHO010000055.1 GCA_030432035.1 Phycisphaerae bacterium
ATCCCGACGTCCGCAACATGTGCGAACGCATCGTTTCGCGGTTGGGATCGAGACTGTCGCACAACGCCGGTTGCAACGACTCGCCGAACAATCCGCCGTTGGGCGTTGGGCATTGTGCCGCTTCAGACTGTGCGTAAATGAATGCCGAATCGTTTCCGGCGATCAGACTGGTGGAATTGATGAGCGCAAGAAATCGGTCGACGTCACCGCCGCAACCGGCATTTACGATTGCAACCAACAAACAGATGGCACTGAAATACGAAGCGCATGCCTTCCCCACTCGCCGACGGGCGAGCGCGGGGAACGCGCGCAAGGTGGGTTCAGAAAAATGACGATTCACGGTTACCTCCTGTGGTGGCCGAGGCCAATTGGCTGTCGGCTCAAGGGGATGTACCCGCGAGCCATTCAAATCTGCCGCGTGAGCAGAAAAAATTTCTAAAAGCCGACGTGTCGTGCCTGAAAACGGCGATTTGCGCCAGAGTTTTTCCAGCAGACCGCGCCGCAGCATTGCCTTGGGCTACACCCGAATGTCCGTAGCGGCCTAGGACGCAAACCGTAACCGCAGATGATTCGGGTATAATGCCGCGGTGACGGAAGGCGATCTCTGCGAGGGTTTCGAACCATGACCAAACTAAACCTAAAGCAATCGATGTTGGTGCTCGCACTGGTCGGCTTTGTCGCGGTAATCATTTGGGTTGGCCCCGGTGATGAACCGTCGCGATCGAACGCACCCGCAAACAATAATGACGCATTCGAGCGATTTGCAAACCTGCACGAACGCTTTGCTCAAGCAAGCCGCCGCGGCTCAGGCATGACGGTCGTTGTCGTCGACGGTACTCGATATGCCGTTCCGAATAATGAAGTGGATGGCTTCAAGTTACACATGCTGGGGCCGAATGCGGTCGCAACTTACAACGTTGACGAGCACAACCTGTCATCGCTTTTCTCATCAGACTCACTTCCCGACCTGTTTCCCGGTTGCGTGCAGTTTGACGACCCGACTACGCCACTGCCGATGAACATCTTTCGCAAATCGGAACAAGTCGATGTCGAATCACCTGAGTATCAACAAAATATTTTTTGGTACGACAGCAGACCCGCCAAAGACAAATCGGGCCATTTGCGACCGGCAGAAATGCCGTGGGCACCGGAATATCCGTCGCAAATCAGGTCGATGTCGCTCGCGCTTCCTGCATTGATGGATTAAGAATATTCGCGCGGGTGCCATGCAGACCCAACCGAAGCAATGCGGTGCATCACTCAATGCGGAACCTACCACGGGATCATCTAAACGCCCAACCAACGAAAAGGTCGGCATGCTTTAGACACGCGGATACGTTGAATTTATAACGGGGTCGATGTTGACCACCACCTGCCAACCGGTTGGGACCCATTTTTGAGTTTAAGATATTCGCGTAAGAAGCATGCCGACCTTTTAGTTGGTCTCGCATTCGAGTGGTCCCGACGTAAATGACCGATCTATCGACAGACAAGCTCGCTATGTTTGGGTCGGCATGGCACCCACGATGAGTTATCTAAGGTTATGCGGCAGCGGAAGTGCGATCCGCTCGCCATCGTCCGCCAACGAATTTACTCTCGTTTGCATGTTTCGCGACTTTGACGGCTAACCCGGCCCTTTGGTCGCGCTAGAATTTCACCATGGACACCACCACGATTAACAGCGTCCCCTCATCTACCGGCCAATCCACCCGCCGCCTCGACCTGCTCGCCCTCTTCGCGTTCCTATCAATCGTCACGCTGGGCTTGGGCGGTTGGCTCACCTCGCTCGGCTTCGGCCCATGGTATGACGAACTCAATAAGCCCTGGTTCCAACCGCCGGGCTGGGTCGTTTCGCCCGTTTGGACCGCGCTCTTCCTGCTGCTCGCGTTCGCCACGTGGCAAGTCGCCCGCTGCGGTCGCGAGGCCAAGACGGCGCTCACTTGGTACGGCGTTCAACTGGTTCTGAACGTGGGCTGGTCGCTGCTGTTTTTCACGCTGCATCTACCCGGGTGGGCGCTCCTGGACATATTGGTATTGGATATCGTCGTCATTGGGATGGTATTTCATTACGCCCGCCTGCGCCCCGCCGCCGGATTTATGTTGGTGCCCTATGCCTGTTGGCTGATATTAGCGACGGCGATCAATGCGTGGATCGTTGTTTACAACTAACGCCGATTTCCTGTGGCTTTGCTACGATGCACGCCAGTTAAATGGGGGTAAACCATGGGTGTCGTTCGCGCTCGCGGCGATTTGTTCAAATCTGAGATTCGCGCGTTGGCCCACGGCTGCAATTGCGCCGGCGCGATGGGAAAGGGGATTGCCGTCGAATTTAAGCGCCGTTGGCCCGCCATGTATGAGGAATATCATCGACGCTGCAAGAACGATGAATTTGTTCCCGGTGACGTATTCTATTGGTCCGAACCGGATCGCGGCATCTTTAACCTAGGAACGCAATCGCATTGGCGCACCAAAGCCACGCTGGCGGATATCGAAACATCCATGACCAAGATGATAAAGATGGCCGACGAAATGGGCATCAACTGCATTGCAATGCCCGCAATCGGTGCCGGGTTGGGTGGGCTGGCCCTCGAAGCGGTGATGAGCCGTTTACGGCAGATTGCGGAACCTTGGCAGGGCGAGCTATGGGTTTGCGTGGAGTTTAGAAGCGGCGAACCGCTTGAAGCGATCGAATGAGCTTTTGCAAATAAGACTACTCCATCGCTAACCCGATCGCGCGCGTGTCAGCGTACTGTTTAAACATCGTGATACGGCCATTTGCGACCGTATATAAATGGATAAACGCGGCAGTCATCGACTTACCGGTCACTTCGTGCGTCCCGTGATAACTTCCCTCAACGAACACGCGACCATCAGCAACCAATTTGATGGCGTCGATTTCGACCGACCATTCGCGCCATTCGCGACGGAACTTGCCGAAGACCTCTTCAAAGACTGCCTCAACGCCGCGACGTTCGCCACCACCGCCCGGGAAGCCCTCGTTTTGAATCCAAACCACATCTTGGTCGAGCAGTTTGCGCAACCGCGCGTCGTCGCGCTTGCCAAACGCACGGTAGAGTTCGCCGACCAGATACTCGGCGGAGTTTTCATTACAAGGTTCGCGTAACCCTTCCGGCGGCGTAATGAAGTCCTGCCGATCACGACCGTGCCATTTAGCACCGCAACGCAAACATTGTTGCGCCTCTCGTGAGTTCAACCAGCGCTGGCATGCAGGGCATGGTGACCAATTCCCTTTGGTTTCATGCACGCAGTTGCGATGCTCGGCCCATATCTGCGCCTGTCGTAACGATAGGCCCGTCAGCCGGGCAATGGCCCGATCACCCTTAACAACCTTGATTGGCGTAAGTAGCTCGTCAATAACCGCCTGCTCCGGCGGTGCAAGGTCGCGAAACACGGGTACATGCACGCCACAGCGGGCGCAGTAGATCTCGTCGTATATCCAACGGTCGCTTTCCATTTAGAAGATACCAAATACCAAGGTGCCATTCCGTGCGTCGCGTCGATGTCCCGACCTACCCGATTGCCGTAGCAACTTTTAGATCGGCCACCTCATGTTAACACCCGGTAAACCAATTTAGCCCATCAAAACTTCTTTGGCCCGCCCCTTTTCGAGACACCCGGGGGCGGTGTATAATCACTACGTGTTCAACCGGCGCGTGCGGCACCCTCACCTCGCTTTCCGCCCCGTCGGTCTTGCCTCGCCCGGCCAAGAAGGAACTTTTCATGTTGAGCCCCCGAAATTCTGTTTGCCCCACTACGCCCAAGATGCGCTGCGAATCGCGATCCCCCACCCTTTGCTCCGCAAAGGATGGGGCACCCGTTTGTGTACGGCGTAGGCAACATGCACTGCATAGCACAAATGAACGACTACCTGTTGGAGTTCGACCGATGACCCGTCGCCTTGCCGCCACGTCGGCAACCTTTGCTCTCACCGCTCTATTAACGCTTGGCCTGCTGGCTTCAACCGCTTGCGACACGGCCCTGCAAAACAACCTCGTCGGCAGCACGCAGTTCAACAACGAAGAGATCGGTGGTCCGCCGTCGGCCAATCCCGCCCCGCTCGCACCGCAAAGTGGTGACGCCGCTGGCCAAGGTGAATTCGCCGCTGACGACGCGACCGATGGCGGCACCAACGATGTGTTGCGCGACATCGAAGAAGCCGACGTCATCAAAGTTGTCGACAATACGATGTACGCGTTGAACCCGTTCAAGGGTCTGCTCGTCATCGACGTCACCAATCCGGATAAGCCCGAAGTCATCGGCCAGCTCAACATGGGCGGTCGCGGCGTTGAGCTTTACGTCGTCGGCGATCGAGCCTTCGTTATCACCAGCGCCGATTCCTATCTCTACGGTTACTACGGCGGCGGTGCGATCGACTTGCCTGCTGTTGACGAGCCCGGCATTGCCGAACCGGTCGTTGCCGATGTGGCCGTTGCCAACGACAGCATCGCCCCGCCCGAGTTTGACGGCAGTCGCCTTGCGGTAATTGACCTCAGCGACCGCACCAACCCGACGCAACAAGGCAAAATCAACCTCGTGGGTTATGCCAACGAAAGCCGCCGCGTCGGTGATGTGATCTACGTGATCGGCACAAACGTCAATCGCTATTACAACTATTACGCCCCGGGCAGCGAACAGGAAGATCAGGGCTTCGTCGCGTCGATCAACGTCGCCGACCCCGCCGATCCGCAACCGATCGATCGGCTCAATATCCCCGGCGACGGCCTCTACCTACACGCGACCAACACGGCCATCTACGCCGCCGCCTACAGCTACGACTTCAACAACAACGAAGAAATGACGGACGTGCAGATCGTCGATATCTCCGACGCCGGTGGTGCTATCACGTTGCGTGATGCATTTACCGTGCCGGGCAACATTCGCAATCGCTTCTACATGGATGCGTACGACGGCGCGTTTCGCATCGTGACCGAATCGTGGGGCTTCGGCTTCCAGCAAGTGCGCTTGTTCACGTACGACCTGTCTGATATGGACGACGTCAAGCCGCTGGCCGAAGTGCAAATCATCGAGAACGAATCATTGGAAGCCGTGCGCTTCGACGGCGTGCGCGGTTATGCCGTCACGTTTCTACGTGTCGATCCGCTGTTCGTCTTGGATTTGGCCGACGCGGCCAACCCCAAGGTCACGGGCGAACTGGAAGTGCCGGGTTGGTCGACGCACATCGAACCGCGCGGCGAACGTTTGATTGCCGTGGGCATTGACGATACCGACGGTAATCGACCGGCAATTGCTTACTATGACGTATCCGACCCGACGTTGCCGACGCAACTGAGCCGCGTGATTCTGGGCCCTCCCGGATCGTACACGTCGTCAAACGCTACGTACGACGAGAAGGCCTTCAAAATCATCGACGAACTCGGCCTGATCGTGATGCCGTATCACCATTACGAATACGACTTTGCCGAAGACGATGGATTCGGTTTCGAGGATGACTTCGATCGCGACGATGGTGCGCCGCCGCCGTCATCGGACGCGAGCAGCCCAAACAGCGGAGCGACCACGGCTCAAATTTTGCTTGCCGATTCCCGCTGCACCAATGGCGTGCAACTCGTTGACTTCAGCGACGACGGCCTTACGCGTCGTGGTAACTTCGAACACGTCGGCGAAGTCAGCCGCGTGGGCGTCATCGGCGATCGCGTCTTTGCGTTATCCGATATCGGGTTGCAGACGGTTAACATCGATGATCGCGATGCCCCCACGATGTCCGGCATGGCCATATTCTTTAGCGATGAAGAAATGGCAAACGTCGATGAGTGCGGTTACTTCTACGGCGGGCCCGAATTCGGTGCGCCGTTCCCGATCGACGATATCGAATTCAACGACGTCGGCCCGATCTTCTTCTTCGATGGCGATGCAGTTGCCGCGTTGATGTCGGCCTTGCAAAGCTGTGGCGGCGTGGGTGTGTTGGCTCTAACGGCCATGCCCGTCGGCGTGCTGCTGATGCGACGCCAACGTTGGAATCGTCGAACACGGCGCTAACGCGGCTTAAATCATCATTTAAGACCATAGAGAACGGCACGATGCGGCGCTACCATCCCGCAATCGTGCCTTTTTTTTTCGCACCAGAGCCCAAGAGGTGATTCGATGTATCGCAAACGAACCGTAACGAGTTGGCTGGCTGCCCTGTTCACGATGACGATGATCATAACGCCGTTGGCGTTGAACACCGGCTGCGATCGCCTGCAAGATCTCGCCGACGAACTCGATCTTGAGTTCTTCGACGACGATGATGACGATTTTGACTTCGACGATCTGGATGACGACTTCGATGATGAGTTTGACGATCTGTTCGACGACTAATTCGTTCGGTCACTGATTGGTGTAACATCGAACGCTAAGCCGCCTGCAAATCTGCAAGCGGCTTTTTTTCTTGCGCGGGCGGTCGCGAGCAACTCGGGTAAGATAGTCGGCGGCCCAACACACCAACGATGGAGAGACCGCCTTGGCGCTTTGGCGACGACGACTATTCGAACCGTTTGACTTGTATCAGCGAGCCGCTCGACAAGGGCTGGATTCGCGCAACCCGGTGGTCGTCATACCCGGCGTAATGGGCAGCCGCCTGAGCCACCCGAGCACCGGTCACTGCTACTGGGGCGGTCAGAAAGCGGGCTTTGCCAAACAGGAACTCGGTGAAGAAGCACGTTTGATTTGCCACCCGGTCGTACCAGGTAAAGGCTTGTGGGAAGTCGAACCGTTGCTGCGCCCCGACGGCGTGTTGCGCACGCTCGAACTTCGCTTCGGCGGCATCAAGATGTGTATGAGCACCTACGCCCCCATCCTCAAGATGCTGGGCGTCGGCGGTTATCTCGAACCAAATCAAAAGCTCGGTAAGAAAGATCTCGACTACGGCGCGCAAGCCATCGGTACGTGCTTTGAGTTTCCGTACGACTGGCGCGTAAGCCTCGATCAAAACGCGGCACATTTGTCGGACTTCATCGATACCGTGCGGGAATTCGTCGCCGAAGAACGCGGTGACAACCAAGACGTGAAGGTCGACATCGTCACGCATTCGATGGGCGGCCTACTGTTGCGCTATTACCTTCGCTACGGTGGCGAAATCTTGCGACCCGATGGTTCGGCACCACCGTTAACGTGGGCCGGCGCCGCCGTGACCGACCACGCCATCTTTTGCGGAACACCCAACGCCGGCAGCATGAACGCGATCAAGGTGATGCTCGAAGGGTTAAAAGCCAGCCCCGCCACGCCCGCGTTCGACGCCGCTGTGCTCGGTACGCTACCGGCCATTTATCAACTCATGCCGCGCGTCCGTCACGCGCCCGCTGTTTTGTCGACGACGGGGGACGTCTTCGACGGTCTTTACGACCCTGACGCGTGGGTCGAATACGGTTGGGGCCTTGGCAGCAAGAACGCCGACGAGCGATTGAGGTTGTTGCTGCCCGATGAAAGTTCGCCGCAAGCGCGGCGCAAACACGGCATCGAACATTTGACAAAGTGTTTGCAACGGGCAAAGGCATTTCATAAGTCGATCGATTCGGCGACCGACATTCAAGGCGATGTGAGCGTGTATCTATTCGCAGGTGACCGTTACCCCACGCCGCGGCAAGTCATGATGACGCCCAACGAAACGCGGCTGAAGGTGACGGACTACGGCCCCGGCGACAAAGTCGTGTTGCGATCCAGTGCGTTGATGGACGAACGCGAGTGCGTGGATTATCCGCGATTGCTCTCACCGCTCTCGTGGACTGGCGTGACGTTTCTGCCGGGCGATCACATGGGGCTGACGCGCGACCGCGCGTTTGTGAATTCGGCGTTGTGGTATTTGTTGGAGAAACCGCGGGGGAATGGGTTGGAGGCTTGAGGCTTGAGACTTGGGTCTTGAGTCGTGGGGCTTGGGGCTTGGGGCTTGGGGAAGTTTGGCCAGCCTTTAATCAATACCCAACAATCGCTTCATCGCCTTGATAATTCTTTGCGGTGCATCTTCCAACACATAGTGTCCTGCATCGGAATACGCCTCAACGTTTGTGTGTGGAATCCGTCGTTGCCATTCGGCCAGAAACAGCCCGTCAAAAACGAAATCCTGCAAACCCCAGCAAATCTGCATCGGCTTGTCACCCACGGTTTCGACTAAGCCGTTATCGATTTCCAACGCCGTCTCGTAGCTCGGATGGTCGGGCGTTAACGGAATATCCTTAACAAACTCGTGCACCGCCAGTCGATTCGCATACGAATCGTAGGGAGCCATCAGACCACGCCGCGCATTGCGACTAAGCCCCTTACCCGTGCCGCCGATGGCAGCGCCCCAGCAAAACAAGTTGCAACTGCGCACCAACGTTCGCACCAACGCCGAATCGCGTCGGCAAATCTCCAACTGCCAAGGAAACGGCACACCCGGCGGTAACAAAAACGCAGCCGTATTGAGAATCACGTAGCGGGCGATGCGTTCCGGCTTGCGCAGCGCCGCGCCCAGCCCGATCATGCCACCCCAATCATGTACGACCAGCGTAACGTTCTCAGTTAAGCCGAGATGATCGAGCAACGCTTCCAAGTCATCGACGCGACTGCGCAGTTGGTAATCGTAGTCATAGGTGCTGGGGCGATCCGACAGGCCACAGCCCATGTGATCCATCGCGATACAACGATGCGAACCACGAAACGCCTCGACCAACGCACGATAATAAAACGACCAGGTCGGATTTCCGTGCACCATCACGATCGGCGCGCCACTGCCTTCGTCGACGTAATGCATGCGCCCCGAAGGCCGTTGGAAATAGTGCGACGCGAACGGGTATTCGCGTTGCCAGTCGTTCTTTTTCGAGTCAGCAAGGTTCATGACTGTTGCGTTCGGTACCTTAGTTCCGCGTGTCTTACAGAAGGATTACAACTCCTCTGACGCCCCCGCTTCCTTGACGGGCGCGGCTCTGATTGATTGCCTGCGGCGATAACGAAGCCATCTTGCGATCGGCAATCTTCTGCGATTACAAACGACGCTTCCCTTTGTAAACAAACCGCAGGCCGCCCCACCGTTCATCAGAATGGGAGTCGGAACGATACGACCGTACGTGCGATTTGTCGATTGTCAGCATCGCTGCAAGATCGGGGCTACGTTTCCACCGCTCCCGCTGGGAGGTCTCGGGCATGATTTTGCTGCTGTTACTCACCATCGGCATCGTGTTGCAACGCGCCGCCGAACGCCGCTAAACACGGATCGGTTGCCTACGCCGCCGGTCTGCCTACACTTGCCCCAACGAATTCAGGGAGCAACACATCATGAAGCTGGGTCACCGGATTGCACGCGTAACGGGTTTTGCCGTCATCGTTCTGTTTGGCTTGAACACGGGCTGCGGCCAACCCGAGGGCGAAGCCTATATCCGCCAACATTATCGCAAGGCCGAGTTTCGCATCCCGATGCGCGACGGCATCAAGTTGCACACGGCAGTGTTCTCGCCACGCGATACGTCGCAGAAGTATCCGTTTCTGATGATGCGCACGCCCTACGGTTGCCGACCTTACGGCGACGAAAAATACCCCGACCGCATTAGTCTCAATCCCGAGCTCATGCGACGCGGTTATATCTTCGTCGAACAAGACGTGCGCGGCACGCACATGTCCGAAGGGTGCTTTGACAACATGCGCGCTCATCTCGCGATCAAGCGTGGGCCGAATGACATCGACGAATCGACCGACACGTACGACACGGTCGAATGGTTGATTAGCAACATCCCCAACAACAACGGTCGCGTCGGCCAATGGGGCATTTCTTATCCCGGCTTTTACGCGGCGGCGGGCATGATCGATGCCCACCCCGCGCTACGTGCCGTATCACCCCAAGCGCCGATTGCCGATTGGTGGTATGACGACTTCCATCATCACGGCGCGTTTTTCCTCGGGCATGCCTTTCCGTTCTTAGCCGTCTTCGGACACGACCGCGACGGCCTCACCGAATCGCACTTTCGCAGTTACGACTACGGCACACCCGATGGCTACGCGTTCTATCATCGCATCGGTCCGCTGCGGCATATCAAGCAAAGTCTGCTTACCAACAATCCGCTCTGGGACGCGATGGTCGAGCACCCGACTTACGACGCGTATTGGCAAGCTCGCAACATCTTGCCGCACTTAAACAACGTCGCGCCGGCAGTGATGACGGTCGGCGGTTGGTATGACGCGGAAGATCTCTACGGCCCGTTGATGATTTATCAGTCGGCGGAAGCGAAGAACCCGAACGTTAGCAATGCATTGGTCATGGGGCCGTGGGTGCATGGCGGTTGGGCCCGCACCGACGGCGACCGGCTCGGTGATATTCACTACGGTGCGAAGACCAGCACGTACTACCAACAAGAAATCGAGGTGCCTTTCTTCGAGCACCATTTGAAAGACGCCCCATCGCCGCAACTGGCCGAGGCCAATATGTTCGACACGGGCAGCAACACCTGGCACAAATTTGACGACTGGCCGCCGGCAATTGCGCGAATGCAATCGATCTACACGACGGCCAATGGTGGTCTGCGCATGAATGCGTCACCGACAGAAGGCAACGGTGCATACGATGAGTTCGTAAGCGATCCGGAACATCCGGTGCCGTTTACCGAACGCATTACGCTGCGCATGCCCAAGACGTACATGAACGAAGACCAACGCTTCGCCAGCCGACGACCCGATGTGTTGGTCTATCAAACCGAGCCATTGACCGAAGCGCTGACCATTGCCGGACCGATGACGGCGCAACTTTGGGTCAGTACCTCCGAATCCGCCGCCGACTGGGTGGTCAAACTCATCGACGTATTACCCGACGACACGCCAACGACCGAACAAGAACGCGACGATTGGCCCAAGCTCAAACCGTTGGGCGGTTATCAGATGATGGTCCGCAGCGAAGTGATTCGCGGTCGCTTCCGCAACAGCCATTCGCAGCCGGAACCGTTCACGCCGAATGAACCGACGCTCGTGAAGCTGCCGTTGCAGGATGTGCTGCATACGTTCAAGTCCGGCCATCGACTTATGATTCAGATTCAAAGTACGTGGTTCCCGCTGGTGGATGTGAACCCGCAGCGTTACGTGCCGAATATCTTCGAAGCAACGAAGGCCGACTTCGTAAAGGCGACGCATCGGGTGTATCGGTCGAACGAATATCCGACGCGGTTGGAAGTACCCATCCTGCGCGACTCGGGTCGATTGGTGCGATCAGATTCTCGCGCGAACCGAAATTAACAGGCGGCGTCGACGCAAGACCCGACCGGTGACGGCGACGTGGCTCCCGCCTCGCTGCAGACGTTCCTCAGCCCCCACGCCGACGGTAATGTCCCCCAGCCCCAGAGGGGCAGGGGCACCCGGCTGACCACGTCGCAAATTCAAACGCGTTGTCAGAGCCCATTCTGAAACGGTAACGCTTGCTCACTTAGCCCTCGGCCAATGGCCGAGGGTTAACCCCGCCGACCAGATCGGATGGACCTTTCCGAACGTCCGATTCCCCAACCTTCGCTAGCGCGAAGGATGGGGCACCCGACGTGTCCGGCAGCACCCCTCACCCCGGTCGCGGTAAGCCGCTAAAGGCCTCGGATCCCTCCCCCTACCTCCGAAAACTTCCTGCAAAATTCATGCCGAATTTAGGGTCCGTCCGCATAATTTGTCCGTCGTAAGGTATAATGGTATCGGCGATGCCGCGTGCCGATGAAGGTTTCGGCGGCATAGCCTTGCGATCCGCCGCCACGAAGGAGGGCAACAGCCACGATGGCGCAATATCTCTCGATGGTTCCCAGCCAGCAGATGAAGCTGGAGCAACGGCTCACGCCGCAGCTAATCCAGTCGATGGAGATTTTGCAGCTACCGTTATTGGCCCTCGAAGCCCGCGTTCAGGAAGAGTTGATGTCCAACCCGGTCCTCGAAGAGGCCGGCGGCATGACCGTCGAACGCGACGAACAGCCCACCGAAAACGCCACCACAACCGAGCAGGATCAGGACGCCGCCGACAGCTTCGAACGGCTCGACCAGATGGCTCGCGACTTGGAATTCGATTCCGGCGATCTCGCCTACGGCAGCGGTCGCGTCGCCAGCGGCGAACGCGACGCCAAGATGGACGCGATGGCCAACACGGCCAGCCGCGGCGAAAACCTCACCGAACATCTGATCGGTCAATGGCATCTGCTCGAACTCACGCCCGAAGTCTCCGCCGCCGGTGAAGTCATCATCGAATGGCTTGACGAAGACGGCTACCTGCGGCGCGAATCGGAAGTGCATCCGCCATCGACCAACGGCAATGGCAACGGCACAGCCGAGTTGCGACCGCTGATCATCAAACGGACCGACGAACAGCGCGAACTGCTGATGGACGAGATCGCCCTATCTCGCAATCCGCCGATCGGTCGAGCCGTGCTCGACGAAGCGCTGGACAAGGTGCAAACATTGGAACCGCTGGGCGTCGGTGCCCGCGATCTAACCGAAGCGTTGTTGATTCAGTTGCGCGCCAGCGACGAGCACGATCCACTTTGCGAAGAGTTGGTCGAACACCACCTGCTCGAACTCGGCAAAAACATGTTCCCGCAGGTCGCGAAGAAAACCGGTCGCGAAATCGATGAAATCAAAGACGCCTTGCGCATCATCGGTCGCCTGCGTCATCATCCCGGCCACGCCGTGGGCGGTGCCGATGCGCCGCGCATTTCGCCCGACGTGATCATCGAACACGATGCGACCGACGGCTATACGGTGCGGATGGCGCGCGGCAGCATTCCGCGCTTGCGCATCTCGTCGCAATATCGCGACATGCTCAAAGATAAGATGCAGGATAAGTCGGCACGCGATTTTCTCCGCCAGCGGCTCGAAGCTGCCGGCGCGATTATCGATGCGATTCAATTCCGGCGCGAGCGCGTGTTGCAATTGGCGAAGCTTGTCGTCGACCGACAGCGCGATTTCTTCGACTACGGCCCACAGTTTCTAAAAGTTTTGCGCATGTCGGACGTCGCCGAAGAATTCGAGTGCGACCCGTCCACCATTAGCCGCACGGTCGACGGTAAGTACATTCAATCGCCGCGCGGCATTCATCCGCTGCGCATGTTCTTCACCGGCGGCACAACCGATGCCAGCGGCGAGGAAATCAGTTGGGACAGCATCAAGGCCAAGGTGCAGCAGATCGTCGACGAGGAAGACAAGAGCAATCCGCTCTCCGACGAGGCCATCGCCAAACAGCTCAGCGCCGACGGCACCAAAGTCGCGCGCCGCACCGTAGCGAAATATCGCGGCCAGTTGAATATTCCGTCTGCACGGCAGCGTAAAGAGTATTGATTCTCTCCCGCCTTCCCTTGCATAACCCTACCGTCGCGCGTTTGATGATGCGCTATGCACATCCACGCTGGCATACTCATCGGTGGTCGCTCTCAGCGCATGGGCCGACCGAAGGCGCTCATCGAGTACGACGGCGCGACGTTGATCGAGCGGACCATCGCGACGGTGCGCCTCGTCGTTAATTCCGTTGCGCTGCTCGGCACCGAAATCGACTATGCCCTGCCCGACTCGTGCAACAGTATTCCCATTCTGCCGGACGCAATAACGAACATCGGCCCACTTGGTGGATTGCTATCGCTGCTCGAACGATGTGAGCCCGATGACGCTGCGTTACTGCTCGCATGCGACATGCCGTTTCTGTCGAGCGAGTTGATTAATCGCCTGCGCGACTGCGGTCGCGCCCAATCGACGCATTGGGATGCCATCGTGCCGGTAACGAGCGATGCAACGAATAATGACGAGCCAAAGTCGCATCCCTGCTGCGCGCTGTATCGCCCGTCATGTATTCCCGCTATCAAGCAAGCGATCGACGCGAAAAAATTCGGTCTCATGCGCGTTCTTCAGCAACTTCGGGTCATCGACCTATCGCTCACGCTTACCGAAGCGCGTTGGGTGACCAACTGGAACACGCCTGCGGATATTTCCGAATAAGCATCCCCCCTATCGATACCGCACTCCGTCATGACCGACGGGAAACTTGCGACCCGCCGCCGGCGCGTTACGGTTACCCATCATGCGAATCGGCCTGCTCTCCGACAGCCACGGCGATGCCAAGATCACGCGCAAAGCGATGGAGTTGTTGGCCGCCAACGGCGCCGAGCTATTCATCCATTGCGGCGACTTGTGTTCCGATTCGGTCATCGCCGAACTCGCCGGGTACGACGCGCACTTCGTCTTTGGAAACTGCGACGACGTTGGCCCGGCCACCCGTAAATACGTACAGTCGCTCGATCTGCCGTGGCCCGACGGCCCGTTTACCACCGAGATTGCCGGCAAGCGCATCGGCGTATGCCACGGTCACGAATCGGCGTTTCGCGCCCTGCTGCACGACGACACGCTCGACTACCTATTCCACGGTCATAGCCACATCATGGCCGACACGCGCGGCGGACACCCGCGTGTGATCAACCCCGGCGCACTCTATCGCGCGGAAATTCACTCCGCCGTCGTGCTCGACTTAAAAACCGACGTTGCGACGTTCTTTGACGTGGATCGAGGCACGGCAATCCCCGCACCTCGAAAGACGCACTGACGCAATTGCCCAACGGTGCATTCCGTGGTGCAATAACCGCACTTATGACCGATCAGCAAAAGCCCTACACCTTCGACCGCGTGGTACGCATGATCCTCACGACCCTTGCGGTCGTGGCCGTCTTTTTCGTGCTGCGTTACCTGCGCGATGTGTTGATTCCGTTCGTCGTGGCGGCGGTGTTGGCCTACTTCATCAACCCCGTCGTCGTGATCTTTCAGGAGCGGCTCGGGCTGAAGCGCGGACCGGCCGTCGGTCTATCGCTGGGGACGGCCACGCTCATCGGTTTCAGCATCGTGCTGATTATCGTGTACATGACCTTGGAACAGGCGCATCGATTCGACGATCAATGGCGCGCATTACGGGCGGATGCTTCCGAGTGGATAAACGCGACGGCCGAGCGCGATAATGAACCCGAAGGCGAAGAGCTTACAACGGGCGAGGATGAACAAAAAACGATACTCGGGCTTACCGAGTTGTACGATGCGTTATCCGATTTCACTTCAGCAGCAGATGCAAGCATCGGCACGCGGCTTGAGAATCTGACGAATGCGGTTAAGGGCACTTATACAGAAACCGTGTTGAATGCTGCGGCGAGATTTCTCGGTGAAAACCAAGACCCCAGCGAAGTTATCAACGCCGCCTACAAACAGCTAGCCGCCGGTGGGTTAACGATTACCAACTTTGCCTTGCAAGTGTTCGTGGTCGCGTCACTACTGATCATCATTCTGTTGTACCTGATCTTCCTGCTGCTCGATTTCCCGCAGTATCAACGCGATTGGAAAGGCTTTTTGCCGCCCAGTTATCGCGATGGCATTCTGGACTTCGCAGGAGAGTTCGACGTCATTTTGCGCAAGTACTTCCGCGGCCAATTCATCGTCGCGGGACTAACGGGTATTTGTTTTGCGATCGGCTTCTCGCTCGCAGGCCTGCCGATGGCCGTGCCGTTTGGGTTGTTCGTCGGCCTGCTCAATATCGTGCCGTACATGCAACTACTCGCCATACCGCCGGCGTTTCTGTTGGTGTTGATCGACTACCTGTCGGGCAATTGCGATCTGGTATGGTCGTCGCTTTACGTCGCCGTCGTGTTCGGCGTCGTTCAGTTGTTGCAGGATGCCGTGTTTGTTCCGCAGATCATGGGTAAGGCCGTCGGCCTGAGCCCGGTGGCGATTTTGTTAGGCATTTTCATTTGGGGTAAGTTGCTGGGCTTCCTCGGTTTGCTGTTGGCGATTCCGCTAACCTGTCTCGGTATCGCGTACTACCGTCGCTTTGTGTTGCATCTCTCCAAAGATGAAGATCCCGTGACGGCCGCGACCAAGGCGATGCAATCCGAACCTGAGCCCGCAATTGCGACGGCGCCGGCTAAGCCCGCGCCCGCACCGAAAAAAGACAAAAAGAAGGGATAAATCCGATGAGTGATATTCGCAATCTCGAACCGAAGACCGTATGGGACATCTTTCACGGCATGACACAGGTGCCGCGACCTTCCAAAAAAGAAGAGAAGATTCAGGCGCACATGCTCAAGCTTGCCGAATCTTACGGTTTCAAAACCCATCACGACGCAGCAGGCAACATCGTCGTCGACGTGCCCGCCACGCCCGGTTGCGAAAACGCGCCGATCACGGTCATTCAAGGCCACCTCGATATGGTCTGCGAAAAGAATCGTGGCACCGAGCACGACTTCGATAACGACGCGATCAAAACGCAGCAAAGCAAAGACGAAGAGACGGGGCGCCCGATTGTGAAAGCAGACGGCACGACGCTCGGTGCCGACAACGGGATGGGCGTCGCGATGGCGCTGGCCGCCGCTGTATCGAAAGATGTAAAGCACGGTCCGCTCGAGTTGTTGCTAACGGCTGACGAAGAAGCGGGCATGACGGGTGCGAAAGCGCTCAAGCCCGATTCGTTTAAGGGCCGTCAACTGATCAATCTCGATGCCGAAGAAGACGACCACATTTACATCGGCTGCGCCGGCGGCTGTGATAGCAACCTGTTTTGGTCGTACGCCACCAGCCCCATCGGCAGCGATGAAATGGCCGTGCGCCTGACGGTGACGGGCCTGCGCGGCGGTCACTCGGGTGGTGATATCCACGAAGGTCGCGGCAATGCCATCAAGTTGATGATGCGCAGCCTGCGCGGTGCGGAAATTGATCTTCGTATCGGGGAAGTCGAAGCCGGAAGCATGCGTAACGCCATTCCGCGCGAGGCGCACGCCGTCGTCGCTGTTAAGAAAAGCGATATCGACAAACTGAAAAAATCGGCTGCGACTGTACAAGCTGAAGGCCGCGCCGAATCGTACGAAGCAAATCTCGAAATCAACGTCAGCGACGAAAGCGGCGTCGATGCATTTGCTTCGACGGACGATACGACCACATGGCTAACGGCGTTGGCCGCCCTGCCCAACGGCGTGCTGGGCTTGCATCCGAAGGTGCCCGCACTCGTCGAAACCTCCAACAACTGCTCGACCATCAAAAACGAGCGCGGCAACGGTCAACTCAAGATTCAAATGGGCTGCCTCACGCGCGGCTCGTCCGATTCGCAACTCGAAGTTGCCAAGGCTCAAATCGCCGCCGTCGCGCAACTGACCGGTGCAGATTTGACCACGGGCAATCAATACTCCGGCTGGGAACCCAACCCCGATTCCAAGCTGCTCAAGATCACGGCCAGCAAATACGAAGCCCTCTTCGGCGAACCGGCACACGTGGCCGCAATCCATGCCGGTCTCGAATGCGGCATCATCGGCAAGAACGTTGGCGGCAACATCGACATGATCAGCTTCGGCCCCACCATCCGCGGCGCGCACAGCCCCGACGAACGCGTGTTTATCGACGGCGTGGAGAAGTCGTACAAGTTGCTATGTGCGGTGTTGGAAGAGCTGGCGGGGTAAGGCTTACACCGCCAGAAAAATAAGAGCCGCGCCCGTCAGGAAGCGGTGGGCGCATGAAATTACCCGGTGTGAATGATGAAGCGAGCGCAACGCAATCGACGAATTCGCATCGCGGCAATAATCACGCTGGCATTTTTCTTGGTGCTATGGGGGGCGAGTTTCACGACGGCTGTTGCGCGATTCGATTCGCATTCGATCTTCATCTTCGCACAAGGAAAGTTCACCCTCATAACAAGCGAGGACGTACTGGTCGAACATCGCGGTCAGGACATTCATCAAGTGTTTGTGGGGGCTGCTGACGGTTTGGTCGATCGCGAGACCGCCTCGAATTGGTACTTCACTGAAACCTACGATATGGCCTTACCGCTCCCGGCTTGGGATTCTGCAGTAGTCGATGTGTCGCGACTGTTCGAGTGGGAGTTTTGGCGTGGACGAAACTTTGGGGTTTCACTTTATCGTCACGAATTCTTGATCGAACCGGTGGTCTTCGCGCCTGCCGCTGCCTCATTTGTCAGATACACGAATAGGTACTACATCCCGGTTGGCACGACACTGCTAATTACGACTACTGCCTTTGGGCTAACTTTCTGGTTTACTCGCTCATTCCCATCCGGCCACTGCAAACAATGCAATTACGACCTATATAAAAACACGTCACACACCTGCCCCGAGTGCGGAACTGCAATTACCGCCGATTAATCCTGCCGACACGAACGAACGTCTCAATATCCATTCCATCACGACTGCGAACCTAGCCCGCCCGCATCATCCGACCGAAAAAATGGTAACGAATTCGCCCGTTATCATCGCTCAACGGCAAGGATGCCATGACGCAGCAACTTTCATTCGATCGACCGCACATCGCGTCAGACGACGTGCGCCGTGCGCTGGCCAGTGCCCCCGCCGACGCTCGCGTGCTCGCTGCCCAAAACGCTGCCAATGCCATGTCCGATCTCGGCGTGTTGGCATTGGCTGATGGCAACGTACAGCAAGCCGTCGCGCGGTTTCAACAAGCCCTACGCCTCGACGCCACGGCGAAAGCCGGCTTTCACAATCTGCTGGCCGCATTGCTGAACGCGAACCAACTGCGCGGTGCTAACTTCGACACCTTGCGATCGCACCTGCTCGAACATTGGAACGACTTAGATTGGCGCGATGCTTTCATCCCCCTTCTCGTGCAGCCGAAGTTTCTCAATCTCGAATTTGTTAGCGGTAAGTGCAATCTGAAGTGCCGCATGTGTATCGGCGTCAATGCGGCAAGCCATCCGAACAAGCTATCTTTCATCGATGTCAACGATATTGCCGCCATGCTCACCGCCGCGCCGACGATCACCGGCATCACGCTGAGTTCGGGTGACAGCGACCCGCTGTTGCATCCGCAATTTGCAGACGTGCTAACCGTCGCAGCTCAACACAACGTGCGCGTCGATCTCTACACCAACGGCCAACCGCTTTCAGCCAAAACGGCGCGCACCATCGCGACGGGCGGTGTCGTCAGCATGATCAACTTTTCCATCGATGCGGCGACGGCTGAAACCTATGCGCGTATTCGCGGCGGCGATTTCGAAAAGGTTATTCGCAACCTTGGCATGCTGGCCGAGATGCGACAAGACGGTGGTGGAAAGCTACCGCTCATCTCGACATCCTTCGTTGCCATGCGCGATAACGTGCACGAGTTGCCCGAGTTTGTGCACATGGTGCATGGCCTCGGTGCGAATCAAGTGATTGTCGATGACCTCAGCGGTTGGCGCGATGCGGGTAACGGTAACGAACCGGCCACGGCGGCGGATGGGTGTGCAGGATATCTTGTGGGTGCCGAAGCAGCGGCGCGCGAACTGGGGTTGCAAATTTCGTTCCACGAGCGTTTGCAGCGGGCGTTGGATGACGCGAAACGACAAGCCTCCGATGACGCCGATGGTCAGAAAGATAGTGGTTGGTCGGATAATGGTTCAGGGGATTTGTTGGATATTGCCTCTGATGCAAATGGAAACAGCGGCGGGATTGCAGTGCATCTTCACGGCGTGGTGCAATCACTGCGTCATGAGATGAGCGAACTCGGCGTTGAACCAGTCCCCCAGCCCCAGAGGGGCAGGGGCACCCGGGCGATTGGTGGAATTGGCGACGAAGTCGACAACGTCGACGTCGGCAGCGAGCAGGCCGCCAAAAACAAACTCGCATGTTGCGGTTGGATCGACGGCGTTTGGGTTGGTGGCGATGGCGCGCTGCATCCGTGCTGCATGGTGCGCAGCCCGGTCGATATGGGCCGCATCGATGATGGCCCCCTGCTCTTCAACGAGCGCTACTTAAGCGTCAAACGGGAACTGCTCGCCGGCAAGGTCTTTCACGCCTGCGCAACACAACGCATGTGCGCATTCGTACAACAAGAAATCGCCGACGGTCGCCCCTTCTCGTATATCGATGAGTCGACGGGCGATGAATCAAGTTCTGAGCGCGAGACATTCGAGTCGAGTGATTCGATTCTCGCGTTGCCGATCTTGTCGTAGCGCTGATCGTGTGCTGCCACTTATCACTAAGAACCACTCCGCGCGATACGTAAAACAAAAAAACACCGCACAGCCGATTCGGCGTACGGTGTTTTGAAAACTCAAATAGACAAATCGCGAAATAACGCGGATCGTTACTTCTTTTTCTTCTTGTCGTCCGCTTCTTCGTCCTTCGGCCCCTTCTTCTTGGTCTTACCACCGACCGGCGGCTTGCGGTGGCCGACCTTGGGCAGGCCGACGACGCTGTCTTTTTCCGTGTCGAACTTTTCCTGCTCGATGAGTTTGGCCACGCGTTCGGCGCGCGTTAGCACGTTGCGGTGGCGCTGCAGTGAGTTCTTGGCTTTGAGGGATACATCCAGTGACATCGCACGGGGCTCCTGGCGAAATCGTAAGTAGCTTGTTCGTGCCGACTTACAGCGGTTGACCCGCTTCAGCACGCTCGCTGCCGACGAAGAGGCAATCATGCCAATCGTACAAACCGCCGGCGTCGCGATATTCTCGTCCGTAACCCGCGATCTTCGAGCGGAACGCCTCGCGCTCCGCAGAAAAATCGTCGGAAGTCGGGAATCCTACCGGACTTCGCAGAACCACGCCACCCCCCCAGCGTCGTGCAAAGGTCTTCACGCCGCGATCGGCCAGAAATTGCTGAATTTCCCGGACATGCTTAATCGTATCGGGATATCCGCCGTGGCGTCGCGGGTCGAACCATTGGATTTCGAGGAAATTCAGATTCTGGTCGGCGGCTGCGGAATTCACCGGCTCCGTACCGATCGACGCCCCCGCATTAGCCCGGACCGTCGGCTGATCCCCTCCGGGCTCGGCAGCCTCGCGACGCGGGTCGTGCGACGTGGCAGGAAGCGGCTCGCGGCGGTAGCTGCGATTCTCCGGCGCGCGATACCGATCGATACCGGCAACTGCCATTTCAGTGGTTTCCGCACGGTTGCCGCCGTTGGATTTGGCTGCCGCCTGCACCATAGCCGGGTCACCGCCACCCGCTGTGTAGCGACCGACGAAAAAGACGCCCAGCAAGACCGCCAGCAACGCCACGCATGCCGCGACACCGCTACGGTTGGACATTGAAATCAACACCCGTCCATCTTCGCGGTGCACCACGGGGGCGGTGCCTTCCAAGTCGGGAATACGATCGCGCAGCGAGCCCAAGATGGACTGTCGCATCGCGGTGCGGGCGGCTTTGCGCTCGGCCTTCTTGGCGGCGCGTTCTTCCTCGCGCGTTTGGGCTTCGCGCGCGGCCTCGGCCATGGCTTCGGCTTCTGCGGCGAGCGCCTCGGCGGCTTCCTCTTCCGTCAGAGCTTCGGCGATGACTTGCACCGGCCCCTGCTCGGCCTTGTTGCGCTGCCACCACTTTCCGCGGCTGCGCGGATCGACCGGTCCGCTCGCTTCCGGGGCCTTGTTCATGACCTCGAAGAGACTGGGGCGTCCTTTCATGGGTCTCTCCTGCTTGACGGGGGGAAATCGATTCACGCGCGATCCTTCATGCGTTTCAAGATGATGGGTTGACCGCCGAACGTTTTGACACACGGACATGGCGTGTCGTTCGTAACGTTTCGGTGATGTAGTAAAGCATACCGCGCACCGGCGTGTTTTCAACGAACAATCCGCGCACGAAAAAGCGGCTGCACTTCACAGTACGCCGCCAAGGTGTGATTTGTTCGTTTGTTTTAGGCGATTTTGTTTACAAATGATTTTTATGAAGCTGTGAATTGAATTGGTTCGATTCGTGAACACGTTGATTCGTGGTTACGTGTTGTGTGTCGTTTTCAATTCTTGCTCATTCGCGCGTTAACAAATCTCGCACGTGTGTTGTCCCCCAGCCCCAGAGGGGCAGGGGCACCTTGCAATGGGTGCCCAAGCCCTACCAGGGCTGGGGGACTAGCGACGTTCATGCGACTAGCAAACCATGTAAGACTAACCGTGCGGGTCGGCCTTCATCATTTCGCTCAGGCGCTGCTCCGCGAGGAACAAATTGCCGTCGCCGGCCATTTCGACCAATTGCAATAAGTCCGACATCGACGCGATTTCTTCCACCTGCTCGTCCACGAACCACTTTAGGAAGCTGCGCGTCGAGTGATCTTTTTCCGACTCGGCCAGGTTCATCAAGTCAAAAATCTGACGGCTGACGCGCTTTTCGCTTTCCAACGCCGCCTCGGCCATCGCCTTGCACGTGCCGTGGCCGGTCTTGGGGGCATCGATGCCGCCCAACTTCACATGGCCGCCGCAGTCCTCGATGTATTTCGCCATCTTCATGGCGTGATCGTGCTCTTCGTCGGCCTGCTGGTGAAAGCGTGCGCTGAAAATCTTCAGCCCCAATTCTTCCAACTCGAACGCCATCTGGCGATACGAAAGCGAGGCGAATAGCTCGTTGCCAATCTGCTTGTTCAATGCGTCGTTCATTGCTTTGGAAAAGATCATTCTGGGTTCATCCTTCTTTTGCGTTTCCGTGCGATCGGGGCCGCGTCGGTCGTCGAATTTCTAATGTCCGTTGGCTCGCGCCGTATTCTCAGCGCGTCTGCCACTGGCATGCATCTTGGAGGGTGCCGACCGATGTGGCAATGACTGCCAATGGGGCGTCGCCGCCCCACCCGCGACAGTCGTATTACCCCCGAAATACAGTATACTCGCGCGATTAGCCGTCGGGTGCCGGCGGCAACCTTAAACAAATTTCAACTTCCCAGACGCGGTAAGACTCACGATGTTTCACGAAGTTTCCAACAACCTGAATTTCCCCGAAGAAGAAGCCCGCATCCTGCAGTTCTGGGAAGCAAACGATATTTACCAGAAGTCGCTCGAGCAGCGCCGCGATGGTGAGCCGTTCGTCTTTTTCGAAGGCCCCCCCACGGCCAACGGCCTGCCCCACCCCGGTCACTGTCTAACGCGCGCGATGAAAGACCTCTTTCCGCGTTATAAAACCATGACGGGCCACTACTGCCTGCGCAAGGGCGGTTGGGATACGCACGGACTCCCGGTCGAAGTCGAAGTCTGCAAAGAACTCGGCATTCACAGCAAGGAAGAGATCGAAGCCTACGGCGTGGAACCGTTTAACCGTAAGTGCCTCGAAAGCGTGTTTCGTTACACCCAGGAATGGGAAACGATGACCAAGCGCTTGGGCTTTTGGGTCAACCTCGAAGAGGCGTATGTAACGTATCACCAAAGCTACGTCGAAAGCGTCTGGTGGTCGCTCAAGCAACTCTTCGACGCGGGGCTGTTGTATCAGGGGCACAAGATCGTTTGGTGGTGGGCGCAGGGTGGTACGGCGCTTTCCAGCGGTGAAGTCGGGCAGGGTTATCGCGAAGTGGATGACCCGAGTGTGTTTGTGAAGTTTCCGTTGGTGCTGGATGAGGCGGCGAAGGAGCGGCTTGGGGCGTGGGGCGTGGGGCTTGAAGGAGATTCGAGCATCGCCCTGCTTGTCTGGACGACCACACCGTGGACGCTGCCGAGCAACATGTATGCGGCCGTCAATAACGACTTTGATTACGCGATTGTTCATGACACGGAAACCGGCGAACGCCTGATCTTTGCCGATGCGCTGGTGCCGGCGATTGCGAAGAAATGTAAGAAGACCAACGCGTGGAAAGTGGAGGCGAAGGTTAAAGGCAGCGACCTCGTCGGCCTGCGCTATGTACCGCCGTTTCCGGATTGCTATTATGAAAAAGACATCGGTCAATATGTGAAGGGTGCGAGCGGCACCGTTGGCGAACACCAAGCCAAGCTATCAAACGGCCACCAGCAAGCCGTCTTCTGGCGTGTCTCGGCAGCCGATTTCGTCACACTCGATTCGGGAACCGGCCTCGTGCACGAAGCACCTGCGTTTGGTGAAGTGGATTACGACCTCTTCATCGACAACCGTTCGAAGTATGAAAATCCCGAAGCCGCCCCACTACTTTTCTGCGTCGGCCCCGACGGCAAATTCACCGACGAGGCACCCGACTTCTGTCGCGATCGTTGGGTGAAGGAAGCCGACAAAGACATCAGCCGTAATCTCAAGGAGCGCGGCCTGCTGTTGCATCAAGAACAATACCGTCACGATTATCCGTTTTGCTGGCGCGCCGACCAGGACCCGCTCATTCAATACCCGCGCGAAAGCTGGTTCATCCGCACGACGCAGTTCAAAGACGACATGCTGGGTAACAACCAGCACATCAACTGGTTGCCCGATCACATCAAGACCGGCCGCTTCGGCAAGTTTCTCGAATCCAACGTCGATTGGTCGCTCTCGCGCGAACGCTACTGGGGTACGCCACTGCCGATCTGGCACTGCGACGCCTGCGGTCATCAGGAAGCGATCGATTCGTATGAGGCCCTTTGCGCCCAGACTGGCGTGGCCGGTCTCGAAGTCTGGGAGAACGCCAAGAAGGCCGACCCGGATATCAGCGAACACCTAAAGGTGCATAAGCCGTACATCGATGCCGTCACGTTCGATTGTCCGAAGTGCGCGGCTCAAGGCTCAACCATGCAGCGCGTCACCGAAGTGATTGACTGTTGGTACGACTCGGGTGCGATGCCCTTTGCCCAATGGGGATGGCCGCATCAGAATGCAGAACGTTTTTCCAGCCAGTTCCCTGCT
>JAUIHO010000056.1 GCA_030432035.1 Phycisphaerae bacterium
CAAGCCAGTCCGACCTTCGATCGTCTAAGCCGCGCCGAAATGGCCCGAGCGGTCCGACGTCGCGCGACCTTTTACGACCACGGCTTTTATTACGCGGTCAAATCGACGGGCATCTTCTGTTTGCCGTCCTGTTCGTCGCGAAACCCGCGCAGCGAGAATCTTGCCTTTTTCCCCACGGCTCAAGCAGCAGCGCAAGAAGGCTATCGACCGTGCAAACGCTGCTCGCCTACGAACAAGCGCGATTCATACCCATCGTGGATCGATCGTTTATTCACGGCGATAATGTCCGCCAGCCAACGTCGATGGACCGACGACGAGTTACGCACCGGCGGCTTCGAACCGGTCAAGGTGCGCCGTTGGTTTGACGCCCATAGCGGCATGACGTTTCAAACATTCCATCGCCGCTATCGGTTGGCGCTGGCAACAAACTTGCTTTGCAATGGAGGCACCATGAATGAAGCCATCGCCACAACAGCGTATCGATCCGAAAGCGCTTTCCGAGACGCAGTCGTGAAAACTTACGGCGTAACACCGACGGCGATGAAATCGGCGCAGACCCTCGTCGCGACCGAAGTGGACTCACCGGTAGGGCGTTTGATGATCGCCGCCAACGACACGCACGTTTGCGGGTTGTCGTTTCTCGATCGTCGCCCGTTGGCCGTGGGCATGGTTGAGTTGGGTGGCGTTGTGCGGTCGCCGGTGTCCAAAGGCAATAATGACGTAATTGAGATTGCCGCAGCGCAACTCGACGAGTTTTTTGCGGGCAAGCGCCAAGCGTTTGACGTGCCGGTGCAACTCAGTGGAACCGCTTTTCAACGGCACGTTTGGGAAACATTACTCACGATTCCTTATGGCGACACAATAAGCTATGGCGAATTGGCGGAGATGATCGACAAGCCCAATGCGTATCGCGCCGTCGGCAACGCCAACGGTGCCAATCGCATTGCGATTATCATTCCTTGCCATCGCGTGATTGCCGCAGGCGGCAAACTGGGTGGGTACGGCGGCTCGCTCTGGCGCAAGCAAGCCTTACTCGATCTCGAACAGAACCACGCCTAAGACGGACACTTAGCTCGGGTTGCTTTGAAGCTGCTTGATCGCGTCGATCCCGGGCGTGAGCAGTCCACTCTGTTCCTTGCCTTCGGTCGCCGCTTTCAACAATTCGTAAGCCTTATCTTTTTCAGCTTGGCGATTGGCGAGTTCGGTTAACAAGTTGGCTCGCAAGATATGCACAGCGGCTTGGCCGAACTGGATTTGCCAAACCGAATCGGCACCGCGAATCGACTTGCCATCAGCTTGCGTTTGGCCGCGCTTGACCTGCGTTTCAGCCTGCTGGTATAGGCGCTCCGCATCGGTGAGGGCCGTGAGTGCTTGGCCGCGCCACATTTCAATGCGCTCGGTGTATTCGTTGGAAAGTTCCGTTTCCGTCAGCTTCGCGACTTCGTTGATCAAGTTTTGCAGGCGCAACGCTAAATCGATCTGTGCGGAATAAACGGCAGCGCGTTGATAAGCCGTGTCGCCGGCCAGTGCACGAAGCGTGCCTTCCAAATCGCCGTCGGCGCTGATCATCTGATTCAACTCAGCGGCAGGTGATTCGGCAGGGGCGTCGGAGACGGTCAAAGCAGTCTTCCAACTGCTCACGTTAATCGCACCCTTGCTAGCCAGACTTAGCGCCTGCTGAAACGAATCGAGTGCCTTGTCGAAAGCTTTGCTCGCTTCCGCTTGTTTCGCCTGCGACGCTTCTACCAACGTCTGGATTTCGTTCGCGACCTGTTCGACTTCTTCGGCTGCTTGAGCCGCAACGGCATCGCTACCGGCGGCCGTCGTTTCATAGTGCTGCTTCTGTTCCGTCAGTGCGGTCTTCTTCGCATCCAACACGAGCAATTGCTCGCGCAGGTTGTTGGCCATGCTTTCCAACGACAGCAAGCCGATCGTGGGCGTGCCACCGCGGTATTCGATGTCTTCAATTGAATCTAGGCCGGTGATAACGACTTCGGCGTCGTTCAGCGTACCGAAGCGCAGCGCCTCGGCCTTGGCTTCGGCCTCACGGGCACCGGCGGCGAGTTGAGCGTATGAACTGTTATCGCCGTGAATGGGCTGTCGTTTTGCCTGCATGTCGGCCATCTGTAATCGATTGCTACGGGCAGTGGATTCTAGCGTTTCGATCCGCTGGTTGTAATCGGCAATAGTAGCTTGCAGGCTCGCAAGCTGCGTTCCGATTTCAACGGCTTGATCTTCGGTCTCGCGAATACGTTCATCCATGCTTGCGACGATGCCGTCGTTCGACATGGCCTTACTGGCAATCGCATTATTGATCGAGCGATCCGTTCTGTAGTCGCGCAGATATGAAACGAGTTGATCGGCACGCTTGAGTGGCCGACTGGCTTGCCATTGCAGATATTCGCCGCGGCTTTTCTCGAGCCGACCTTCAACGTAATACAACAACGCCGTGGCGCGGTTGCTGGCGATATCGGCGGGGCCCGTGTGCGAGCGCAATTCGTTGACGGCGCTTTTCGCCTTGCTCAATGTGCGCTCGATTTCCTGCGTAATGGACTTGATGTTTCCGGCGTTCGGCATGCCGACGGCAATCTGCTTGTCGTCGATCGTCGTGCCGCGATCGCGGTCGCGCTGCTCGACTTGTTGCAGCGACATCGTTGCCGCTTGCAGCTTGGACTTTGCCTCTGCCGGAATCTCAAGTTTGACATCCGTTGCAACATCGGCGGGCGTGCTGCCGGCAACTTGCAAGCGGGCCAGACTTTCGTCGAGATTCATGACAGCGCGGCGAACGGTTTGAATCCCGTTCAGCGTTTTGGCATTGTTCGCGCTGCGGTCGTCTTGCAGAAGACCGATGTAAAAAGGCGTGCCGATGATGGCGCCGACCACCACGATGGCCAGGAAAACGCCGAACATACCGCCCATTTTCGATGAGGCTTGTCGCGCCACGGGAAGGCTCCTTCTTGCGGATACGCTTCGCTGGAAAGCTGTTTGCAAAGGCAGGCTGGCAGCCGCGTGCGGTGCGGCTGACCGGTGCGGCAACGCCGCGTAGACACTATATTTACCGCAAAAATTGCCCCAAAGTCAACGGAAGGGGGGCGGTGGGGCGGTAATACGCACGAGCATCGTCGCCCCGCCCGCTCGTGGCAAGGGCCGCGTCGGCAAGGTCGTTACTTTTTCGCCGTTTTCGCTTGGTTATCGGCGTCTTCCATGGCACTCGTCGCCATTCTCACAGCCTGCGGCGACCAACTGAGCACGACGTATTGATCCGTCACCGTTAGGGCGGGTCCAAGGAATCCAAACTGCAGATACCAAACTTCATCCTCGCGTTGCACCTTGACGCGCAGAAGCTTGCTCGGATTGCGCTTGGCTCGTTGATCCAGATATTGGCCCCAAGCGCTCAAAATGGCGGACAGCGATGATCGGACCGCCTCGGCGTCTTTGATCTCAATTGCAATGGTCAGAGCGAACGGCACGTCGAACGGATGCACCGGGTAGTCGAAGATCAACATGTGCTCGCCGAGGTTGTCGATTAGCAGGGCACTTAGGTCGAGCCCGCTTTCGGCTTCGAGCCCCTGCCAAATTCGCTCCCACTGTTCCATGCGGCGTTCGGCACCAGAAGCCAACCAAGCCCGCGGAACGCTTTCGACCAACCACCGTGTGGGCAAGTTCAAAATGGCGTAATGCCGAGCCTCAAGCGGAACCTGATTCAGATGCTTGTCCGGGTACTCCTTGGGATCGCTGTACTTGCGGATTTCGTCGGTGCCGTTGGCCTCGAAACAACGCGACCAATACAGCGCCTTTCCATCAAGGCCGATGGTCCATAAATCGCGCGAGATGTGGGTGGCCCCCAATTCCGCCAGCACCCGGTCGACGCGTTCGCGCGAAATCTCACCCAACCGTCGCTTGAGCGGATCGAACCCGATGAACCATGTGGCCAGAGCCGAATCGCGGCTGATCTTTTGCTGGGCCTGAATAAACCACGGATCGTTCTCCAGACTCAGTTTCTTGTCGCGCTGCGTTTTGGCGACGGCGGCAAAGCTGTTTTCACCGAAGCCGATGACGAAGTAATCGCCAACCAAGCCCCATTCGCAACACGCCCAACGTGGCAGGCGTTTGTCGCGCAGGCGTTGATAGGCGAATCCTTCGGCCTTGAGGTCTTCGAGTTCGGCGATGTCGGCATTGGTATAACGAGCCACAACACGGTTGAGATTTTCAACCACCGGCGCGTTCTTGCCGTCGGTCTTTAGTATGACGGCCGCTTCAAGATGGCCGAGTCGCAAAGAGGTAGGTTCGGGTTCACCGGGGCGCGGCGTCGCCGCCGTTTTCACCTGACGGCTGGATGCATCGATTGCGACCAATGCATGTTCGTATTGTCCGAGCAACGGCAGCGCGATGGCGATGTCGGCAAAGACCTGACCTTCGTCGGGGATAAGACCGCCGAACTTCAGAAAGCCGACTACTTGCTGAATGGTGGCGCCCGCCGGCTTGCCTGTCGCCGCTTCGTTCTCGAGCGCCGAATAGGGCACCGCCATGTAGGCAATTAAGGAACGCGCCGGCACCAGCCGCGCGATCTTCATCGGCGTGACCGGATTGGGTTTCGTCGTAGGTTCGTCCGCCGCAATGAGCGAACGCGACGGCGCGTGATCGATACTGGCCGTCAGAAACACGGCCAGCATCATTATGCAAACAAATCGGCGTGGGTGGGTTGGTTTCGATCGATACATTGCTGGGGAATTGTAATCGCTAACGGCACTGACCACATGGCGCATGAAAAAGGCCCGCAGCAAAAGCGCTGTGGGCCTTTTTTTGATTCTGTTGTTTTGGACGGAAGGGCTCTGTTACCAGAAGCTTCGTCGGCGGCCCGCTTTCTTGGCGGGAGCTGCCGAGGCAGTGGCGGCGGCCGGTGTTTGCTGAGCACGCAACTGATCGGCCTTGTGCTGTTTTTGAGCTTCCATAATCAGCTTTTCGACGCGCGTCATGTCGCGGCGCTGTTCCGGCGTCATATGCTTGGCGAGTTCATGATGAAGCCGCTTGGTCATGTCTAAGGCAACATTCAGCGGCATCGGCGACGAATGCATCATGGTCGGTAACACTCCCTGTGTTCAACGCGCTTTCGCGGTTATTCGTACCTTGAGCTAGCAAGTTGCCTTTGACGAAGCTTCCTCAACGTCAATTGCGCTGTTGGCCATTAAATTTCCCCGAGAGGGGAACCAACAACAGGCAACTTCTTGGCATCCATTCCTGTAATCGGCTCGGCATGTGGGTACCGAACTCGTACCATTCTTTCCCGGAGATTCGCGTTGGCAAAATCTCACACCCGCTAATGTTTTAGCTGGCTGTTGACGCCTTGTCAATTTGAAAGTGCATTTTCTTTTCGGCAATAAACTCAACTGTGTAACGAAGTTACGTACACCGATCGAGCGCCTTGTATTCCGGGACGCGCCCGAAATCATGCACTTTGCAGATCACAAAATTTTACGACCCGGACGTGCGTCGCGTCGTATTGAATTTGATGATTTTGTTGCTAGACCCGACTACCTCGAACATCCGAATATCCTATCATTGAGAAGTTGGAACATCGGGTTGGAAGTTTGAAGATGGCAACCGACGTAACAAAAGAAGCTCGCCTCGCCAGTTCGACGCCTAGGCTCTACACTAATTTTATGGACCCCGGAGAGGCAAAATCGGACGCTCAACAGGCTGCGGCACAGGCGGATACGCCGACCGAAACGAGCCTGTGGCAACGACTTCGTCGTCCGATTGTCGAGAAGATTTTGCACCTCGATGATACGCCGCACCGAATTGCGCTCGGGGTTTTTCTGGGGTTTGTGGTCGGCTGGACGCCATTGATGGGGGCCCAAATCGTCCTCTATTTGGCCGCCGCCTACCTGTTTCGAGCCAATCGCGCGTCGGGCATACCGCCCGTCCTGCTGACCAATCCGATCACCGCCGTGCCCATTTACGTGCTCAACTGGCGCATCGGTCAGTGGCTGCTCAATCCTGGCGGAATCAGTGAAGCCGCCCGCGAAAAGAAAGCAGCCGCCCTGACGGCTTTTGTTGAAAAATTCAACATGTCCGAGCTGTTTACGGCGTCGTTTTGGGATCGTTTTGGCGACGCTTTCGGCACGTTTGGCCAAGAGTTGTTTTTCGGCTGCCTGGTCGTCGGAACCGTCTGCGGCTTGGTCGGTTACATCGCAACTTACTACGGCGTGGTCGCCTATCGCCGCCGCCGCGCTTCCAAACAAGCCCAGCAAGAAGAACTCTCTGCAAACGCCGGCGATCTGGCGGCGTGATCGCTTTCCCATAAGTAACGCTGAGCAAGGATCAAGAGCGTGCGTGGCCGGAAGCAGCGGAAACCTGCATTCAAGGCACCCAGCGAGGCCATTTTCGGCACCCCACCTATATAGTCCCATAAGATATGTTATGTTGCATTGAGTGTTGGTCGCGGCGAGGGGGCCTAGAACCCGCTATTTTGCCATCAAGCGTCCGATCACCGTAGCGATCTGGCTGTTCTGGGCTTCCTGATACTTCCCAGTCGCTGGGCCCGCGTAACCGGTGTAAATCGCCTCTACTCTGTTGTTTCGATCCACAAAGATCAACGTCGGGTATGACTTCAACTCGTCGATCAGTTGCACCTGATCGGCCACGCGTTCGCGGTCGGCCTTTCCGGCAACCAACAACGGATATGTGAGGTTATGTCGGGCGCGAAACCTCCGGACTTGCTGCGCGTCGCGCTTGAAATTGCCGGTGACTTCAAACATAAGGCTCATCACGACCAAGCCGTCACCTTGGTGCTTTTGATAGAGCTTTTCCAAATGCTTGGCGGCGTCGTGGCAGTTTGGGCACCAGCTACCCGAGATTTCGATGATGCGCGGCTTGCCGGCCCACGCTGGATCGTCGCCGAGCGATCTTATATTGCCATCCAGATCGCGAAATTTGACTGACGCGAGATCCACGTTGTCGCGCGGCTTGGTTAGCTGCCACGGATCGACCGAAAGGCCGCTTTCATCGGGTTTGGCGGTCCACGTTTCATGCCACGTGTCGCGCGACCAGAAGTCGCCTTTGAGCGTGCCGTCCGCGGTAAGAATCGCACTAAACAGAAATGCATGTGCACCATCGAATGACGACAGCCGCAAACGCTTACCGTCAAAGTCGCCGGCGAGAAATCGATAGTCACCCGTCGTGGTCACAAACGTGCCCGTGACGACTCCGTTATCACTTTGCGAAAACAAGCCAACAGCATCGTCGTCGGACTTTGCAAATTTCACGCGCCACGAATACGCGAGTCTCTGGTCGCCTGCTTTACGCGTCGACGGTGGAAATCGATACTCGACGTTTGGCGTTGCCGTGAATGGCAACTCAGATTGTTTATCCGGGCCAGTGGTTTTAAACCAGCGACCGGCGTAGGTGCCGTCGTCTTGCTTTAATGCGGTGATGTGCGCGTCGTAATGCGGAAAGGAAATATGCAGGCGGGCGTTGTCGAACTCGACGTCTTGCAATTGCACGGTTTCTTCGCCGTTTTGGATGAGGGCGGTCCAACCATCTGCACCGTTCGGTTGAATCAACATTAGGTTGAACGGCAACGCCCCGCCGGGAGATTTCAAAATGCATCGAAACGGCAAACGCCGAGTTCCCGTTGCCGGAGGTGACGAAGGTTGGTCGGGATTTTCTTCGGCATATGCGGGCGATACAACGAAACACATCGCAAATGCAATCGAAGCGAACCGAATCGCAACACGATTAATTAGTATTTGATTAACCATGCGGCACATTTTAAAAAGCCGAGATGCCGATGCAAATCGCGGATGATGCACGATGCCTTGCGAGCGACTAACCTTTTGATATGCGAAACGACGCGATTACGCCCGACTTACTGATTTCCGCCTATGCCCAAGGGGCGTTCCCGATGGGCATGGAGGACGGTCGCATCGCGTGGTTCTCGCCCGACCCGCGTGCGATTTTGCCGCTCGATGCGTTTCATGCTTCGAAGACGTTGATGCAAACAGTTCGCAGCGAGCGTTTTGAATTGCGCGTGAACGGCGACTTTCGTAAGGTGATGGAAGCGTGTGCCGACCGACGCGAAGGCACGTGGATCAGCGACCAGATCCTCGATGTTTATTGCGAACTGCACGAATTCGGCTTGGCACACAGCGTGGAGGCGTACCGCGAAAACAAGCTCGTCGGCGGGCTTTATGGCGTGGCGTTGCGCGGTGCGTTTTTTGGCGAGAGCATGTTTCATCGTCAACGCGATGCCAGCAAAGTCGCGTTGGTCGGCTTGGTGCATTTGATGCGACGGCAAGGTTTCGCTTTGCTAGATGTACAGTTTCAAACGCCCCATCTCAAGCGTTTCGGCACGATCGAAATTACGCGCGAGGCGTATCTCGATCGCTTGGAAAAGGCGCTACAGTTGGAATGTTCGTTGGTGCCGGAGGACGGTGATTAAACGTCGAAAAGTCGAAACGTCAAAAAGTCGAAATTTTTGCTGGGTGGCTCTTGGGTATTAGTTACCCCATCGCAAGCATGTGGGTACTCTTGATTCGCGGAAAGTTACGTGACGCGCCGTCGTGTATGCGCCGCTTTATTGAATATATCCCAGTAGCGCGAGTATTAGAATAATCGCGAAGGGCACGGCGATGAGGATGGCGGGCATCGCTTCCCAAAAAACGCCGCGGTCTTCTTGGCCAGTAGATTCGTCTTTGACAGTCATAAACTTTATTTCAGGGGCGGATGCAAAGGGCGTCAAATCCCCCCCGTCCGTACCTCAAGATCTGGCCCGACGTCCGCCTATGGAAAATTCTGCAACCTTGCCGCCCGGCAATGCGATATATTTAATACGGTTAATGATCGACCGCGGCATGGGGAGGCGTGCAAGCTTCGCCGGGGTGATCTGTCCGTACGACGGTGCTTGGCCAGCCCGAGTGGTTACCGTCCGATGAGTGCCCTCCTTTGATCAATCGCCCTGCTGCCACTGGTTATTTCACGTTGCACAGCCTGAATCGCATCGTCGTGAGTCTGGTGCTTTCGCTATGCGTCGCCAATGCGACCTTTGCCGAAACACCCCGCCCCGCCGTACCGGCTCCGAACAAGACGCCCGCAACGGTTGAAGCCGGTCGCATTTGGTCGGACGTTAGCGGACGAATCGCCGAGGTGCTCGTGCATTACGACCTTGGCATGGAACAGGAACTCGCGCCGTTCTATCGCGACTTGTTTCGAGCACTCGGACCGGGCGTCAAGGTACGCGTGTTGTGTACGGACGACCTAACGGCGCATCGCTTCAGCGAGGAATACGGCAGCGACGCCACGGTCGGCGGCCGCGTGGTGGAAGTGATCAACGTGGGCATGTCGCTTTCGCTTTGGTCGCGCGATCGCATGATTGCGCGGCGCAATGCGAAAGACGATTCGACTGCGCCGGTGTTCGTGCCGTCGGTCAATCCGTTCTACGAATTCGAGAAGCAAAACGAACTGCGCACGCAGCGCATGATGTTTCGCGCATTGATGGGGCCGCAGGTGCTGCGCAGTTGGTTGCACCTTGAAGGCGGAAACGTGGTCTCGAATGATCGCATGGTTTTCATCGGTTCCAACGTGCTGGATGAAAACGACTGCGATGACGACGACGTGCAGATGCCGCGCGAACTGGATCGCATTACGGGGCGCCCTTGGACCCTGATCGGCGACGGGATGGATACGCTGCCGTGGGATCATGTCGATATGTATATGACGCCGATCGGGAACAACATCTTTCTGGTCGGTGATACGCGCTTGGGCCAACGGCTGCTCGACGAAACCGTGCCCGAACATTGGAAGTTACCTTGCGACGAGATCGATGCGAAACTCGACACGGTTGCTAAGCAGCTCGCCGATTTGTCTTATCGCGTTTTGCGCGTGCCGAGCGTCTTCGATCCGGCCGGCGATTGGATCATCACGTACAACAACGTTCTGATGGAAGAGCGAGCCGGTCGCAAGGTCGTGATCATGCCGAATTACGAGTTACCGAAGCTCGATCAGGCGGCGGCCAGTGTTTATCGCGATTTGGGGTATGACGTAAAGACGGTCAACGTGAAGCACGTGTATGAGTTCGGCGGCGCAGTGCGCTGTTTGGTGAACGTCACGCGACGCGAACCGGCGACGACAGATGCAAAGAAGATGGTCGGTCGCGGTGGCTTGCGGGTGTATGATTTAACGTCGTATCAGAATCGGCGGACGAAGGCGGGACGTACGTCGGCGGTTCGGTGAGTTCATTAACCTAATGCAGGTTAAGTGCGAGCGACCGTTTTTTTGACTTTTGCATGATCTAGACGGTGGAACCCGCCCCTACGCTTTCGCTCGCATGTCATCTGGCTTCGTCATGAATTCCCGTTGATCGTCGGTAGGTTCGGTGCCGCATTCTGGGCAGCGCGTGGGCGTCATGCGGAGGTCGTAGCCGCAGTTGAGGCATGCGGAGGTTATCGCCGCTCTCTTAACGATTTGATGTCGGGCAACGGGAAGGGCAAGCAGCAATACGATAAAGAAAGCCATAAATAAGAGCATGCCTTGAATGCAGGTCGCAATGAACGTTGGCAGGAAAGCTGGTTCATTCATTGGACTTGTCGTCACAAAATCATCCCACTTCGTCAGAATTGGAATTGCATCGCGACCGCAAAGTTCGTCGGTGACGCGGAGTGTGATCGCGCCAAGAATAATGTCGACGCCGAATCCAAAGACAATAAATAAAGAAAACGCGCGAACGATAAGAACGTAGATCACTGCGCGCCGCATAATGGGGGTGGCGATTTTGCGTCGCAGTTCGGGCAAGCCGGCCAGTGCCAGCAAGAGGAGAAACATACCAACGATCGGTATCCAGAGGCCCGCCGGATGCACCGCTTCCGAACGTGCCAGCATGTAACTGGGCCCAGCAAAGACCAAGACCAACAGGAAGCTCAGCAATGCAACCTGCCACAAGGGCGGTGTGTCGTGCGGCGGCGCGGCTACGGTGTTTTCCGGCTGAAGGTCATGCATCGTTAATTGATTCTACGCATCGTCGTCGGACAAGTTCGCGGCGAGGTAGTCTTTTTGTTCGGGCAAGGGCTCGGTGCCGCATTCGGGGCATTGGTCGGGGGTGGCGCGGAGGTCGTAGCCGCATTGGCGGCAATACATATTCGCAACGGTCTGTTCATAGCATCGCTTTTCGAAGTGATAGAAGATTATCGAAAACAAAAAATATGCCTGCAGAGCACCGAGCAATAGGTGAGTCGAGACAAACGTCGTAGTTTCCGAAAATGTAAGTTCAAAACTGAAATAGTCAGCTTCAGTCGTATTTGTGATCCAGCCAAAAAGATGCGTACTCAACCAAACAGCGACCATGCCGTTGATCTGAACGCATCCGATCGGCGCGACGAATACCGTTAGCAATGCAAGGATTAGAATGGTCGACGTGAATGCACGATCCGTGAGCCGCTGCTGCAGTGCGTTGGACAAAGCGTACCCGATGATTATTGCTGCGAATATCCCAACCGGAATGATAAGCCCCGCAGGATGCGCAAACATCGTACGGGACATAAGAACGGGTGGGCCGCAAAAGCCGAGCAGCAGAAGTATCACGACCAAAATCACCTGGCCGCGACTGGGTGGATGTTCTCGGAAACGACCTTCCATGTGCTTCGAAGAGCCTATCAAACGGGTTAATTCAAAGCCAATTTACGAGGAAGGCCGTCGTTCAGCATTCGCGACGCTCACACTTCTGCGAACGCTGTCGATGAATGATCCATGCCTTTGCGTTTATCGTCAGTTGAATGGCGTGTTTAACACGCCATTTCTCATAACGAGTATTGGATGAACATTGGCGGGCTCAATCAGGCCCTACATAGCCACAGTTAGTGCTTGTGACCTCCTACCAATCGACCGTCAACATCGCTGTCGCGGCGGCAGGCGCATCGTGGCGTTGAAACAGCGACTGTTGCACCGCGTAAGTCGTGCGAGCGACGTGGCCTTGGTACACGGCCTTGCCGTTGGCCGTTACCGTGATCGGTTTATCCAAATCGATCAGGGCGTCGCGCAAGCGTAGCGTGACCTTGCTGACGTCGTTACTAGTGATCGCGATGGTTTGCCCCGTTACATCGGCGCGAATCGTGGTGCCCTTCTTCGCGTCGCCTTCTTCGACCTCCAACCAATATAAACGCTTGTGGGTCACGTCATCTTGATACCACACCACGCGCTTGGGCCACGGGTTGCGCGTTTGCGCGGCCATCCACGGCAGCACCTCTTTATCGCGGCCTTCCATCCAATGGCCAAGGCCCGGATAGATCGTGACGCGATGGGGATAGCCTTGCGGGTCGTCTTTCTGCAACGCCGCCAGCTTGTCGCCCCAACTTTGCGCCACCTTATTGCGGTCGTACGCCCCATCATCACCACCCATTAAGATGGCGAACGGCAGGTTGCGCAGCCCCAGCGGTTTGGCTTCATTCGGATGACCAGCCATCATCGATGCTGCGGCGAAACGATCGGCCATGCGCGGCGCGAGTTGAAAGACGCCATCGCCACCGGCCGAGTAACCCAATAGATACACGCGATTCGGATTCACGTTTTGCGTTGCGACATACGTTTCGATCAATCGGCCCAGCAGTTCATCGACATGCGTCTGATGCCACAGGTTCCACGTATCTGTCGGCGCGCGCGGCGCGATATAGATGCCTTCCTTGGGCTCATAAAGCTTGATCTGGTTCTTCCATTGCTGGTCGTTGACCTTGGCCGGTGCGCCGCCGCCGCCATGTAGGGAAATCCAAAGGCTGTAGCCGCCGTCCGGTTGTTGCCCGAAGCGACGTTCCTCAAACTTCAGCTTCTTGTCGCCAACCTCAAAACACTTTTGGTTTAGTTCACTTTGCCTGCTTTGACCGAGCATCGCGCCTAACGTTTTCGTCATCTCTCCATTGACCAATGCTTCAGCGGCAACTTCCGACAAGGGCGCGAAGTCAGCTGTATCAAAAAGAGCAGGTTTGCATTCCGACCAGTGCAAATCGACAGTCCGTGAGCCTCTATTCGTTAATTCGAGCTTAGACCGCCGCACGCAACCATTGTGCATGAGCGTGATCTCATATGCCCTGCCGTCTCTCAATTCAATTTGCGGCATGTCGTTCAGGTCGCACGTTCCGGCCCGCGTCGAAAAGCGACCGACAACGCCCGTCGACTTATTCGTCACCATGACGCTCGCCCACAACCGCTCACCGCCGGGCTGATCCAACAGTCGAAACGACCACGTATGATCCATCTCTGGCAAGGCCGGTTTAAGATATCGCTCGGTGACATCGACAGCGGGCACGCTTTTGTCTTCGAGGTTCCAGACCATCGGAAAGTGGTTTCCCGTGGGCTGAAACGACGTCGCCCAAATGGCATACTTCGGATCGCCCGGAACGGCTTGCGCCGCGCGATCTTCGAACCACGCATGATCGAGCCCGCGACTGTCGGGTTCATCCGCTCCCAAAAAGTGCCAACCGTCCTCGTCCCAAATCTCAACCCACGTATGGTTGCCCTCGACAGTTTTCCAATTGGCGACGCCCGCAATGCGCGCGGGTATGCCCACGCTGCGACAGGCATCGACGAGCAGAATCGAGAGGCCCGTGCAGGTGGCCTTGCCCTGTGCGATCGATTCCGCCGGGCTTTGGTTCGGTTCCTTCCGACCGGTGTTGTAATGGACGTTAACGGCATCGAAGAGTTTTTGATTGATGATGTGCGCCGCTTCGGAAGTCGTCTTGCAGTCGGCGACCATCGGCTTGCAAAGGTTATACAACTTCTCGCGCCACAGTTCGCGCGTTTCGTCGAGGGAGGCGTAGGGAAGAACGTCATTGAAGAACCGCTCCTCGGAAAGCTTGCGCGCCCACGGGAATTCTTCGCGTGCTTTCAGTGCGTATTCGATGGCTTGATCGAGAATTTCGGGAGCGAGCGCCTCATCACGCGTCGCGTGATAGTCGGACAGGAACGCCGCGGCGCGACGACCAGCCTCGCCGTGTGCATTTTCAGCTAAATTTACGGCGTGCCTCCACGGCGGTACACCCGACGCACTTAAGGTAACTGTAATCGACAACACTAGGAACGCTATTGACCCCGGTTGCATATTAATTCTCATCATTCTGATTCAATCTGATTGGTAAACGTAATTAGCGTCCCGCGTGCTTTTCAATCGAGCAGCTTTGCTGCCAACCGTTCAAAGACGATCTGTAACATTCGAATAAATGCTCGAGATTGCCTTTTCGAAAAGACATAGAAAATTGCTACAAATAGACTGGTGGCTATTCGCCCTCATCTTCGGCGATCAATGGTTGCCAAACAGAGTCATCAGTAGTTTTTTCTGAAACTGCGTCGAGCATCAGAATTAACATCTCATTTTCAGATACGTTGGATTCTCTTGCGAGGGCGCTAACGGCCGCATTCATGACTTTCATCATCGGCTCTAAATCAAATTTCCAGATGCCGTCGTGTTCGGAAAAATGGTAGCGGTGAGGATTATCTTTGTTTTTGATCCTTACGCCAGCGGTAGCGAATCGCCCTTCCACATGCACATCTGTCAATTCTGCGGTCGCAACCCCGTCCTTACTGATCCAACCATTATTGATAGCATGAATAAGCGCGTCCCGTCCCGTGTATATCAGAGCTTGATCTCTTGGAATTCGGTGACGAAACGCCAATACCAAATACCTACTTGACATCGGCAATCGCTCGACGTCTATACGAGACATCTTTCGCACATGGTCCATGATTCGCTGAAAATAATCCAACGTAGCCACCGACACATAATCGACTGCGATCTCACCATCTTCATTGAGGGTCGCAGCCATGTAGCTCTCGAAGCACTTTCGAATGCCCCGCTCGGCCACAACATCACGGCGTGTTTTTAGCTTTGGACGACTCTCCTGCTGTGGAGGAGACGCGGGCGACCGCGACGATCTAGAATTGTCGTCACTTTCACATCCGAACCCAATAAGGGCCGCGAAGCTACACGTAATTGCGAGAATTTTCATGACCAAATCACCCTAAGCGAGAATAATCCAAAGAGCTGAATTTCAGCCGCAGATAATTAAGCACAGTCGCATCAGTGGTCAAATGTTAACGCAAATTGTATCCTAACTACTTCATTTTACGGGCGCGATCCAACGAGATGCTTCTCAATTATCCATTTATGAAAATTTTCTGTCCGATTCGCCTCCTCCCTGTCGCGTATCCATCTGACCCCGCGCCGGCGCTGCGCCATGTGGCCTGCCTGTCGCCGGGAACACGACCTCGCATCTGTGATTTAGACACCGCCAGAAGGAGATTGGCACCGATGACACCCACCTATCAGACCAGCAAACACGTCGCTCTCGCCCGCAAATGGGGCGTATTCGCCCTCGCCCTCGTCCTGATTTCATCCGTCGCAGCCGAATGCCCCATGGACGGCAGCATGGGCGGAGGTGGCGGCGACGGAATGGGAGGCGGTGGAGACGGAATGGGTGGCGGAGGTGGTGACACGTCCTCCGCGATCGTCAAAACCCAGATGACGCTCGGCTCCGCCGGCAAAATCGCCGTCGGCGACAATCTCGTTGTTTTCGGTGTCGGCAGCGACGAAGCTGCCGTGACGTCGAATCAGGAAGCGGGCGTTCATTACTTTAATCCCGCCGATGTCGATAACACCACGACCTCCGTCGATACCGTGCCCAACAGCGGCACCCTCTTTGGCACGCGCGACTTTGCCGTCGCCCTCGCCAAGATCGCGCTCACGCGCAGCACCGGCGCGGTCTCGATTTTCAACACCGAAACCGAAACGCTCGTGGATATTGCCATCACCGATATTGCCGTCGAGCAAATGGGCGGCGCCAACGAACCTGGCCAAATGCGCGCCAACGGTCAATACATCGCAACGATCAACAACGAAAACACCGTAACGGATGGCAACGTGGTCAAGGTCATCGACGTGTCGGGTGCCAATCCGTCGATCATCAGCTTCCCGAATCCTGACGACGCGCTTGGTGATCCGGAAGTAAACTTCGATCAACTCGATATCGATGCCACCACGATGCAAGTTGCCGCGATTTCCGATCACGACATCATTTACATCTTCGACATCAACAACCCCAACGCCGCGCCGATGGAAATCGACTTAGGTCTAAATTCCGGCACGGACGGCTTCCGTGGCGCGCAGCAGATGGTCTTCCGCAACGGCAAGATTCTCTATCACGAAGCACCGAGCCCAAGCAACACGCTGCCCGGCAACGGCGACGTGCACACGGCCATCCTTGACGTCGATTCCGGCGACATCACCACGTTTACCGCGAGCCCCACGACGGCCAACACACCGCTCGCGATGAGCGATACGACGGCCATGTTCTTCGTATGGCGTGAAGATGCCGACATGGGCGACGAGAACAACAGCTATCGCAGCGCCATCGGCCCGGTCGCCGACGCGCCCGATGCAACGCTCGCGTCGCAAACGGACCGTTACGACTTCCGCACGACGCAAGTTAGCTTGGCATCCGCTGGTGGCGAAACGACCTTCTCGCAAGACGACTGTCTCGACCAAAAGCTCATCGGCTACGGTGCCACCTGTGCCGTGACGCCCGATGGTTCGCGTTACTTCCTTGGTGGTTGGGGACCGATCGATCGCAACTTTGATTACATCCAAATGAGCACCGGCGGCGCGTTTACCGATTTCGAAGATCCCGAGGGCGATACGGTATCTGGTGCCTTAATGGGCAGCGACATCACCTGCAACGACGACGTCGCCGCGTTCCGCGGCCTGCGCGAAGAACCGAGCGCCGGATGCATCACCGACGCGGTTTGGGTGGTGAGCATTATCAAGATCGATGAGCTCTAAGCATCCTTGAAATGCCCGAGAGCGAGCGAACTTTGATCGAACGCTTTCGGCAATTTCCATAGATGCCGCTAAAAAAAGAAAAGGCCCTCGCACCAAAAGGCCGCAGGCTCGCAAAAGCGACCTGCGGCCTTTTCTTGCGCTTGACAAAATTAAAACGCGAGCCGCCCCATAAACGTCCCAATCCCATAAGCTGAAAACTCATCGCACCATCCTCTTTGTGAACGATCAACAACTCGCTATCTCTGTTATTCGGTCGCTTGAAGTTTGTAGATTTTTTGGTGTCCGTTTTGACAGACTCTCGCCTCGATCTGGCCGAATACACACAGGTCCGAAGTGTGCAATTCACTTCACCAGTTATTACCGATGAGCATATTGCCCGAGACAGAATGCATGAGGGGAATAATGGCCAATCAACAATGGGAAGGGACTTCGATGACTACGAAGTGCAAGACATGGCAACGATGTGTCGCAGTGGTTATGGGGCTCGTGCTCGCCTTTGCCACGCCGCAAACAACGAGGGCCGAGAATCTTCCCGACAGCAAAGGCACCGAGTTTTGGCTGATGTTCGGGCAAAACTTGGGTGGCTACGCGCTCACCCTGTTTATTACCAGCGAAGTCGACACATCCGGCACCATTGATATCCCGGGTCTCAGTCATAATGACACGTTCAGCATCACCGCCGGCACAGTCACGTCGGTGACCATACCCACAACGGCGATGGTCTCAGGGTCGGATACGGTCGTGGACCTTGGTATCCATGTCGAAGCGGATGACGAAGTGACCATCTACGGACTCCATCGCCGTAGTGCATCGACGGATGCGTATCTCGGTCTGCCGGTGGACATTCTCGGCACCGAATATATCTGCCCCAGTTATCACGGCGGCAGCGGGTCGTGGGTTACCGTTCTCGCCACGGAAGACGGGACGACGATCTCAGTTACACCCAAGACAGACGTTGGCGGTAAGACCGGTGGCGCCACGTTTACGCAAGCATTGGATCAAGGTGAGATCTACGTCTTAAAAGGCACCGGCAATGAAGACATCACCGGCACCTTGATTACCGCCGATGCACCTGTTGCCGTGAACACCGGCAACGTATGCACCAACGTTCCGTCAAGCGCCGGTTCTTGCGACCACTTAGAAGAGATGGTTCCTCCGACGTCGGCGTGGGGCCGCAACTTTGTGACGATGCCGCTTAAGACGCGACTGAACGGCGATACGTTTCGGTTTGTTGCTGTCGAAGATGACACAGAGGTTACAGTCAACGGTTCGGTTGAAGCGACACTCGATAGCGGTGAGTTTCACGAGGACGTTTATACTGATGCACTCGTCATCTCTGCAACGAAACCGATTTTGTGTTTGCAATATTCCAATGGGTCGTCGTTTGACAGCGTCACCTCCGACCCGTTCATGATGTTGGTCTTTCCCTACGAGCAGTTTCAGGCCAGTTATACCATATCCACGCCGGCGACAGGATTCTCAGGGAACTACGTCAACATCGTTGCGCCCGAAGCAGTCGTCGGTTCGCTTGAACTCGACGACAGCGCCGTTGCCGCCGGTAGCTTCTCCGAAATTGGATCGTCCGGCTGGTTCGGCGCACAACTCGATCTCACGTTGGGAACCCATACGCTTTCGGCGGGCCAACCGTTCGGCGTGTTCGTTTACGGCTTCGATTCGGCCGATTCCTACGGTTACCCCGGCGGAGGTTCGCTTTCACCGATCAACAGCATTACGTCGCTGACGTTTACCGGCTCCACCACGAGTGGTTCGGTTGGCAATTCGGTCAGCCTTCCTTTCAAGGTGGCAGACAACACGAGCGCGGGAGTCGGCGGTGCACGCGTTGACTTCACCATTTCTGGTGCCAACGGTCAGACGACGTCAGCCGTTAGTAACACGAACGGCGTGGCAACGCTCACGTACGACGGCGATGCTGCCGGCACCGATACGATCACTGCCAGCATCAACGGTCTAACCAAAACCATCCAAGTCACCTGGAGTTCCGGGACCGCTCCGACTCCACAGTTGATGCTCTCGGTTCGCTCGCCGACAACCAACCCCAAGGTCGGGGAAACGGCCAGCTTCGAAACCACGGTTACCAATAACGGTGATTCCGATGTGGATGGCATTCAGATCACGATGCAGATTCCGTCAAACACCGAACTTGTTTCTGTCGAACAAGACGACCCAACCGCGCGCGTCGCCGCCGACTACACCGTCGATGGCTCGACTGTGACTGTTACCATTGGCACGGTCGCGCCGGGTTCAGAGGTCAAGGTGTATCTCAACCTGCGCGTGATCGCCAGCGGTGAATTGAAGATCACGGCGTCGGCAGCGGGGCAAGATGTCGAAGCTGAGTTCGAAGCCGAGTCGACAGCCGTAGATGCCGAAGATGTAGTGCTTCGCGTTGTGACGACGACGACCCCCGCCCCTCTGTGCGGTATTCTCGGCTTTGCCCCGCTGATGATCATCTTCGCTTGCTTCGGCGTGTGGCGCCACAACCGAAGGCGGTCGCCAAAATGGTAACATCACGCCCAACTAATAAACTGCCCAGCAACACGACGGGATGGGAATCCGTGAGTCTCAACAAATCGAACGGAGAACAAAAAATGAAGTGCCTTAGCAAAAAACTGAATCGACTCGTCCTCGTCGTCCTGATCGGACTCGGCAGCATGACGACAGGCTGCGTCGACCCGACGTCGGTCACCTTCTGGCTCGGTTACCTCGTCGGCCAGTCGAACGCCCCCACGACCACCACAGAAACCTGCACGGTGAACGGCGAAGCGGTCGACTGCTCGACGTTGCAGTAACTAACGCACCAAACTCGTTTTGTTAGGAGTGGGAAGAAGCGCGCCGGTCGTACACGCGATCGGCGTGCTTTTTTGTGGGTGAAGTATTTGCAGTACTTGAGCGTCGATCGCAGCCGCATAGCGCCACAATCGTCTTTCTTTGCCCCGGACTGCGCACCACCGTTATGGCCGTCTTCGCTTCATCCGGGGATGTCACCCGATCAGCACTGCCGGGCTTTCAAATATGAAAAACCGAATTAAGGTTATGCAAGTTGCCGCCACCTTCAAATGAAAATCGCCCCAACGCGAAAGCGATGCATTATTGAGTTGCGTTTATCCGTTGAAGCCGACCATCTGTTCGGAAGAGATCGTGCATCGCCTTAAATACGTCTGCCGAAGCGCGCGGGATAAGGGCCTTCGTCTCCCGATCGACCTTGTACAAGCCGAACTTCATGTTGTAACCGTGGGCCCATTCGTAGTTGTCTATAAGACTCCAATGGAAATAGCCGCGCACGTCGGCGCCTGCCGCCATCGCTCGTCGAATCGCGGCGATGTGTTCCACCAGAAACCGTGCCCGCTGGTCGTCGTCTCCGTCGGCCAGTCCATTCTCGGTGATTACGAGCGGCTTGCGATAGCGCTGATATAGCTCGGTTATACGGCGCTCCAACCCTTCAGGCGAGATCTTCCAACCGAGATCGGACACGTCATCGCCGTCGCGGCGTTGTTGCATCTGGATCGCCAAAGGTGAGGCCGATTCTTCAAAGTAGTAGTTGAAACCGATCCAATTGCAGTGCTCGGCGACCTGATCGAGATGGTAGAAGTTGTATTCCTGCCCCTTGTCGTACCAAAAATCAAACAGGTCCAACGGAGCGGGTTGCCAATCAATGATGTTCTGCACGCTGATGATGCGGGCATCCGAACGATGTTGGCGAATCACCTTGGCGGCGTCGATGAAGCGCGCGACCTCCGTATCCATCGTTTTGAGATAACGCCGATAGCTCAATCCCCCACCCGGCGGAAACTGATTGACCAAACAGGCCAACGCATATGCGTTCGGTTCATTCAACGGCGCGAACGTTTGCACGTGCGGCGTCAACTTTGGTATGGCGTATTCAAGAAACGCTTTCCAACGCTCCTCTGCCTGCGGATGCAGCCAACAGTGCCGGTCTGCATCGGTGTCATAAAGCCAACCGGGGAATGTGAAATGCCAAATCGTTAAGACGGGCGTAATACCGCGCGCGTTGAGTGCTTTGGCCAGATCGACGTAATGCTGCAGTGCCACGTCGTTATATTCCCCCGGCTTGGGCTCGATGCGTGCCCATTCGAGGCTGAAGCGGTAATGCGTTACACCAAGTGCCTCAAGCGCATTCAGGTCGCGCTCGACCTGCGAATAACTCCAGCAACCATGCCCCCGCGCATGCTTCAACTTGCCGCGCTGGTAATGCACATCCCAGTCGGTTTGGTAGTCGCCGACGTCGCCTGTGCCGAAGTCTTCGACCTGATAAGCAGAGGTGGCCACGCCCCACCAGAAATTGTTATTCTCGTTAACGACTCGTTCACCGACCGGCTTGTCATTTTGCAATGTGGTATTGGTGACCGATTGATCGTTATCTTCGACTGGTTGATCGTATCGAAAGCCGCTGTCGATGCAGGCGCTGGGTAGGATGAACAATAATAGGAGTGGATAGAAGTTCCGTGCAGGATTGAGATAGACGTAGAGCTTGTTTGAAGTTTGCATAATCAAGTCGGCCTAGCGTGTTAAGAGAAGATCAAATATCAAGAGTTCGCTACAGCGTCATCCTGTTCCGGCCAAATTAACGATAGATACAGCATTCCACAAACAACCTTTACGGAACTATAGTTATAATCAAAATTATTCAAGCACTCATACATATGCCGCCCCGACCATTTGCGGGCACAGAGATGCATCGCCCGATTTAGTAGCGAATAGTCTGGCGCGGGAAGTAGATAGCCCAAGATACCTCGATATGTCGTCGCGCGCTTCCACCAACGCCCAACCACTCGATATTCGTCAGCCCACCTGTTTGCGATAGCCAGTGCACGAAATTCATCGATTGTCAGAAGCGGAAAATCGGCTGGAAACCAGTCGCTTGGTTCTGTAAAGAAAGCTTCCATGTTTAAAGTACTGGGGCTGTCAGGATCGCCCGTCACTTCGACCATGAAAGTCTCCATCGCTTGATGGAGCCAATCGAGCGCTTTGTAGGAGCGTCGTGTGGCTTTCTCTAAGAACCGCGACCAATCTTCGGTGTCGCCGTCGCCTAGGGGTATTTGAGAAGTACGGAGCATTAGATTGGCCGGTGTAACGATTGATTTAGATCGCACGCGTGAAGTCTCTTAAACAGAGCAGCTTGCCCTCCTTAAAGGCTAGCATCCATAGGCCCATCAGCCAACGAGCAGGCCACGGTGACGCCGTGATCGGAAAACATCCCCCCGTCATCGAACTCAACTTCGAATTCGCCATCGGCCCTAAACAGTAGGCCTTCAATGGTGAGTTTTTCAATGAAGCTCAAGTGCGTTTCGGGCGATTCACCCGGCTCAAGCCAGTTTTGGTTGCGTGTTTCGATCAGCTCGGTCGCCGCGAACTCTCGACTCCGCTTATCCCATTGGATCATCGCCGACCACACCTGCCGGGCAACAGTTAACGCGTCGCCTGCATCCTCATCTGGTGCTTCGACGATAAGACGTGCCGCACTCCCCGCCCAAGTTACGTTTCCTTCAAACCACATGAACTCGCGATTCAAGATAAGCGTTCCAAATTGCGGATCGTCAAGCTTTACAGGGCGTTGCAATTCCTCCGCGAGCCGCGCGAGGTCGTCATCCTTCGAGTCATAGTCATCGATAGATAGAAGTTGCGCCGTTCCAGGAAATTCGTCATGCCCCAAAAGGACATGCGCCGTCACACCCAATACCTGATATGGCTTAATCTTTTGGCCCCATGGCTGCAGTGAATCGTTGCCCACATCCATCCTAAGCCTGAGTTCTTGTATATGAACCGTGTGCTTGTCGTCACGGAAGGCGATGGCTCCGATCGATAGCGTATTAGGCTTATCGCCATTCCGAAAAAGCGAGGGCGGAGCAGCTCCCACCAGAACAGTAAGTTGCATCTTGGGCGCAACATCTAACTCTGCACGAAGGCGATTCTGCCTCTCTTGACGTCGCTTAAAATGATCCATTACCTCTCCTTTATGTCGGCTCTAAATGCCGTTGACCTATGGAATCTTCGAATCGCTCCAACGCAAACGCGAGATTCTATCTTCTTGCCATTGCTCTGTGAACAGTTCTACCAGCAGCAATCGGCTACCCACGTGATTCCGAATACGTCGAACGCAATGTATTGACGGTCAAAGCAAACGCAGCCTTCTCAACCACCGCTCCCGCTCCGCACTGTCCATAGAACAGCGGCACACCGCATTCGCGCCGCGCGACTTACTACCATGCCGACAGCGAGGGATCGCAAGAAGGCAGACAGCTTTCCCAGCACTCCGATTGCCCCGACACTCGGTTGGCGACAGTCCCCTCCCACGCCCGTTACAGACGCAGATTCGTTCACCTCGGACACTCCAACCCTTCACCCCTCTTCACCTCTCCCACCTTTCCCGCCGCGCGTTATACTCTCGCTTACTGGGATGAACCGCCCGCCAACAAGACGCCCTTAGGAGCCCTTGCCATGCAGAAAATACGCCTCTTTACGCCCGGCCCCACGATGGTCAGCCCCGAAGCCATGTTGGCCATGGCCCAACCGCTCGATCATCACCGCACCTCCGGTTTTCGCGACACGCTTAAGGATTGCGTCGAGCTGTTGCGTTACGTCTATCGCACCGAGGCCACGCCCATGGTCGTGACCGGCAGCGGCACGGCGGCGATGGAGGCGGCCATGCTCGGTTGCTGCAAGCCCGACGGTAAGACGCTCGTCTGCCACGCGGGCAAGTTCGGTGAGCGCTGGCGCGACATTCTGGTGCGCTTCAATCTGCCGCACGTCGATTATGAAAAAGAATACGGTCAAGGCTTTTCCGCCGAAGAGATCGCCAACATGTTGAAAGAGAACAGCGGCATCACCGCCGTGATCTTCGTGCATTCCGAAACCAGCACGGCCACAGTCAGCGACGCCCAAGGCATCGCCAAGGTCTGCCGCGACAACAACGTGCTCTGTTTGGTGGACGGCATCACGTCGATCGGTGCGATCCCGTTTAAGATGGACGAATGGGGTATCGACGTTGGCGTGACGGGTTCGCAAAAAGCGATGATGTTGCCGCCGGGCTTGGGCATCGTCGCGCTGTCGGATCGCGCTTGGGAAACCATCGATTCGCATCAGGCGCCAGCGTATTACAACGACCTAAAGGCGTACCGCAAGAGCATGGATAAGTGGGACACGCCTTACACGCCCAACAACCAAATGGTCAGCGGCCTCAAGTACACGCTGACGCAAATCAAAGAGACGGGCATCGATAACATTTGGGCAAACACGGCACTGATGGCCAAAGCCACACGTGCGGCCGTCGAAGCCTTGGGCCTCAAGGTCTTTTCCGATGCGCCTGTCGACTCGGTCACGGCTGTATGCGTTCCCGATGGTGTGGACGAAGCCCAATGGCGCAAGGACCTGCGCGGCATGTACGGCATCCACTGTGCCGGTGGTCAAGGGCACATCAAAGGCAAGATCATTCGGCTCAACCACATGGGCTACGTCGATGCGGTCGATACGGTCGGCGCGATTGCCGCGATGGAATGGACGCTGGCCAAGCAGGGTTACAAGTTTGAGGCCGGCGCTGGGACTGGTGCGTTTGGCAGGGTGATACAAGCCGCATCGTAAGCTCGAGC
>JAUIHO010000057.1 GCA_030432035.1 Phycisphaerae bacterium
CCGATGGGAATCGTTCTACGTCGAGAGCCGCTGGATATATCGTTCGATGGCCATTTTGCCGCGCCTCCTCATGTGGGTTGCGCTCACAATTGCGATCATGCCGCAATTGGTGCGTTGGCAACTGTGGGCAAAGCGCGCGACCGAATCAAACGATGCGTTAAGCCAAGCGAACCGTCGCCTCAATGTGTTGTCGCTTATCGGCTTGGTTAGCTCGGCCGCATTGTTAGCGCTCTCCAATATTCCGTATGTGAACACGGGGAATCTCCCCGTCGTGTTGCAAAGCTGGGTGCCAACGCAATACGTCGTCGGCGGCATCGCCCTTTTGCTCACATGCTTGGGCACTTTCCTGTCGATGCTTGGTCCATTCACGCCCGCCAAATTGCGTCCCAATTTGGTATCGATGTTGGCATTATCCGCGTACGTCTTCACGATTCTTAAAATGCGCGAACTGCATCGCATCGCCGCCGTCGATCTTGCAGCCCTCATCCCGCAACACGAATCTGCCGCCCAGTCGGGCGGCGCGATCGTCTTCATCGCATTCACGGTTATCAATATCGTGTTGGTCGGTGTGTGCATTCGCATCGCCCGGCGGGCGTTGGCGAATTAGGCACTTGAAGATTTGTCGTGACCGGTTTTTAGCACCGCCGTAACACGCGTTTTGCGGCGCCGTTGCAGGACGCGCGCCTCGCGGATCTGCGGTCGCTGTTCGCGGCAGGTCGGGTCCATTTCGCACGCCTTGCGGCACTCGGGACAACGGCCCGAAACGTTTTGCGTGAGTTCGTAGTTGCAAACGTTACAGCGACGCTCGGGCGGTTTGGGTTTCGGCAGCAATCGGGCAATCTCAAAATCGACCGACGCCAAGAGGCCGTAGAAGGCGATGCCCGCGATAAGCGTCCAAAAAGCGAACACGTTTCGTTACTCCACAAACCGTCGCATTCCACAAACCCGTGCCCTGCAGTTACGCGCCCCGTCGGCATTCGGTTCAGATTCGCAGCTCAATCCTTTAGACCGACGCTGCGGTGGATTATAGCGTTGCGTCTGCAACTGTTTCAGTAGCAGCAAGTTAACCATCGTTTGGGTTATACTTACGAAACCATAATCCGAACGGCGCAAACCTTATTCTTCTGTCGGTTGCGCCAATCAAATAACCGCACTTGGCCCACCAACATCGAGGCAGACCATGATTCGCTCTTCGCTATTCCTCGCCACCATCGTTTCGATGTCACTCGGCGCGCTCGCCGTACACGCAGACGACAAACCCGCTTCCAAACCGTTCTTCGATCACCCCATCACCATTCCGGGCACTGTGCAGATGCACTGGTTCGACAAGGGTGGTGAAGGCGTTGCCTATCACGAGTCCGACGACCGCATCGCCAACGGTGAAGTACGAAAAGGCGAAGGCGTGGATATCGCACGCTCGGGTGGAGATTTTTATCTGGGTTGGGTGACTGGCGACGAGTGGGTGAATTATTCGCTCAACGTGGCCGACCATGCGACGTATCGCATCGAAGCTCAAGTCGCCTCGGAACAGAGCGGTGGGAAGTTTCGATTAGAGTTTGTCGATGCTAAGGGCAACTCCGTCGGGCAAGCTGACTTTTCTGTTCCGCAAACGGGCAGTTGGGAAAAATGGCGCTACGTTTTCGGCAGGACGTCATTGCTCAAAGGCGCGACGACCATGCGGTTGGTGCATCGCTCCGGCACAACGGCTTACAACGTCGAGCGTATTCGATTTCGCCGGTTTGATCCGTATGACATCGACCACGATGGCGAAGTGAGTAAGACGGACCAACAATTGGTACGGCTGCTAAACGTCAATTTATCGAACGATGCCGAGCCGAAGCAGCTCAAGGATTTAAGCCTCGCGCCTGCCGATCGCGCCGCACTTCAAGATTCACTCGCGGGCAATCGCCCCATCGACGGTAGTCAACTTGCGAAGGACGCCCCATGGAAACTCGTCTGGGCAGACGAATTCGACCAAGACGGCAAGCCCGACCCCAAGAAATGGAAATACGAACTCGGATATCAGATTCGCAATCGTGAGGCGCAACATTACACAGACAAAAAGAAAAACGCCTACGTCAAAGACGGCCATCTGATCATCGAAGCCATCAAGGAAAAATCGAAAGCCCCCAATGGCAAAACAGCGGACTACACCGCCGCCAGTCTGAATTCCGCCAAGCCCTTCCTCTACGGTCGCATCGACGTGCGCGCTAAGCTGCCGACTGGCCGCGGCATGTGGCCGGCGATATGGATGTTGGCCGACCGCATCGGCAAGGTGCGATGGCCGCTCTGCGGTGAAATCGACATCATGGAAAACGTGGGCTACGACCCACACGTGGTCCACGGCAGCGTGCACACGCAGAAGTACAACCACACGATCAACACGCATCAGTCATCGTCGTTGGAACTCGAAGCGCCGTGGGAAAACTTTCACGTGTACGGCATTGAGTGGTACCCCGATCGCATCGACTTCTACATCGACCGCGTGAAGTACATGACGTTCAACAACGAAGGCAGCGGCGATGAAGCCTGGCCCTTCGATAACCCGCACAATCTAAAGCTCAATATCGCCATCGGCGGCATGTGGGGCGGCGTGAAGGGCATCGACGATTCGATCTTCCCGCAACAAATGGTGATCGACTATGTGCGGGTGTATGAAGCGAAGTAGAAAATAGACGAGTGACCTTTACTTATTGGCATCGTACCAGTCGATCAGCCGCGCGTATTCTTTTTCAATATGAAGCGATGGATTGACGCCGACCTCTTCTTCCCACCAAGGCCGCGTACCGGCTGGTGATTTCGGTGGTTCCAACATAACCGATTGATCGCTAAGCCGTTCAATCTGGGTAGCGGCGATCTTGCGAATCGCTTCGTCGGTATGACGCAGCAGCACGATCCAATAGCGCAGGTCGTTTTTCCAGTCGCGGGCGTCGAGGGCCGCCTTCATCCATCCGGTTGCCGTCGTGCCGTTTAAGACTGCGTCGATAAAAGGTCTCTCATGGGTTGCATGTTGGAATGCCTCAGAGGACCTTTCATAGAGCACAAATTTGTCGTTCGATCGTGTAAATGGTTCGTGCCAACGCAATTCTATAGCGGGCCACTCGGTCGCGTTTGCCCAGTGTTGTTTTTTCCCTTGAAACAACGTCGTGCATCGATCGAGCACCGCATATGCACTGACGATCGAGTGTCCGTTGTCGATCAATTCAGATCGCTCAAGATACAATCGGTTGTCACCTCTTAAATCGAAGGCCCTTCCAAACCTACCGCGACTTTCCTGCTGACGACCGGTCAATCCATCGAACGCACAATCGCTAATCAAGAATGCGGAGTTACTCCCACAAAAAGCGTTGCTACCGCCGGCCCCCGAGTTGTAGCTCTTCACCTTACAATCGGTCAGCTGGATAAAGCCGCCACGGCGAAAATCTGTAAGGGGATCGTCGTTGCAATCGATGGTCATGCCCTGTATTCGAACGCGCTGCGCCGAAGCCAATGACTCCGTCCTGAATACAGTTTCGTCACGACCTTGCCCCACAATCAGCATATCCGACAAGAACGGTTGACGAGAGCGACCGAGATTATGTTCCCCGCGATCGAGCACCAAGATGCATCCGGGCACAAACGCTTCGCGTGCTTCGTCGATGGTTTTGAACGCCCGCATCGGTCCCACCCGAATAACAGGACCGGACAATCTAGGTGCCGTCAGATATTCATAATCCGTTCGGTCAAATGTGCGCACGCGAAACTCACTCGCGGCATGCTGCGACCACGCATTTGACGCACGCACCGTGGTGCCAATCCCAAGCAGAACAACGACTAAGCTAATCGCGACGCCGCTCAAAAGCGTCTTGACATCCCGCGCTGCAGGGCGAAACGCATATGGCCAATGGGCGAACTCCGCACGATCGAAATTGCATTCCGGACAATTACCGGGAATGTCTCGCAAATCGTAATTGCACGCAGGGCAACATCCGCGACGACAACGCCGGACGGTACGCCATAACGGGTAGAGATAAATCACGAACAACGCCGTCGCCGCAATGACGAACAGTAGGAACGTTGAAATTGCGAATCCCCAGTCTGGCCCGCCCTGCACGCGAATCAATCCGAGTACGTCATGCTTCATGCCTATCGTCAGTTCACTGAAGAACTTGGGTGCCCACACCTCGGCCTCAAACAGGGGATCGATCTCAGTCGGAGTACGGCACGCAAAAACGCAAGCGTTCGCAATGCCAAATCGATACGTGGCGTTGGCCGTGTCGATTTGAAACCCAGGCCCGGCCACGCCGATGAGATGGGCGACAACAACGAGCGCACAAATCGTGGCGATAAAGGAGATAAGCAGTTTTCGCCCCATGCGTTGCGCTCCGTTCCGAGGAAATGACGATTCTAAATGACCGGCCAAGATGGCGAGAGTACGCCGTCAAGACTGCGCTTGCGAATGCAACCATTTGCATAGACGCCGTTTGGGTGAAAAAGTTCGCAAAATTTCAATTATTTTCGATCGCGCGTGTCACCAGCGCCGCCAAAAATCCCCCCACAATTTTTTCGCGCCCGTTCTTCCGCTAGGACCGAAACTTAAGGCTGCCTTCAACGGTTCGTGAAGAATTTCACCACTTCCCCGCCGCCGGCGACTTGCTATTTTGGCTGCCCGAGTTTGCACCAATCGAGGGTTTCGCCATGCAGGCCGTTTTTGAGTCGCCCAGCCAGATCGTCGCACGCCTCGACCGCTTCATCATCGGCCAGGAAGTCGCCAAGCGCGCCCTCGCGTCGGCGGTCTATCAGCATTACCTCGGTCTGGCCCATCGCGAGCGCTACGAAAGCGAGGCCTACGCTTTCGGGCGACCGCACGTGCTGTTGATTGGGCCGACGGGCACGGGCAAAACGTACCTCGTCGAAACGCTCGCCAAGATCGTCGGCGCGCCGTTCAGCTACTTCAGCGCCGCCAACTTGGTGGAAGCCGGCTACGTCGGCGATCACGTCGAGTCGATTTTCCTGAATCTCGTCGCGCGCACGAAAGGCGATCTGAAGCTCGCCCATCGTGGGATCGTCTTTATCGACGAGATCGACAAAATTCGCCGACAAGGCGTTGGCAACGGTCGCGACGTATCCGGCGAAGGCGTGCAATCCGCCCTGCTGTCGATTCTCGATGGCACACCGCTGACCGTTCGGACGCGCGATGCGGTGTTTGACATCGACCCGTCGAAACTGCTGTTTATCTGCGCCGGCGCGTTTGTGGGATTGGATGAGATTGTTCGCAAGCGCATCGGCAAGGTGCGGCGGATCGGGTTTGGGCCAAACGCGGGGATTGATGACACCGCCGGGCTATTGAGCGCGCACGATGGCCGCGAAAGGACAAGCCATGCTGCGGCGCGGGTTAGTCAAAGCGCGTCAAGGGGCTCATCGGCGCATGCCGCGAGCGCCCTGGATCAACTCGGTGCTGCCGATCTGGAAAAGTTCGGCATGATTCCCGAATTCGTCGGGCGCTTTCCGACGGTGGCCACGCTGACATCGCTGTCGCAATTCGAACTCGCGGAAATCTTGCGCAACGCTGAGGGCTCGTGCCTACAGCGTAAGCAGCGGTTATTCAAAGCGCATGGCATCGAGTTGGAACTGATCGACGACGCCGTGGATCTGATCGCCGCCCGCGCTGCGGTAGCCGAAACCAACGCGCGTGGCATCGATAGCGCGCTGACGAGCGTGATCGATCGCTTAACGGCGCGCTTGCCGGAAATGGCAGCAGCAGGGATTGAACGCGTTTCGCTGAATGCCGAGACTGTGGCGGGCACGGGCGAGCCGATTTACCACAAGCGCGACTACATCGATTTGGCAAACGCCAGCGAGGCCGACATGCTGCGGCGCGATGCGCTAATACTGATTCAGCAGGGTAGCCTGCAAAAGCGCACGCCGCCACCAAAACGTCGACGCCAGGAACATGAAGAGCGTATTAGCGGTCAAGAGGAACTACCGTTTTGACGATGGCCGAGTAAATACCGAGCATCGAAAATGCAATCGAGCCATCATTGAACAAATTCAAGTTGAACCGAATGGCAAAGAAACACAACAATCGCGATCCGTTTGATCTCGCAGTAACTTGTATAACTCCCCTCTCTTCTCAATAATTGATCGTTCTTTTGGTTTAGAATCAGCCAATTTAGCAAAGCAGCGAACGGAGAATTGTCAGACATGCCCGCAAAACTATTCCGTGTAATCTTGCCCGTGAATGACATCGATAAGGCGTCAACATTCTACTCGCGCGTACTCGGTAGCCCCGGCAAGCGCGTGTCGGATGGTCGTCACTACTTCGATTGCGGCGGCACGATCCTCGCCTGCTTTGACGCCAAAGCTGACGGCGACGACGAGGCGTTTACTCCCAACCCGGATTATCTCTATTTCGCCGTCGACGATTTGGATGCAACATTCAAAGCATGTCAGGAAGCCGGTACGACGTTTGCCACCGGCGATGTGCACGACGCCCCGGCAGGAAAAATCGCAACGCGACCTTGGGGCGAGCGGTCGTTTTACATGTGTGATCCGTTTGGAAATCGACTTTGCTTTGTGGATCGCTCCACCGTGTTCACGGGTTAAAGATTACCACAAGTTCATAAACCAAAACGGATCCATCACATACGTAAACCACGTCGTAATCGGGTTTTCGCCCCACTCATACGTGCCCAACACGAGGCCAGAACCGAGGATTAATGCGTGAATGGCCACCGCCGTAAGAAACAATGCTGACAGCGTGATACGCCAAGGTCGCCGTACGCGCAGTTCGTGTTCGAGACCGTGCCGCAACGACAGCGTAAAAAACAAGACGGCCGCGATGCTCGACACGTGATCTGGATGAATGAGTTGCAGCAATGGGAAGTAATAGTCTTCGATGATGCTGATGAGCTTCGACAGAATCGTTACGGTTACCGCGTACAATAACAAGGTCAACGCCGCGTATGTCATCACGCGAAAGAAGCGCCGCGTTATGTCGATCGACTCGCCGTAGAGGCGAAACATCAATAGCAAGCTGGTGAACATAAAGCCTGTGCAGATCACGGATGGCATTGCATGGCCGCTTACGAGCCTTAAAAGATAGTCAACTTCGCGCATGCTGAAGTACCAGCGACCGCGCCATACGAGGAATTCGACGGTGACCAAAAGCGTGAGCCCGAGAACGTAAAACGCCGCCGCGAGAATTAGCGAGATACCCAACTGCACGAATAAGGCAAACCTCTGAACGCCCGCATCAACGGGGAAATCGCGCCAGAATCGTGCAGGCCATATTAAGGACACCGTGGTCTTTAGAAAGCTGCGCACCGGTCGCCGTCGCGCTTGAAATTCGAATTGATAGGCCCGCCGAGCGTGGGTGTATGCCTCGACGGCATCCCATGTAAAAGATTCTCCACACTCCGGGCAGCGCGTCTCCCGCAACTCGCGCAGGTTATAATCGCAGTGTGGGCAGAGCGGATCGGCCTCGATCGACGGTGTATCACGCGGGTTTTCAATTGGCGTTTTGTTCAAGCGACTTCCCACGTCGGCGACACGCGACCGGCACCATCTTCCCGATTCGAACTGGCAAGGTCAATCAACGGGCAATATCCGAACAGGATCGTGAATCAGGCCTGCCATTCGTTACTTTCAAATTTCCTGCGCGAGTCGGCATTCCTACATTTTGCCATCAGCACATCGTAGAATGATTGAGGTAATTAACCGTTGACTGCGATGATATTGCTACGGCACCGGGAAGTAGGTGGAGTGCCTTTGCCTATAGCGATTTTCATCTGACCGTAGCGGCAAAAAGCTGACCGCGTTCAGTCTATTGAATCTTAAAGCCCGGCAGGGCTGATAGGTTGACAGCCCCGGATGAAGCGCAGTCCGCGACAGCGGTCGGAGCGTAATTCGGGGTAACATAGTGCGACGGCGTTAAGCCCCGGCAGGGGCGTAGGTACCTGCACCGCTACCGCGGTTTAAAGCATGAAACAACTTGGACCATGGATTGCGCGGCTAGCGCCGCTTCATCCATGGCTCTCGACCCGCGCCCCTTCCGGGGCTGAGTTTGAACGTTGAGACGCTAACCTGGAATGATAAGTAGTCTAATAGGCCGAGCCATATCCAATCGTTCATTGGTTATCTGCTTGCGAATCGGTGAAGCCCGCTTGTAACAAAGAGAACATACGCACCAAGAAAGCACACTAACGACCATGCGTCTTCCCGCTATTCAAGGTCTGATCGATCGCCGCATCTTGGTGAACTTTCGCGTGCGGCCCGACGCGATGCAGTCGATCCTTCCGCCGCCGTTCGTGCCGCAACTCGTCGCGGGCTACGCCATCGGCGGCATCTGTCTGATTCGCCTGAAACACGTGCGACCCGCCCTTGTGCCGCAGACGCTCGGGCTGAGTAGCGAGAACGCCGCCCATCGTATCGCCGTTGAATGGAGCGACGCGGGCCAACGCCATCAAGGCGTGTACATACCTCGGCGCGATACGAACTCAACGCTCACCCTCTTCGGCGGCGGTCGCATTTTTCCCGGCACGCACCATCGCGCCCGTTTCGACGTTCGCGAATCAAACGACGCATATCGCATCGACCTGCAAAGCACCGACGGACAAACGCGCGTGCTGGTCGATGGCCATCGCACCGACGATTGGCCTGCGGCGTCGGTCTTCGAATCATTGACAGACGCATCCGCCTTTTTCGAAGCCGGGGCCGTTGGTTATTCACCGAGTCGGAAAGCCGGAACGTTCGAAGGTCTCGAACTCGACTGCACGCGCTGGCAATGCGAAGCACTCAACGTGCACGAGGTCTATTCGAGCTTCTTTGAAAACTCGGCGACCTTTCCGTCAGGTACCGTCGAGTTCGACTGCGCGCTACTCATGACGGGCATTCAACACCGTTGGCTCGGCCGCGAGCCGTTGTGTTGTGAAGACGCAAATCCGATTCGTAAGGCATGATCACCTGCCAACATAAGTGACCCGCATCGATTGCCAGCGTTAATCCTTGGCGCATTGCATTGGCCCCTTGCCGTAACGCCGTCGCTTTCGTAGCCTTGGGCCTATGTCGAACGACCTTAAGAACATCGTCGTCTTTTGCGCCAGTAGCAGCGGTAACGACCCTGCCTTTGTCGAAGCGGCGCGCGATTTGGGAAGCACCCTCGCCGCGCGCGGTTGCACGCTGATTTACGGCGGCGGCAACGTCGGCTTGATGGGGACCGTCGCCGATGCCGTGATGACGGGGGGCGGGCGCGTGGTCGGCATCATCCCGCACGGTCTCGAACAACGCGAAGTGGCACATCGCGGCGTAAGCGAATTGGTCGTCGTGAACAGTATGCACGAGCGCAAAAAGCAAATGGCCGAACGGGCCGACGCGTTCGTCGCCCTACCCGGCGGCTACGGCACGATGGAAGAGATCATGGAAGTGATCACATGGGCCCAACTCGGCATCCATCGCTGCCCGTGTGCGTTTTTGAATGTGGCCGGCTATTACGATGCATTCTTTACCTTCCTCGATCATGCGTGCGAGAGCGGGCTTTTAAAGAAACAATATCGCGAGATGATCTTGGTTGAGAACGAGATCGATAGGTTGTTCGACAGTATAGCCGCGTATGAATCACCGATCAAAGATCAGTGGATTGAGTTGCCGGAAAGCTGATTATTTGGTGATTTTTTGATTTGGTGAATTGGTGATTTAATCCATGGGTCGTGGGTCTTGAGTCTTGAGTCTTGAGTCTTGAGTCGTGGGGTTTAGGGCGTGAGGCGTGAGGCTTGGGGCTTGGGGCTTGGGGCTTGGGGCTAAATTATGATAATGCCGCGATAAACTCACGCTTCTTGAAAATATTTAAATGTGATCGCGCATTACCCAGTCGACAGAATTTCAAATTTCTAATTTGAAATACACGGCGAATGAACGATGGATTCTTAAATTGAATTTGTAATCAAAATCCGACTCACCCAACGCCGACAGGGCCGCACACCCCAAGCCACCTATCTCTGTAGGTCACCAAATCGCCAAATCGCCAATTCACCAAATCACCAAATCACCAAATCACCAAATCTCAAAATCACCAAATGACTATCGTTTCCGAAACGCAAACCGATAAAACGTTCGCCCTTCGCGTTCGTACTTAATTTCAAAGTTCGTCTTAATGTCATCACCGACCGTGCCGTAGGCTTCGTCGACGAAATCGACTTGCTGTAGATCCGTGCGTGGCAGGATGACTTCTTGCATGTGTTCGAAATAGCCCGCGTGGTCGGTTTGGATCGACAGGCGAGCGTTGGGTTTCATAATGCGTAACGCCGCGTCCATAAATTCGGGTTGAATCAGGCGGCGCTTGTGATGGCGCTTTTTCGGCCACGGGTCGGGATGGTAAATGTGTAGCGCATCGATGCACGCGTCGGCGACTTGATGAATAATGAAGTGACGACCGTCGCAGCGCATCATGCGGACGTTGGTCAGGCCCCAGCGTGCCATACGGTCGGCGGCGTATTGGTAGTATTTGTTGGCCCATTCGATGCCGATGAAGTTCAGTTCCGGATGTTCCTTGGCCCGCCGCACGAGGAACGTGCCCTTATGGCTGCCGATTTCCAACTCCAACGGTGCTTCGCGTTCAAACAGCGCGCGCAAATCGACCGGCTCGGGCAGCTTAAGCGGATCGACGGTGATGTCGGCGGCAGTGGGCATCGTGAGGGGCATGATAGCGAATAGATGCGCGGGCGATAAGTGGCTTGGAATGCGAATCGAATTGTGAGGGCTCGACCAGAATCAACTCTGTAGATTGGTCGCCGCATGAGTCTCGGCAGCGACCGCTGTGCCGCATTCGGGGCAAACGCCAGATTGGTTGCCGGTGAGTTCGTAATGACACTTGCAACAATACCCTGCAGGAACTGGATTGATGAACAAGGCCGGTATGATTCGCCAGCGGGCCTTTCTCAAGAAGAACCGTAGGACAAATAATGCCACCATCAGCAAGCCGATCCGCGCAATCAGCGTACGAAACAAATTTGCCTTGACTCCCTTAATTCTCTCGATCAATCGAAGACGATCATCACGGAGATTATCATATTCCACCTGCTTAAACCAAAGGTAAGCCCGCGTAACTGAAGCAACTTTTGAGGACTGCGACAAACTTGATACCGTAGACAAATCTGTCGGTTCGCTTGAAAGCTCTACAGCCCCGGCAACGCGATCATTGAGAGTATCGATCCTCACAACCGCCTTGACAGTCTCCTCGATCGACTCGCTCGTTGGCCGGCCAGCGTTGATTTTCGCCTCAACACTGACCAATTCATCCTTCAATTTAGTCAGCGTTTGTGGATTATCGTTTAGTAGAAAACCAGTCACGAGTAAGACGCCCGGACAGGCTGCAAATAGCGCTGCGAGAAATAGGGTGCGCATCCAATTGATCCGCCGCCACCATCTGAATTGTGGATTGAATGATGTCATAAAGTTTCTTACGACACGATTAAAGAGCCCGTGATAATGTTCGATTCAAGAAGACTGCGATTAGTTCTCTGCCACCCCCCGCCGAAACAACCACCGAAACTCCTCCATCCGCATGGCCAGGCCCACCGCGAAAAACGCAGCCACTGCCGCGAGTAACGGTGCGAACACATGCAGCATATCCGTCAACGGTAGCGCCGAAATCAGCCAGATATCGACGTAATCCAGCGTCGTATCGCGCACCATGCTAAAGATCATCCAAGCCACGAAGCCAGCGGCAGTCGTTGCGATAGCGCTGCGGAATGTGGCTGCGGCGATCTTCCGCGCGCCCATCTGGCCGCCGAGCCGCGTGCGCAATAGCCACACGCTAATGCCCACGTGCAACAGCGATGTGATCGCCGTGCTTAAACCGAAGATGCGTTCGTGTAAGAACCAAATCAACCCCAAATTGAGCGCCAAGTTAAACGCGACCAACCCGCAGCCGATTTTCATCGGCGTCATGGTATCGCCCAAACTGTAGAAGCCGCGCAGCAGGATGTGCTGGCAGCAATAAAACGTCATGCCGCAACCGTATAGCACGAGGATGTCGGCCGCGCGCACCGTATCTTCGGGGCTGAATCGACCGTGCTCGAAGAGCAGCGCCACGATGGGCTGCCCGAGGATAACCAGCATCGCACCCGACGGCAGGCCGACGAAAATCGCAAGACGCAAGGCTTGAGCGATAGATGCGCGCAGGCCGTCCATATCCTTGCGGCTGGCGAACAGACTAAACGTCGGAAACGCCGCCGTCGCAAGCGAAATCGCCAATACACCGAGCGGGAATTGATACAACCGTTGGGCGTTGTTGACGGCCGAGAGCGCGCCGGGCTCCAACGGTATGTCCACCACGCGGCCCATGATCGACATGGTCGGCCCTTCGTCTGGGGCGCGCGTGAGGCTGGTGCAAATCTGCGTGTCGAAGAACGAGTTAAACAACAACACGCCCTGCCCCAACACCACCGGGATGAACATGCGCAGGATGCGCTTAACGTCTTTGTCCTTACGATCGAGCGAGAGCCGAAAGCGCACGCCGTGCTTGCGTAAGACGGGCAGAATGATGGCGATTTGAAAAATACTCGCCGCCAAGACGCACGCGCCCACGCCGTACACCTGTTCGTCGAGTTCGTCGCCCAACATCGGCCCCACCACCCACGCGCCGGTGATGATCAACATGTTCAGCACGATCGGGAGCAGCCCGGGAAAGGTGAAGTGGTTGAGGCAATTGAGAATGCTGGAAAACAGCGCCACCAAACACACGCCGATCATGAACGGCGTCATCAACGCCGTCAGGCCGATGTGCAAACGGCTAACGTCGGGCATAAACGTGGCGATGCCCAGCGCCGTCAATTCCAACAACACCACCAACACGACCAACGCCAGCGACATCAACCCCGTGATGCGGCCCAACAACACCCACGCCGCCGGTTTGCCCTCGCGATCGAGCACGTCGGTGAATACGGGCACGAAGACGGCCGACAGCGCGCCTTCACCAAACAAGCGTCGAAACAAGTTGGGAATCAGAAAGCCGTAGTTAAATGCGTCTTGCTCCCACCCCTGCCCGTACACGCGGTTCATCACCATATCACGGGCGAGGCCGGTGAAGCGCGAGCACAACGTGCAAAACGCCAACACACGGGCCGAACCGAGAAAGCGGGAGGAGGACGAATTAGGTGCCGACGCCATGAGCGGCAATGTAGCGATGTGAGGGATGCGCGGCAACGCGGCGGGAATGTACCAATTTCTCGGGCGAGTGATGACGCGGCAGGAATATGCAAACGCCGCGTGAGATTGATTAACCCGCGCGAGTATCAGATTGGAAGCCCAACTCCAACGGCGTTGCGCCAACGACCGCTCGGGCGAGTCGGCGCAACGCTTTCAGAGGTTAAACAAGAAGTGGGGATTCCATTTTCGGATCAGGCATCGTCGCCGACCTCAGAATCTTCATCCTCGACCAGATCCGATTCACCATCGTCGATCACATCCACAGCCGGCGCGCTATTCGGCGCATTGGCAGCAGGCACCGGGATCATACGCACCGGGTTGGAATTGATGATGATTGACACGTTCGTAACTTTGAAGATGTTAGAAAAGTTGGGATTGGTCGGCGGGTTTGGATTGGGCACCAAGTCGATCGCGCCCACAAACGTGCCTTTTTCAAACTCCATTGAAATCGGGAAAACTTGCGCCGCGTTCATATTCGGCGCAAACGGGTTCGTCATGTTTCCGGCTTGCGGGCTGGCCATCACGCCTTGGCCGTACCAATCGAAGCCAACGCTGATAAGCTTGCCGCAATTGTCTTCGACGATCGACCGAAAGGCATCGAGCTGCTCGTCCGTTACCTGATCGGCACCTGTCGCGAGCACGTTTCGTACCTGACTGTAAGCTTTGTCTTCCAGCCCCTTCATCACCCGCCGCGCCGGGCCGGACGCCATTTCGGTGACCAAGCTAAACGCCGACGTCGTCATCCAAATCTGACCGACGCCAACCAACAGCCCCAGAATGATCCCGCTAATCGCGAACCCGTTGCCTTTCGTGCGACCGTTGCTACTGGCGATCACGATCAACGCGATTACGCCCAATGTGATCGCGGCCAACGGCGTGAGGATCGGAATACAAAACACCAACCCGCAGATAAACGCGGCGATCGCAAGCTTGCTGGTCTGCGGCTCGGTCGGGCCGTACTGCGGTTGGTAATTCGGAATGTGCTGCTGCTGCGGAACGGGGGGTACGTCGGACATCATCTTTCTCCGGTTGATGTTTGAAACTTAATCCGCAAATCGTACGGCATTCGGTCCGCCACCGCGAACTATAAATGCGGGCACAATCTCTAACGACGCCCTATTTCGCCCCACCTGCTGCCGTCTCCAATAAGTCCAGCACCTTTTGCATGGCCGTTGAAATCCCCATGGCGCGGGCATCGTGAAGCGTAACCCACAGTGTTTCCGCGGTGCCGCCCAAATCGGCGCGTTGCCTCGTGCGGAGATGAAATCCGTGAAAGGTGATGCGTCGATGCGTCAGTTGATGCATGACGGTGCCGAACGCACGCGGCGCGGAACTGAGGCGCCCCTCGCATAACTCGCGCATGAAAGCGGCCGCCACCTGATCGACGCGCCCCACTTGCACCATCGCCGTCGGCAATTCCCACAGCCCGCCCCACAACCCATTGGTCGGTCGGCGACGCAACAGAATAGCATCCTGATGTTGCAACGCCACGACGACCCAATCCTGCGCACGCGGCGCGGCTTTCTTGTTCTTCACCGGCAACGCTTCGACGCGATTCGACGCCAGCGCCGCACACTGATTACGCACTGGGCAACCGTCGCAATCTGCCGCGCTGCCGGGTCGGCATACCCGCGCGCCCAATTCCATCACCGCCTGATTGAAATCCCCCACGCGTTTGTGCGGCAGCATTTCAACCGTCGCGGCGCGAATGAGCGCTTTACCCGCCGGCGTGTTGATCGGCTCGTCGCAATTCGTCAGCCGCGCGACCACGCGCAACACGTTTCCATCTACAGCCGGTTGTCGCTCACCGAAACAGATAGACGCGATCGCGCCGGCGGTGTAATCGCCAATCCCCGGCAGACCGCACAGTCCCTCGTATGAATCGGGAAAGCGTCCATCGAACGCCTGACAGACGACCTGCGCCGCGCGATGCAAGTTTCGTGCGCGCGAGTAATACCCCAAGCCCGCCCAATGCTGTAACACGTCGCCAATCGGCGCTCCGGCCAAGGCCTGCACTGTCGGGAACGCCTTCAAAAAGCGTCGGTAGTACGGCAGCACCGTGGCGACTTGCGTCTGCTGCAGCATGATCTCGCTGATCCACGTCGTGTAAGGCTGGGGCTTTTTTCGCCACGGCAGATCGCGCTGATGGGCGTCGTACCAGCGCAACAGATTGCGACGGATTCGCGTCACGCGACCGGCATCGAGCGAATTGGAATCGGCGGCAGGCATCGTTGCGGGCATGGTAAATAATTGTAACCGAAGTGCGGGCAAAGGGTTGTAGCCGGACCGACGACCTGCCGCGTCGGTTGCAGGGCTTTTGCCGGTAACCTACACTACATCGTTTCTTAGATCGCCACCGACGACTGTCACGGAATTTGTTTAGGCGTGCTGCCTCGCAATCGGAGTTTGGATATGAATCGCAATGTTCGTATGGTTCGGTTTCGCCGCAAAATGATTGTGCTCTGCGCGGCCATGCCCCTGTTGCAAACCACGGCCTGTGCGTTTGAGGATCTGTCGGCAGCATTCCTCGGTTCGCTGGCGTCGAGCACGTTCAACCTGCTGGTCGGCTCGATCAATTCGACCATCGTTACGCTGCTACCCGAAGCGGACATCATTCAAATCTTGTTCGGCGGCAATCGCTCGCCGTTCTTTTGATTTGATTGCGTAAGGTCCGTCACCAAACAAAACGCCACTACCGATTAGTTGGATTATCGATATGAAACCGAATCGCACGCTACGCTACCACCGCGCCATGCGACGTCTGGCTGTGCTCATGGCCGCCGCTCCGTTGTTCCAATTGTCGCAATGTCAGACCTTTGTCGGTCAGACGGGGCAGACCTTCGCCAACGGCCTGCCGAGCCTGTTGTTCAGCACGATCCAAGGCCTCATCACCGCCCCGATATCGGCCTTGCTCTCCGCAATATTCATGGCTTAGTTTGCACCCCGCATCGTCACGGTCCGCAATTATGGCCCCTGTCATCGCGGCTCGCTCGGTGCATTCTGATAAATACAATCTGAGGGCGTCGAGTTTCTTCGCCGCCTGTGGTATCATTATGGCCGATACGAGTAGAGATAAGTTCTTTTCGATGCGGCAGTTGTGAACCACGGCGCAGGGGCAAGTCAAACGTCGACATGGGCAGTTTCGAAGCGATACAAACCACATTGGTGATGCTGCACTTGCTCGTTTGCGGGTTGCTGGCCGTTTACGGCCTGCATCGTTATGCGCTCGTTTATCTCTATTACAAGTACCGACGCAACGCCGTGGAAGCAACGGAGCCGCCGACCGAACTTCCGGTTGTGACTGTGCAGTTGCCCATGTTCAATGAGCGCTACGTGGCGCGGCGCATTATCGAAGCTGCGTGCAAACTCGATTACCCCAGTGACCGTCTTGAGATTCAAGTGCTCGACGACTCGACCGATGAGTCGATTGACATCGTTCGACATACCTGCGCGCAGATGCGGGCGTTGGGCCACGATGTACAACTGCTACACCGCACGGATCGCTCGGGCTATAAGGCCGGCGCATTGCAAGAGGGCCTAAAGATCGCACGCGGTGAAATCGTCGCTGTGTTTGATGCTGACTTTGTGCCGCCGCCGGATATCCTCCGCCAACTCGTCGACCACTTTGACGATCCCAAGGTCGGCATGGTCCAGGCCCGCTGGGGGCACATCAATCGCTGTCATTCAATGCTGACCGAAGCGCAGGCCATTCTGCTGGACGGCCACTTCGTGATCGAACACGGTGCGCGCAACCGTAGCGGCCGGTTTATGAGCTTTAACGGCACGGCGGGCGCGTGGCGTGCGTCGTGCATCGAAGACGCCGGTGGTTGGGAACACGATACGCTGACGGAAGACCTCGACCTTTCGTATCGCGCGCAACTTAAGGGCTGGAAGTTTTTGTTTCTGCCGCAGGTGGACTGCCCCGCTGAGCTGCCGCCCGAAATGAACGCCTTTAAGAGCCAGCAACATCGCTGGGCCAAGGGCGGCGCGCAAACCTGTCGAAAGCTGCTGCCAAAGATTCTCAAGAGCGACCAGTCGTGGCGCGTCAAGCTGGAAGCGTTCTTTCACCTGACCAGTTGTGTGAGCTACTTCTTCATTCTGGCGCTGACGTTCTTGTTGTTCCCGGCCTTGGTCGCCAAGGTCACGATCTTCAACGACATGCTCGCCGTGCAAGTGGCGATCGATGTGTCATTGGTGTTGCTGGCAACGTTGTCGGCGAGCACGTTCTACATCTCGTCGCAACGCGAACTGCAGCGCGACTGGTGGGAAAGCGTGAAATACCTGCCGCTGCTCATGGGCGTGGGCGTTGGCATCTCGCTAAACAACGCGCGAGCAGCGCTGGAGGGCTTCCTCGGCCATCAATCCGAATTCGTGCGCACGCCGAAGTTCGGCGTCGCCGACGATCGCGATACGTCATGGCGCGGCAAGCTTAGCAGCGGTATCGATCCGAAACGGTTGCAATCGCTTATCGAAGTCGGCCTGGCCGGCTACATGTTGGTGTGCATGTTCTATGCCTTCATGATGGAAATTTGGGTCGGCCTGTTTTTCATGTCGCTGTTCGCCGGTGGTTTTTTCTACGTCGGTATCATGAGCCTGCGCGGCCAATTGCCCAACGGTCCTGCACCGTTTGCCGCGAATGATTCCGATCGTTCGACCGTCAACGCCCAGACATCTGCAATCACCACGCACGCTTAAGACTCCCCCTTAGCCACGGATGGTATCTTGAAATCCGCTAACGACATTCGACGGTTTCTCTGGCCGCAGCCGCGACGGCTGCGCACAACCACGGCGCGCGTCGCGCTTCCGATTACGCCAACCATGCCAGTCGATGCGGGCAGTTGGACCGAAGCCGCCGCCTGCGCCGCCATCATGTTGCGACCGAGCAAGCATGTCCTATGCACGCCACCACCGACGCCGGTTAGCCGCCCGCAACAATCCGACTATCGCGTAACCATCGAGAAGCAAAACTCAATCTACGGTGCCGATTGGTACACGCTGCGATTGAAGGCCGACCGTGCGGAGATTTGCGCGAATCACTTGGCCGGTGTACGCAACGCCTGTGCCACGCTGCGTCAGCTAGTGGCCATCGATGCGCCGACCATTCCCGCCTTGAGCATTGAAGACTGGCCCGATTTCCCGGTGCGTGGCGTGATGATCGATATCAGTCGCGACCGCGTGCCGACGCAAGCCACGCTTAAGGCGCTGATCGAATTGTTCGCTGGTTGGAAATACAACCAGGTTCAGTTGTACATGGAACACACATTCCGCTATCAAGGCCACGAGCGCGTATGGCGCGGTTCGTCGGCGCTATCACCCGCGGAAGTGCGCGACCTCGACGAATTCTGTCGCCTGCTCGGCATTGAACTTGTGCCAAATCAAAACTCGCTGGGCCATATGGAACGCTGGCTCAAACACGAGCCCTACCGCCAGCTATCCGAAACGCTGGAACCGTGGGAAACGCCTTGGGGTGAAATCCGGTCGCGCCCGACCACGCTTTGCCCCACCGACGCCGGTTCGATTCGACTAATGCGCGACCTATACGAACAGTTGCTACCGAACTTTAACAGCCGGCAATTCAACGTGGGGTGTGACGAACCCTGGGAACTCGGGCAAGGTCGCAGCAAACGCGCGTGTGCCAAAAAAGGCCAAGGCCGCGTTTACTTGGATTATCTGAAAAAGCTGGACAAGCTCGTGCGCGGTCACGGTCGGCGTATGCAGTTTTGGTCGGACTGGCTGCTGCGCAATCCCGAGTTGGTGTCCGAACTGCCCGACGACATGATTCCGCTGGTCTGGGGATACGAAGCCGACCATCCGTATGAAAAAGAATGCGAGTACATGCGGCGCTGCGGGCTCGAGTTTTACGTTTGCCCCGGTACGTCATCGTGGTGCAGCGTGTCCGGGCGTACGGAGAACATGCTGGCCAACATTCGCCACGCTGCCGCATCCGGACGCCGCCACGGCGCCAACGGTTTGTTAATGACGGACTGGGGCGATTTCGGTCACCATCAGGTCTTGCCGGTCAGCCTGCCCGGCTTCGCATGGGGCGCGGCGCAAAGTTGGTGTGCGGCACAACATCGCAACGCCAAGCCGCTGGGGCCGATGCTCGATCGGGAGGTATTCGGAGGCGAGGCCGGTGTTGGCGACGCATGGATCGAAGCCGGCCGCGTCCATCAGAAAGCCCGTAAGAAGATTCATAACCGCAGCATCTTCTTTTCGATGCTCATCGACGGCGTGCAATTCGACCCCGTCAAAAAACCGCCGACGCGGCAACGAATTGACGCGATGCTCGCCGCCATCGACGACCTATCTAAATATGCAAAGCAAATGCGCAGCGTCGATCGTGTGCTGGCCGATGAATGGAAACTCACGCTGATGGTCATGCGGCACACGTGCGAGCGTTGCCTGCATCGATCCCACCTGCCTGCCAATCCAACGAGCGCATCGCAAAAGCGAGCCGCGACGAAACTGAAGAAAGGCATGCAGTCGATCATTGACTTGCATCAAGCCGTGTGGCTGCAACGCAATCGCCGGGGCGGCCTGAAAGACAGTACCGCTCGCTACCTGGCCGTGATGAAGACGTACGAATAATTGCCGCGACTTGCTTGTCCGTCGTCGGCTTCGCCGGCAATTTCTTTCCACTCAGCGTCGACATGATCAACACGCCCGACATGGCCAGCACCACTGCCGCCCATCGACGGTAAGTCATGCGTTCGCCCAGCAGGAAGTACGCGAAGATGATCGCGAAAATAACGGACGTCTGATTCAAAATCGCCGCCACGCCCGTTTCCGTATATTTGAATCCCGCGATCCAAAACCACATCGCCAGCGTTCCGCCCAGAAACGAGCCCGGAATCGTCAGCCACCATGTCTTGGTCGGTCGAAACACCTTGATCAAATTCTTGCGTCGCGGTGACGCCAACATCATGAAGAACAACGCGACCGTGCCCGCCATCAATCGAATCGTTGTGGCTTCGAGCAGCGGAAAGCCATCAATCTGAAACACCGGCTTGCAATACACGATGCCCACGGCCATGAACGCGATGTATAGGAATCCGTAACTCAGGCCGATCAAAATATCGCGCATGCTGCGGTCGGGCGTGCGTCCTTCGCCCGCCGTGATGGCGATGCCGACCATAATCAGCGCGCCACCGAAAAGGTGGGCCGCTTGCAACTCTTCCGACAGCAACCAGTAGGCAAACAACAGCGTCACGGGGCTGTAGGCGCATTCGACGATGACAAACAAACTGACGCCGACGGCATTCAAACTGTAAAATAAGAGCGTATCTGCAATGGCGATGCCGACGATCCCACTAACGACGAGAATCATGAGATTCTCAACGGGCTGACCGCGAAAGTGGTACGTCAGATCGAGCGGATGCACGCCCGGCTGCATGGTGTTGAGAAAGATCAACGCCAGCACGAAGAAGATGATCGCCACCGTGTTCTTGAAAAGGTTCAGCGCCAGCGGATTAACGCTCTCGCCGCTGCGTCGAAAAAACGACAGCGATAGCCCCCACGTCAGAGCCGCCAACAGCGCAAAGAGTTGTCCCATTTGGTCGGTGGTCATTGAAGCGGCAAAGTCTATCCCGCGTGGCGAGCCCCGTCGCCTCAGATCGGTTACCGGTCGCAAATGCGCTACGGTGGGTCGCATAATATCTGGCGTGGCGACACACGATTGCCGCCGTCAAGCCGAAGATTTCGACGGCCCCACCACGATCCGACAAGCTTAAAGAAGAAGCAACGGCATCAACGTATGCGTGGGACCGGTTCGATGACGACGACAGCCAATGGATTTTCAACAGTGAGCGCCGAGTCAACCGCCAAGTCGACTGACGCGATGGATTCGCATGCGGAGAATCGAGCGCCGCAGGTATCGATTGTGGTTCCTACGTTTCACGAAGCAGCCAACATTCCAACGCTTTGCGAACGATTGTTTAACGCTCTCGCCGCGTGCAACATCGACGCCGAACTCATCGTCGTCGACGACAACAGTCGCGACGGCACGATTGAAGCCGTCGCCGAATTGGCGCTGCGATTTCCGATTCGAATTATCGTGCGCGAAACTGAACGCGGCCTTTCATCGGCAGTGGTCGCGGGATTCAAAGCCGCACGCGCCAATGTGCTCGTGTGCATGGACGCCGATCTCTCCCACCCACCTGAACGCGTACCCGATCTGGTCAAACCCGTTACGCAGGGTGAGATCGATTTTTGTGTCGGGTCGCGCTACGTGGTAGGTGCAGGGATCGAAGAAAGCTGGGGGGCGCTGCGTGTATTGAACTCAAATATTGCCACTTGGCTCGCAAGGCCGTTGACGGAATTGCGCGACCCGATGGCGGGGTTCTTTTGCACGACCAAGGCAGTTTTTGATCGCGCATGTGAAAAGGGGCTAACCCCTTTGGGTTACAAAATCGGCCTAGAGATTGCCGTGCGCGGCCAAGTGCAGCGGACGCGTGAAGTCGCAATCCAATTCAGCGACCGCCACTCAGGCACCAGCAAACTGGGTATTCGCCAGCAAATCGAGTATCTAATTCAGCTCGCTTTCCTGTATGCGCACCACCGACCCGCCGCATTAATCTTCGGATCGGTCATTTTCTGCGCGATTTTGGCAGGTATTGCGCAATTTTTCGTTTAACGCGTTGCAGCAAAATTTTCTGACATCTTATTCTCACAAGCTAATCATTTTCAAATACTTGCGCACAAAATGGTGCACCGCACTCATTTATTCCATTTTCCTTGAATCAGACGATTCAAAAGATAGGATTGATGAGTGGCCAGGGTCTCGGAATCCCCGCGTGTGCCCCCCCACCACGCACCCGAACCCTGGCCGCTTTTAATTCGCCTCGTCGACTGGCGACGGCTGCGGCAAACGTCTATCCTCGATTCACCCGAATTGATAATGTCCTACGTGAGTATCTGGAGACCGCTCCGTGACCAGCAGCCTTGCCGCCCTGTCACTTCCGACTGAATCTTGGTTAAACCAATTTCATGCCCTGCAGCGCCCGTTGCTGGTGGCCCACGTCACGCCCGACTCCGACGCGATCGGCAGTGCGCTCGGGCTCGCAACCGCGATGCGCGAGCGCGGCATCGACGCGACCGTCGGTTTGCCGGCAGCCACAGTGGCGAAGAAGCTGGAGTTCCTGCTCGAATTGGCTCCCGACACGCCCAGAGTTGACGCATGGTCAACGGACGCGAGCTATGACGGCGTCATCATCCTCGACACGGCCGGTGCGCGACGCGTAAACCTTGAGGCGTTTGACATCGATGCGCCGGCATTGAGCCTGAACATCGACCACCACATCACCAACGATGGCTTTGCTACCGACAACTGGATCGACGGCGGCGCGACAAGCACCTGTGAAATGGTCGGCCGGATGCTAACGCATTTGGGTTGGACCATTTCGTCGCCCGTGGCGTCGCTGTTGTACGCCGGCATTCATGGCGACACGGCCGGGTTCAGCTTGCCGTCGACCACGCCCGCGTCGATGCAGGTCGCTGCGGACCTGCTGGCTGCCGGTGCAAACGTGGGCTTGGTCGGCGAACAGATGTGTCGCTCGCAAGCACGCAGCGATTTTGAAATCCTGCGCAAGGTGTACGACAACACCAAACTCACCGCCGACGGACAACTCGCGTATAGCTTTCTCACACACGACGATTTCGTCGAAGCCGGTGCCAAGGCCGAAGACATCGACGATCAGGTCGGCGTACCGATGGCGCTCAAGGGCGTGCACATGGCGCTGCTGTTCACCGAAGGGCACAAGGGCACCATCCGTATCAACCTGCGCGGCGAAGGCGACGTACGCGTGGTTGAACTTGCTCAACAATTCGGCGGCGGCGGGCACGCGCAAGCAGCGGGCGTGAAGATCAACAATCGCGATATTCACGACGTGATCGAAGAAGTCGTCGCGGCAGCGCAGACGTCGATTGAGCAACAGACGTAGGCGAAGGTGGGTTTAGATCAAACTATTAGATTTGAGATTGAAAAATTTGAAATTTGAGATTGAGAAATCTGGATTTTGGATTTTGTTTCTTGCTATTTGCTTGCGGTTTGCGGCTTGAATTCTGAACTTTTAATTTTTCGATTTGAGATCCGCAACTTGCATTTTGAATTTCGACGTTTCGATGTTTTGACTTTTTGGCGCTTCGACTTTCCGACGTTTTGACGTTTATTCCCCCCCGTGCCTACAATCCCCTTCCCTAATGGAACCCGAATATATCGACATCAAGAACGCCCGCGTGCACAACCTGCAATCCGTCTCGCTCCGGTTGCCGCGGAACCAGCTCATCTGCTTTACCGGCGTCTCCGGCAGCGGAAAAAGCTCGCTCGCGTTCGATACGCTTTATGCCGAAGGCCAGCGACGGTACATCGAATCGCTCTCGTCGTACGCCCGGCAGTTCATGGGGCAAATGGAAAAGCCGGACTGCGACCTCATCACCGGCCTCTCGCCCGCCATTGCGATCCAACAGAAGACCACCGGCTGGAACCCGCGTTCGACGGTCGGCACGATCACGGCGATTCACGACTTTTTACGCGTGCTGTTCGCCCGCATCGGAACGCAACACTGCACCAATTGCGACCGGCCCATCACGGCGCAGACCGTCGATCAGATCGTCGGTGGGATACTGACGGAATTCGGGCCAGATTCACCGTACGGCGATGCAGCGAAGAAGGATTGTGCCCGCGTGCTGCTGCTCGCGCCGGTCGCTCGCAAACAAAAAGGTGAGTTTCGCGATTTGTTCGATGACCTGCGCCGTGACGGTTACGTGCGAGCGCGCGTGGATGGTGAAATTATTTCGCTGCGCGAACGGCCTGCTCTGCAGAAGAATCGCCGTCACGATATCGAAGTCGTGATCGATCGCGTGCGCGTGAAGGCCGACATACGATCGCGCTTGGTCGAAGCGATTCAAAATGCGCTGGGACTGGGTGGCGGGACGCTGGTCGTCGCGCTCGACGACGCGGAACAAGCTGCCAAGGCCGGCGCGACGGAGAAGATCTACTCGTCGAAGTATGCGTGCACGCATTGCAGCTTGGCCTTTGACGAACCCACGCCGCAGTTGTTTTCGTTCAACAGTCCACAGGGAATGTGCGAAGCCTGTGACGGGCTCGGGCATTTGTACACCTTCGTCCCGGAGATGATGCCGCCTACTGTCGACTGCCGCCAGGTCGACGACCAGACGGTGAAAGCCCCGGAAGGATTCGTCCATGGCGCCATCGATC
>JAUIHO010000058.1 GCA_030432035.1 Phycisphaerae bacterium
CAAATCGCTTGCAACCGAAATTTCATCGATGGAAACGCAGCATGTTTTCTATCCCAGACCAATAGCGCGGCCACGATCCAGCGGCAGGTCACAGCGGGCACGACGTATTACATTCGGGTCTCGGTGACGAATGATAACTTCTCATCCAACGGCGGCGTCGGCAGTGCCTTTGCGTTGAAGATCGATCTCTGTGACGACGCGGACGGCGACTTCGTCTGCGACGGTATCGACCGTTGCCCGGGATTCGATGACAACGTGGATAGCGACAACGACAATGTGGCCGATGGCTGCGACGCCTGCCCGGGGATCCATGATGGGTTCGATGAAGACAGTGACGACGTACCCGACGATTGCGACGCCTGCCCCGGTTTCGATGACAATTTGGACGCAGACGGCGACGGCGTCCCTGACGATTGCGACATCTGCTTCGGTGCGTCGCAGACGGATGCCGATCTGGACGGTGTCTGCGACGATGCGGATGCTTGCCCCGGCTTCGACGACGCGATGGATACCGACGGCGACGGCATACCCGACGATTGCGACGTCTGCCCGCTGATCGCAACGGGCGATGTGAACAACGATGCATTTGTCGATATCGGTGACATCGCAGCATTCACGACGGTGCTGCTAGATCCGCTTGCGGCAACAGCCGACGAACGCTGCGCGGCCGACACCAATCTCGACGGATTCAACGACAGTCGCGATGTGCAAGCACTACTCAATATGCAGGTATTGTAGTAAACGCAACGCCGTGTCAAAAGGACGTGAATCGAATCCAAAACATCCCCTCCCTTTACAGGGAGGGGTTAGCCCGTGGGGTCCGCGCATAGTGGCCCACGATATCGGCAAGGCAATCCCAGGCTCGAATGTTTCTTCCCGTAGGGGCCGCATTGCGGACCACCACAGAGGCAATGCAAACCAAAGCAGGCGTGTACCAATATAGGGTTCGATGTTGAATTGTTGTCGCGGAAATTGAGGCACATTCAAACGCGTGCACGTTTGTATGTTTGCATTTCGCCTTGGTGGGCATCGTTATGCACGCGGAACCGATGTTCCTAACGACTACGTCGCGGCAACAACACGGCACTAAGGCAAAGCAAGCCCAACGTTGCCGGTTCCGGAATGTTGTGGATGGTCGCGAAGGTTCCGGCCGACTGACCGAAGCTTGCACCGGTTGTAGAGGGGCCATCACCAAACTGGACTGGCGAAATCCCGATACCAGAGAGCAGCGCCCACCCGAAGTGGCCGATCTTTCCTTCTATTTCGATCGATTCCTCGCCCGGATTTTGTTTATCGATGAAAAACGTCATTTGGCCGAGCACCAAACCATTTCCGGAGCCTAAGCCAAAGAAAAAGTCGTACTGACCGAAGTCGGTCAATAAGTTTCCCGGGGCAAAGCCGGGTTCGATCGTGTTTTGGTCGGGAGAATTTGTCGGTCCGAAGAGTGTGGATGTCGCTTCAGTAACGGCGATGTTGCTCGATCCGGTCGAGAAGGTCGTGCTCGTCGACGCCAGCGCGCTGTTGCCCGAATCAACATCCGCAACTAGGTCAACCGAAAAGGTGGCGGTGCCGGTATCCGGTTTTTCAAGAATCAACTGCCGGCCCGCGGCACCATCTTGAACAACATTAAGGTCACCATTCGATGCGCTGCCACCGGTGTAGCGCATCCAGACGGTTGCACCGGCATTGGCTGCGACCGGCGCGAACATGGAGGCAGCCAAGGCTGCGACGAGACAGATTCTGTTTTTCATCGCTTCTTTCCTTTTATTCCGGTTGGCAAACTGTTTCGTGCCAACGCGTAGGGCGGATGATGGGTTGCATAATGAGACATTCCTCAACAGGGAAACTACCAAAATTGACACCGATGTGTCAACACATCGGCCTGTAGAAATGGAGGGCGCGGGGAGCGCCGCATGATGACCGACTTAATCGCAGCACCCAGATCATCCAGACCGCACGATATTAACGTTTGTTCAGTCAACGTTCGCATTTTCGATTGGATGAAGACGGCTCATGTTGCGAACCAGAGATTGGTCGGGGCTACACCGCGGACAAACATGTTGCCAAAGCAAACCAACGGAAGCATGTCTCATCCCGTAGGACCAATTGACTGCTAATGCAAACCAAGGTTTGCGTTTTTCAGTGCAACGTTAATCGGCGTCATACGTGGTTGATCGAACGACAGCATCTTTGGCGTGCGAAGCCAATTGCAGGTAATTCGTGGTCCGCGTTGCCAAGGGTTGGTCCGCAGTGCGAACCCTGCGGATTTCTCATATATTTTGCGGCAACGCAAACCGGTCCTGTGTTCGGGGCCTGCAATGTTGCATCGCTTCGCCGATCGCCAACGTCGGTGGGGCGATGCATCGTCAACCACATCGCAAGAGAGGAATCGTTATGTGTTTTTCATCCGGCCAATGTCAATCGTGGCATCATCGTTTTTTGGGTAAGGCTACGCTCGCGCTGACCATCGCCGTCATGGCCGCGTTGAATTCCGGCTGTATCGGTAGCGGCGTCGGCATGGCGGTCAATGTGATCGGCGGCGTGATCGACAGCGCTGACGTGAAGGAAAAAGAAAAGGACCTGCTCGGCAAGCCGCCGTCGGCCGCCGATGAGATGTTCGGCGAACGCCTCGATACCATGCGGCAACAGGGCGGTAGCCGCGTGTGGGCGATTTATGATGTGAAGGGGCTGACCAATCCGCTCGGCAAAGATTCGTACGTCGTGGAAGTGACCGGCGGCACGATTCACTCACTTTCGCGCGTCGAAACCACGCCCGATGCCAAGATCGACCTGCCGCGCGTGGCACTGATCGAAGAAAAGGTCACCGGTAAACCACCGGCCCAATGCCAACAAGAACTCGAACAAGCACCCATCGTAACCGTCCGCAGCGAACGCACCGGCCGACTGCGACAACTTTACGACGGTCGCATCATCAAGGTTTTCAAGAAGCCGTATTACTGCATCTTGAAATACGACGCGAGCGATCTGTGCGAAGATGTCGATTTCCAAAAGGTCGGCGCCTCCACACGCGACGATCCGTATGGGGATGAGTAGGGGCGGTTGGGCGACCACCATGGTGGTTGACCATTTGACGTTCCCAGTACGTATTGCATTCTCTGTGTTGGCGACACTACCGATCAAACGCCTCGGCGAATCCTCATCGAAACGATTCGTCGTTTTATCGTCATAGATGCGATCACTTCAAACGCTGGCACGAGTTACCTCGTGCGCCGGCGCCTGCCGGGCGAAAGGGCGTTTAGGCTGCTCGGCGTCACCGGCCAGAAGCGATTCGTCGACGCCGAAGGGCCCGCCGGCGCGCGGCAGGTCGAATACCCCGTGCAAGGCCAACGCGGCAATCGCAGGGGGCGCTGAGTCAGATTTTTTTGTCACGATCGGGCAGGGGGATGCGGCGGGGGAGACGTTGGAAGGTGCGAGCGCAATTGCGAATGGTCAATTGGGCGCGGAGCATCATGCCAGCGCGCGGAGGGGGGCGCTTGTGATGGGGACGGGTGGTGCCACGCATGCGACGCGGGCGAGGTCTAGCGCCGCGTCAGTAAGCAGCGCGTTATCGCCGAATTGCGATCGTCAAAAAAGCGAGTAAAGCTACGGTGGCAGGCTCAGGAACTGGGTTGAGTAGGAATCCACTAATCTGGCCTTGGTTGCTTGCTAAACCGACAATAAGGCCGTTGTCGCTGATATCATATGCGGTCCGTAATTCCCATCCGTCAAGGTTAACGACGAAGTCATTTAAATTATATACATTGGCCCCCTCCCAAATAACTGCGGCAAGCGAATTGTCTTGAAATCTGGAATCCCCCACTATAAGGCCATTATTATTTATGGCTCTTGCTTCATCGTCGATGTTTCCGAGGCTTTCGAGTTGCATCATTCCTTCATCGTCAGTCCAAACGAAGGCCTTATTCCCCGAATAACCAACAATGGTATCCTGATCATTGATATCGAATGCAAGGTTATCTGAATCGAACGGGCCTAGACGGCCTAAGTTAATGATTTCGCCGCCTCGCCAAAGTGTGGGGCGCATCGCGCTATTACCGGAAACGGAAGACGCGTTACTCCAGCCCACCGCGTGACCATTATTATTCAGGCCGCGTGCCGAGGCATCGCGACCGAGTCCACCTATCGCAGGAAGCGTGGTGAAGTTTCCATTCTCCCATACGAATGCTGAAAGCGGTTCACCGCTATTACGCGACCAACCAGCGACCTGCCCTTGATCGTTGATGTCTTCGGCAGTACTCCGGTCGTACCCATTTGTTCCAATGTCTAACATGCTGCCATTGTCGTAAATGAAGCCATGATGCGGTTCGCTTAACACAGGGTTGGAGAAACCCGCAATCTGACCAAATGAATTTATTGCTGTCGCATCGCTATCACGACCACCGAGAGTTCCTAAGTCCGTGGTATTACCGTTGTAATAACGAAATGCTCGGGTTGCAGTCGGGGGGGAGAGCTGAGAAAAACCGACAACGACGCCATTATTATTGACGCCGTGTGCAACACTAGTGCCGCCCAATGTCGGTATTATCGTAAGATCGTACTTTGGAATATCTGCCGCCGCACTGTCGAGCCCGAGAGTGAATCCGGCAATACAAGTAAATGTGCTGATTAGGTGCGATAATGTAATGATTGCTGAATCACGGCAATTGCGGTCCTCAATTGCCCATTTTTTATTGAAACCATTACTAAAAATTCGGGCTAAAGGTCGAATCATGCTCTGTGTTGAAGTATTCCCGTTCATCTTTGTCGGCCCTCTTTTTTAAATAAGTCTCGACTGCAACTTCCAAAACGAAATTAATCATAGAAAAGGCTAACGTCACTTATCAAAAAAAACAAGATTTTTGCCGTAATTCAATACAGGGTTTTTGAGGGCATGCTGACGCGCGGAATGTCGCTCTATCGGGCGAAACGCCATGGTTGAAAACCAACCCTAATACGCGATATTGATATAACAGATTCGGTACCGCTAATTTGGCTGGAGTAACATTCACTTAGTCGCCTGTTAGCGCCCTCACCCCTTCACCACCGGCAACGGCACACTTCCATCTTCCCTTGGCAGCGGGTCGGGCGGGGCGATCGTCACGCCGCCGCGGGTGAGTTGTGCTTCGCCCGCGTCCACGCGGCGGGCGAACTCGAGGCTTTCTTCGTAGAGCGCGTCGAGCATGTCTTTCTCTGCGACCGTGCGTTTTTGTTCGCCCTGTACGTAGATGATGCCCTTGCCCTTACCGGCGAAGACGGCGACGTCGGCGCCTTCGGCTTCGCCCGGTCCGTTGACGACGCAGCCCATCACGGCGACTTTGACGGGTGTCTTAATCGTGCGCAACTTCTCGCGCACGTCTTTCACCAACGTCATCAGATCGACTTCGATACGACCGCACGTGGGACAGGCGATCAGCTCGGGCTCAACGCGCGGGCGCAGGCCCAAACAGTTCAACATCTCTCGCGCGTCTTCGACTTCGAGCACCGGGTCGCTGGCGTAGCTGATGCGGACCGTGTCGCCGATGCCGTTGGCCAGCAGCGTGCCGAGCGTGACGACGCTGCGAATGCAGCCTGTCTCTTTGGGTCCGGCATGCGTGACGCCGAGGTGCAGCGGATAGTCGTACTTCTCGCTGATGGCGGTGTAAGCCTTCAGGCAAATGCGCGGGTCGATGCTCTTGGCGCTGATGACGACGTCGCCGAAATCGTTCTCGTCGAAGATGCGCAGGTAGTCTTCGAGTTTGTCGAGCATGATGCCGACGAGATGGTCTTCATAACTGGCTTCGAGCTTGGCCTTCTCTTCGGCGCGCTTACTTTTGTCTTTGCGTTCGACGATGCCGCCTTCATTGACGCCGACGCGAATCGGAATGTTGCGTTCTTTACACGCGGCGATGACGCGGTCGACGTGTTTGCGATCCTGAATATTGCCGGGGTTGAGGCGAATCTTATGCACGCCAGCTTCGATGGCTTCCATCGCGCGTTGAAAGTGAAAGTGTACGTCGGCGACGATGGGCACGCTGACTTGCGGCAGGATGCTCTTGAGGGCCTCGGTATCTTGCGGGTCGGGCACGGCCACGCGCACGATGTCGGCACCGGCATGGGTGAGTTCGTGTATCTGCTTGACGGTGGCGTCGATGTCGTAGGTGTAGGTGCTGGTCATCGACTGGATGGAGACGGGGGCGTCACCACCGACGGGCACGGGGCCGACGTGAACTTGACGGGTTTTGCGGCGGGGTTGCATGCGTTAATTTACTCGCTTCTAATAATGCTGGTCGAAGTCGGCGGCTGGGCCGTTGCAATCGATAATACGGTCGTATTGTAGGTGAGGATCGCGTTTCGGGGATACCGCGCGATGGGGTTGATGCATTAATGCGCCGTTGGGCAATTTCCGCTGGCGGATATCACGATCTTGGGAGCAATTTATGGCGGTAACGAGGCCCCTATTTCCAAAGTTTGAATGGGATGAACATTGTTGGGTTTCTTCGGCAAGCCTTCCTGCTTGGAAGGGATTTCAGCGCCGCGAAACTCGGCGGCAATCGGTGGCCGAGGCCGGTAAATCGGATGGCCTGATTGACTTCGTCTTTGCGCCCGATGGTCGGGGTGACGAACCGTTGTCGGAGAACGAGATTGCCCTCGTTCGATGGGTGATAGACCATCAGGCGGCGATACATGATGCGTTGCTGAAGGCGTTGTTTGATGCCTATCCAAAAATGCGGACGGAGTTGCTTGAAGAAGGGCTTGGTGAGGATGAAACAGCCAAGGTAATGCCCGTCTTAGATGCGCCAAGGCAACTCAAAGATCTCGTTGAAGTCATAACGATCCATGTGCATCAAATTGAGCAAGACGGTAAGCCGTTCCTCGGCGTCGAAATGGAATGTACGTGGGATGCCGAGCATGGAATCGGCGTGCTACTTCATGGTGATACAGCGTTAGAGATCGGTGGCGCAGATACCGCGTTTGATCTTTGGATGGCAGAGAGGTACTTGAAGCAGGCGTGAGGTGGGCGACAAGGATTTCTTGGCGTGATGGTGGTCGCGTGAAAGTCCCCCACCCCTCGCTTCGCTAAGGGGTGGGGCACCCGGTTACGTCAGGGCGATCGTGACCGACTTGCCGCATTCGGGGCAGCGGCCGGATTGGTTGCCGGTGAGGTCGTAGCCGCATTTGCAGGCGTTGGGGTTGTGCCGTAATCGATAACGACGCATGAGTAAGATTGACGCGAGCGCGAGTGTGAGCGCGATCCAAAATGCGGGAATGGTGCAGCGCCAGCCAAAGCTACTCTTTGAAGCGGTCGGAAAGCCTTGGCCGACCAAGTTCTGGGCAAGTTGTAGCCATGTGAGTGGGCGCCGACCGACGCCGAAACCAGGCGTTCAAACGCCGGGCGGGACGGTGAGGTAGCCAAATATGACGTTGCCGTTTGCGACGGTACAGGTGATACCTTTACGAGTTTTGGTCGGATCGAACTGGCTACCGAAGAAGAACGACCATTCCCGATGTCCCATCGCTCCATAAATCAACGTTTTGATTGAGCAGATGGCAAGGACAACAGCAATATTTCGACTTAGGGTCATGCCTTTTAGAATACAAATTCTTGTCATCCGGATCGAGGAAAATGTAATCTATTGTTACGTTGCAGATACCGATCGAATGATGATCGGTTCAGGAGTAGATATTGAAACGTGAAATCTACGAGCACTCGGATGGCGTTGGCGCGTTGGCACCCATCGTGGTGTTGCTTGGTGCGATGGTGGCTGTCGCAATGGCATGGGCGTACGCGCGTCTCGCGACGTACGCTTTCATGTGCATTGCGCCGTTTGTATTTCTGATTCTCGTAAATATTTGGATCGGAAAGGTGGTATATCTCGCCAAATGTCGCAATCGCAGGCTGGGGGCTGTTATCGGTTTCGTCATCGCTTTCATTTTCCTCTATGCCGCTTGGGCATTTATGAGTGATGCCTCGGCGCGCGCTGCGAATCGAACCGGTCTAGTGTCGCATACAACTTTGGATGCGTTCGCACCGCAATTTGTTTGGGAATGCGCACAATCGGCATATAGGGTTGGCTGGGCATTTCGCTGGCCGGCAGCCGCGAATGGTTGGTGGTTACTAGCGCTTTGGTTGTTGGAAGCAGTGGCATTTCTATATATCGGTATCAGATGGGGAGTTGCGTGTGCCTCTAATCGGCCGTTCTGCGTTCGTTCTAATAATTGGATGAAGAAGATATCCCCCTTTGGGTTGTACAAATGGCCGCGTGATGAGGCGCTTGTTAAAGATATGCTCGCAGGGGATGTTGCACGTGTACTCGAATTGAAACACTTCCCTGACGACGAGGTGGAGTCAGATTATTGTGAGGAAGTGAAAGTTGATGTTTGGGCTTGTCCGCGTCCAGAGAATGGCGGCGTCTTCGAGGTATATGCCAACGGATATTTTGGTGTTGAACCCCCGAAGGAGAGGGATGAGAAGTTCACGACCAAGCCGTTCACGGGTGAATCCCAAAAGATCTGGATCAGCGCTGCAGAAGTTGAATTGCTTAGAGAATTCTTTGGAAAGTCAAAACGAAAAGGAAACGCAGAAATCCCTTTGGCTAAACCCGTAAATGATCAATCTACAAAGGATGGGTTCGATTCGTCACTGCGATGATGATATTAAACCGTTTTTCAACTGACCGTCGCGGCAAGAAGCTGACCGCGTTTAGTGTACTTGATGCTTGAAGCCCGGCAGGGCTGATGGGTTGACAGCCCCGGATGGAGCGCAGGCCGCGACAGCGGTCGGAGCGCAATCCGGGGTCATCGAACGCGAGAGTATTAAGCCCCGGCAAGGGGCGTAGGTACCTACACCGCTACCGCGGTTTAACGCGCGAAATAATATGAACCATGGATTGCGCGGCTAGCGCCGCTTCATCCATGGCTTTCAACCAGCGCCCCTCCGGGGCTGAGAAAGGCAATCACGACGCCAAACTGGAATGAAAAATGGTCTAGTTTTTCGCATGTTCCCCACCCCTCGCTTCGCTAAGGAGTGAGGCACCCGGTTACCCTCGTCAAATGTTGGCGTTCGGTGGCAGACACCGGTTGCAAACCGGTGCCACAGCGCGGAGGCTTCGCCTTTCGCTTTATCCTCAAATGAACAAGGGCCGCCCATCCTGGGCGACCCTTAGAGGAGGAGTATGAACGGCGCACTCGGCGCCGAACACATTGGGTTGGGTCTTGGGTTTACGGCAACGGACAGGTGCCCGTGATAACCGCCTCAACGAAAAGTTGCATATCGAGGCCATCCACGAGGCTATCTTCATTGACGTCGTTATTGCCAAAGTCGCAACTGCCGCCGGTCGCGGTTTGCCAAGCTGCTTCGCCTTCCAGTGCAGCGATGACCCAGCTATCGATATCGTTGATGTTCACGACACCATCGCAATTGGCGTCGCCGCACAAATCACCTTGCGGGTCGGTCACGCTGTAATCCGTCGGGCCATGCAGACGACCATTCAAAAGATCGTCGAGGTCGATACGCGTGCTGGCGGCGCTGGTCGCAATGAAATCGCCGATCGTCGTCCAAAGACCGGCGTCGACGGCCTGCGTTGTGCGCGTTTCGGCGAGGCCGGCGCCCTGGCCATTGATATTCCACTGCAGATGGTCGGCAATGAGATCGCTGTTGAGGAACGATACATTCCCACCCAGTGCCGGGAAGTAAAGCTGAATGCCATAGGCATCCGAATCGAGCGGCAATGCAAACGCACCGACTTGCAGTCGGTTGATGTTGTCCATGCCGACGGGCGCGTCGTTGTTGAAGTGAATCGTGAACGACGAGTTGGATTCGATCACCACGCCATCGAGGCCGGTCGGATTGGTGTATTGCCGTTGCTCGTCGAAGTCGTGCGAGCAGAATCGCCAGCCACTTAGATTGATATGGTTGGGGCCGAAGTTAAAAAGTTCGAGGGTACCGGCGTCAAAGTCGATCGACCGGATTTGCACGTCGCGATAATCGGGGTTGGTGACGGCGTAGTCGGTGGGGCCGTGTAAACGACCGTTGCTTGCGTCGGTAAGGTCGATGCGAGCACTGTCGTTGTTGGTCGGAACGAAGTTGCCGGTGCCCGTCCAAAGCCCCGTGGCCACGGCTTGCGCCGTGCGCGCCTCCGACGTGCCGGTCGGGTCGCCTAACACGTTCCACTGCACGTGATCGGCGATCAGGTTGCTGTCGTTAAATGAAACGAACCCGCTGGTGCCGGGGAAGTACAGTTGAATGCCATACGCATCTTGGTCGAGCGGTTGAGCGAAGCCGACGAGTTGACTGCGATTGATGTTGTCGGCACCGGGCGGCGCGTCGTTGTTGAAGTAGATCGTGATAGACGTGCCCGCTTCGATCAGCACCCCGTTAAAGCCGGAGGACGATGAATAAACCCGCTGCTGATCGAGGTCGTGCGAACAGAAGCGCCACCCGCTCAGGTCGATGTCGGTGACGCCGAAGTTATGTAGTTCGAGCGTGCTGGCGTTGAAGTCGATGCTGCGAATTTGCACGTCGCGATTATCGGCGGCGGCGACCGTAGGGTACGCCAGCAAGGTCGCACACAAGCATGCGGCGCTTAGGCCCAGTCGGGTGAATCGGCTGCTCTTTCGCCAAATGGTTGAACGCAATGACAGACACAAATCGGATCGCATTTCCCGCTCCTGTGCAAGATGGTTGACGCGACGCACGCTCCGATTTCAGAACGAAGGTCGCGCTGGTTCGGTTGTCTCTTTGCAGATGTAGGACTGATGTCACCTCGCCGGAGCGGTATTGCACGAAATTGAGGAATTTTTTAAAAAATTCGACCGCAAGGAAAAACGGCGATTTTGATTAAGTTTCTGCAATGCCTGCGGGCCGGGGGCGACATGCATCGGTAGTGGTGTTAGCTTGAGCAGGCGGATATGAGTGAGAAACCGGAAGCCAACTTGAAGTATCCATCTGCTGCGCCGCTCAGTACGGACGCATTCGTCGCCCGTCTGGAAAGTGTTCATCGCCTGCTCTGGCTGGTGGCAGCCGGCGTTCTTGGAAATCGCGTCGATGCCGATGATGTCGTGCAGGAAGCCACGATGATCGGCCTGCAAAAGCGTGCCGAGTTCGACCCCGATAGCAACTTCAAAGCTTGGATGGTGCAAATCGTGCGCAACGTCGCCCTGAATCACGGTCGCAAAGTACAACGTCGGCAGGCGAACGAACAAGCCTCGCCGGTCGTTGACGACGCGCTCGATTCAACATCGACCGCATCGCCGGTGGATGAGCGGGGCAGCGTCATGGCAAACCAGGAAGCGTTCGACGATCGCGTCTTGGGCGCGCTCCGTACGCTCGGCGAAACAGCGCGAGCGTGCTTGCTGCTAAAGACGGTGGAAGGTTTGGCGTATGCAGAGATTGCAACGGCACTGGGCATACCGGAAGGCACGGCGATGAGTCACGTGCATCGATCGCGCAGAGAAATGCGCAAGCACTTAAGCGATGTGGCAGTTGGGGGCGGCAGATAAGAATCGGCCGAACGACTGATGACGAGTAACCAAGAAAAATTCGAACAGTGGCTCAACGCCTATCTCGACGATGCCCTTACCGACGAGCAGCGCGCAAAATTTGAAGCGCTTATCGCCAAAGACCCTGCCGCACGGCGTCAGTTGGAGCTGCAGCAAGCCGTAGACGCGTCACTGCAGCGCAGTTTCGATCCGCCGGCATCGCAACCGACAAACGTCGGTGATCTCGAAAAACAAACTCAGTTTCGTGCAGGTGCTTCCTCAGTAACAGATAAGTCTTCGAACCAAAACGTCGCGCGATCATTTCGTTGGCAACGTTACGCGATGGCGGCGCTGTTTGCTTTGGTGGCGGGCGGCGGTGCCTGGTGGTGGTCGCAGGACGGTGGGGGGGGCACCACCGACCCGACGTATCAGTATCCGACGCTGCTGGCTTTCTACGACGCGTCCGCCAAGAACGGATTCAAAGAAGACTGGGTGTGTGCCAGCCCGTCCGAGTTCGCGGCGACGTTCCAAACGCGCGTCGGCTTCGGTCTAAAGCAACCCGATGTGCCGGCCAATGTGCAACTGTTGGGTTTGAAGTACGGCAAAACCATCACCGGCTTGACTGTGCACATCATGGCGAAAGTCGATGGTGAAGGCGTGATTGTTTTTGTCGATAAGAAGTCGCGCGATCCAAAGCCTGATAAGAAACAAGGCGACCTCAACGTGTTTCGTCGCGAAATGAATCATCTAATCGTATTTGAAATGACGCCACACGATAAGCCGGCGCTTCTGCCGGTGTTGGAAGAGCGCGAAGTGAGTGCCGAAGAAGTCGAAGCGTTTTATCGACGGTAATTGCATCGCAACAAGTGCGAGACCGATAAATTTAGACGCCGGTGTAAATGATATATACAATCGAAAAGTAAGGGTCGAGAATCGGATGCGCCGCGCCGCCGCCGGTGAATCCCGAGCGATCCGGTGTTGGGCCGCTGGTGGTGACATCACCTTGGCTGCCCAGTATCGGGTTCGGGCCTGTAAGCCCAAGCCCCGACGATGTTTGAACTTCATGCGTATGCGAAATGTCGTGATCGTGCGACGGCATTTCGGCAATCGTTAGCGTGTGCGTCGCGCTACCGCCGATTTGCGTCGAGCCACCATCCACCGTGGTCATCGGAATGCCGCCGACATCACTGCTGGCACCCATCGGCGTTCGGTCGCGAAAGTCGGGCAGGTTAAACGTCGTCGCGCCGTCTCCCACTCCATAGATCGTGCTTAGTACGGCGAACAAATCCGAGTAGGTTGCGCGCGACACGGCGGTACCATCGCAGACCTCCCAACCAGCAGGCACGGTCGCAATCGGCCCGGCCCACATGCGCACCTCACCAACGAGAAAACCTTGTTGCACGGCAGCAACGGCTGCGACGGCTTCAACATCGGTATAACGCGTGTGATGGGCGGCCGCGTTGGCGGCGTGGGTCGCGATGTCGCTGTCGATTTCACTCGACTCTTCGAGCGCCGACGCTTCGACTCCATCGAGCGTGTCGGCATCGAGCCCGCTGCCCGATCCCTGCGGGGAGATTTTGTTGGCAGCGATGGAAACAATTTTGGCACTGGTGATGCTACCGTCCGCCAACGCGGTGCCGGTGAACGCACCGGCTGCCAACTTGGCTGCGGTGATGGAACTGTCCACGATCATCGCCGTCGTGACCGAATTGGTTTCGCCGTTGAGCACGTATTGTGGGTGATCGTCGTTTCCGAGGCCTGTGAGTAGGCTGTGGGCTGTTACACCGGGCGTTCCCGGCGCGCCGGTTGGTCCCTGAGAACCTGTGGGTCCCTGTGGGCCAGTCGCACCTTGTGGTCCGGTGTTGCCTTGTGGTCCCGTAGGGCCTTGTGCGCCAGTCGCTCCCCGAGGGCCGACTGCGCCGTCGGCACCATCTTGCCCGTTTTGGCCCGGTCGTCCTTCCAGCGGAAACGCGATAACCAGAGGTTGGTTGTAGGGATTCACGATTTGTTGGCTGACGATTTGCTGCGCGGCTGGCGAATCAGATGGAAACAGCGTATTAAACAGCGACGCGATTTGCATGCTTGGGATGCAACCGGGGTCGGCCTGTCCGCCAAAAATGATTAGACAGCATGCGAGTATGCCGGCGCGTTTCGCGAATCGGCCGATCGAGATCTTTCTGCAAGATGTCGCGCGATCATGACGCATGGATGCTTGTGGTAGGGTTACCGTCTCGTTCTTTAGTTACCGTCGTCGAGTCGATACGATCATCGGTGGTACTTGCCTCTCGGGATATCCCCATCACACCGATCTGTTGGCCGCGCTGATCGATGATGGGGGCAGATCGCAATAACGAGGTGAACACTTCGCCATTCTTACGGCGATTGTGTACCTCACCGTCGTATCCGTCCCTAAACGTCCTCGTTCGGATCGCCCAGCCCGAGCTCGGGTCGGCATAGAGCTTACTGATCGGCTCGCCCAAAATTTCGGCACGGCTGTACCCGAATGTTTCTTCGGCGGCTCGATTGAACTCGGTAATGCGCAACGACAAGTCGACGGCTATGATCATATCCATCGAGTGGTCGACGATTAATTGAGCGTAGTTGTCGGTATCGCGCAGCTGAGCGAGTAATTGTTGCTGATTGCGCGCGGCCGTGCGTTGGTGTTCGAATTTACGAGCGACAGACATCGCCGCGCGAAGCTGTTGACGGTTGAGTTGATCCGACCAAACGACGTCATCTGCACCGCTATTGAAGAGTTCGCGACATTCCGGGCCGTCGGATGAATCCGTGACCACGATGATAGGGCGTAGCTCCGCATTGTCGCGCAGCGCCCGAATGATCTGGCTCGTTTCCAACGAGTCGGTGCATTTGATCATCAGATAATCGAACAGCACACGGTCATGAACAATCGGAAGTTCGTTGGCACGTATCTTGTTCGGCCAGTCGCATGTCGGCTCGAAGGCATCTGTTTCCAAGGCGTCGAACAGCGCAGTGCGAAATGCATCGTCGCCGACAGCTTGGATGATGGTGCGGTGTTCGTTCATGAGCAGCTCGATTCAGATGTCGATTACATCCGGGCACGCACGTGCGTTAGTGCACGGAGTGCATTCGCTTGGTAACTGTTGAATCGAGCCGCTTGGGGGGGGACCGCGAGTAAATTCGGTGTTTATGGGTGGGTATTTTCTTCCAGGTACGATAACGACAGCGGTCTATACACCTTCCGACTTGGTTGGTCCGAATCGTGACGATTTAAAAGGAATTTTTCGCAAGACCGAATATCGGGCCCGAACGGCGAGATTACGACTTGTCGCTTAACCGTTCTTCCAACATCTGTCCGGCCAGCTTCGGGTCGGCCTTGCCTTGCGACAGCTTCATGACCTGACCGCGCAAGAAGCCGAGGGCCGCTTTGGCTTTCTTTGGGTTGGTCGTGGCATCGTCAAAGGCTTGCTGATTGGCAGCGATGGCCGCATCCACCCATTCGGCCAGTTGGCCTTCGTCGCGCTCCTGCACCAAGCCGAGTTCGGCTGCGACGGATGCAAGGTCGACTGCGGCGGATGCATCGGCATTCGCGCTGATGCTCTTGCAATGATGTTCGGCAACCTGTGCGGCGGCGCTGGCGCTAATCGTTCCATCGGCAACAAGCTTGGCCAGTTGCGTCACAGTCGAGGCGTTGATACCTGTTTGCGCCACAGACTGTTGCGATGCGGAAGCGATATGGTTCCACACGCCGACGAACTGTTTCGTCAAAATTTTGGCATCTGCACCGGCATCGATCGCAGCTTCGTAAAGAGCAGCCGTGGCGCTATCGGCCATGATGATCTCGCAGTCTTTCTCCGTCATGCCGAATGAGTCGATGAAGCGAGCCTGTCGCACGAGCGGCAGTTCACCGAGGCGCGCTCGAAATCCGGAAAGCTCGGCGGCGTCGAGTTTCGCAGGCACCAAGTCGGGCTCGGCGAAGTAACGATAGTCGTGCGACTCTTCTTTACCACGCTGAAATTCGGTAACTTCGCGCTGATCGTTCCAGCCGAAGTTCTGCTTGCCGCGCTTCTCAAGCGTGTAATCGTGATCGTCCTGCCACACGTCAACTTGGCGGCGGATTTCATATTCGATCGACGAACGCACCGACCGAAAGCTGTTGAGATTCTTTATTTCGCTAATCGGCGTGCGGTACTCCGTGCCGTCATCGTCGGTGATGGATACGTTGACGTTCGGCTCGAAGCGCATCTGCCCTTTTTGCATGTCCGCGTCTGAGATGCCGAGGAATCGCACCAACCGTTGCAACTCAACGCAAAACGTATACGCCTCATCGGCATTGGCGATATCCGGCTCGGTCACGATTTCCAACAATGGCGTACCCGCGCGATTCAAGTCGACGCGCGTATGATTTAGACCTTCGTGCAGGTTTTTGCCCGCGTCTTCTTCCAGATGCGCCCGAATGATGCCGATGCGCCGCGATGTGCCATCGACCGTCGGAATCGAAAAGCCGCCCTTCGACGCGACGGGCAAATCGTATTGGCTGGTCTGAAAGTTCTTCGGCATGTCGGGGTAGTAATAACTTTTGCGATCCCACTTGGTCACGCCGGCGATATCGCATTCGAGCGCCAACCCACCCAGCACGGCAAACTCAAAAGCCTGCCGATTCATCACCGGCAGCGCCCCCGGCAAGCCCAGACAGACAGGGCAAAAATGCGTGTTGGGCGCGGCGGCGAACTCCAGCCGACAGCCGCAGAACAACTTGGTACGCGTCGCAAGCTGCACGTGTATTTCGAGGCCGATGATGGGGCGGATGGTCATAATGTTTGGTAGTCTATCAATTCTGGGGGGATTGCGATTGGGCCTCAATCATTCGCCGCAGCCAATTCAACGCCGCCTTGGCCGTGCGATCCCGAATCTGCTTGCGGCTTAGATTATCGCCGAAGCGAAACTCTTTCACTTCCGTTTCACCATCCGGTGACGCCAGCGCGATATACACGAGGCCGACGGGCTTTTCCTTCGTGCCGCCGCTCGGTCCGGCGATTCCCGTTACGCCGATGGCATAATCCGTTCCCGAACGTTCGCGACAATTCGCCGCCATCTGCAACGCGACTGTTTCGCTGACCGCACCGTGCTCGTGAATGTCATCCGCCGAAACGCCGAGTAGCGCCGTCTTCGCTTCGTTGGCGTAGGTCACTAAGCCTTGCTTCATGTACGCGCTGCTACCCGGTAGGTCAGTCAACCGTTTGGCAATCATCCCGCCGGTGCACGACTCGGCAGTTGCTACGGTTTGCTTTGCTTCGATCAATCGCTTGCCGACGGCCGTGGCGAGTGTGTCATTACCTTCACCGAACACCACGTTGCCAAGTCGCTGGCAAATCTCGTTGACCTCGTTCGCCATTAACGTCTCGGCTTCGACGCGGGTTTGACCGCGCGACAGGATGCGAATCGAAATAATCAAATCGGCAGCGCTCGTGCCAATCGTCGGGTTGCGGTCGCGCCGCATTAGGTCGGCCAGCTTTTCGCCAACTTCCGATTCGCTCATGCCAAAGGTTCGCAGGATCGAACGCAGAATGACGCCTTCGCCCGCGAGTTCCTGCAGCATCGGCACGACGTACGTATCAAACATCCACGTCATTTCGCTCGGCACGCCGGGCATGCAATACACGCGGCTGTCGTGCAACCGCGCATAGATGCCGGGGGCCGTACCGCGCTCGTTCATCAACGGTTCGGCACCATACGGAAACATCGCTTGTTGCCGATTACCGTCGTGCATGCGGCGCTTGCGTGAACGGAAGTAGGCTTCAATCTGACGATGACTCGCTTCGTGGAAATCGAGTTCAACACCCATCGCTTGGGCCAAACCCAAGCGCGTCAGATCGTCGGGCGTCGGCCCCAAACCGCCGGTGATCAACACCACATTGGCGCGCTTGGCTGCCATGTCGATCACATCGTGAATGGCGGCCAACTCATCGGCGACCGTATGTTGTCGCGTGCACGTGACGCCGAATTCGGCAAGCCGCGCCGCCAGCCACGGCGCGTTGGTGTCAACGGTCTGCCCCGTCGTCAGTTCGTTGCCGATGCTGATGATTTCAGCGATCACGGTTGCAACTCGTTAAACGCATCGCGCGCCGGGTCGATGTAAGTCTTGCGCCAATCGCTGCCGAGGCGTGCGCCTAACGGGTCGGCGTGGTTTGTTACAACGGCATTCTGATAACGGCGATCCGCGCCGCGATGCAAACTGTGTAGCGTTGCCGATTGAATGGCGAACAACAGGGCACAAATCGCGGCCACACGCGCCAACCGACTTGCCGGAACACGCGCCATGGCAATCGCCGCGAGTAAAAACAACGCTATCAACACGGCGGCCGTCAACCAATTATCGACAATCGCCAGCGAGCGCAACGGCCACACCAACGTTTGATATGGTGCGGCAAGCATGAGTCCTGCGGCAACGAACAACGCCAACCCGACGCAGCCCCAACGCAGTCGCTCCGACAGCGTTGAACCCACGGCGTTATCGATGATCGCGCGAATGATCGTGAGTGCGCCGCCGATGACGCCAAACGCCAACAATGCAGCGACCATCCAGTCGCGGCTCAGATACGGGTGTTCGCCAGCTTGAAACAAATCCGCGCCGCGCCAAACCAGCGCCAACGGAACGATCACGACAATCAACGCATACAAACCCGCGCGTGCGCCCAGTGGGTATGACTGATCCTTGTTCGGTCGATGTGGACTCATCGGCAAGATGAACACCGTCAACGACATCAGCGCGACCAACGCCGAACCGACGAACAGCGCCGACGCGGCGGTAAACCGTGCGAACGAATCGAACGCGTCGGCATACTCGACCGGCGCAAGCGTTTCGTAATTCGAGAACGGCGAGATGCGGCTATCGGTGTAGGGGATTTTGCGATTCGTCGTGTGGTCGTCGATGAGTTTCCGAAGCGGCTTGGCAATCGCCTCATTCTCACCGAACACGGTGATCAAACCTCGCGCCGCGATCAACTGCAACGATGGATCGCGATCGACGTCGATAATGCCAAAGCAGATTTCACCCAACCATTGGCGCAGTTGAAACGCTTCGGCGTTGTGCCCATCGGCTTCGAGCTCTGTCGCCAATGTGCCCCAATGATTGACGGCGAACGGGATACACTCGTACAACGCGCGATGCGTTTGCAAAAACGTATCGTAGTAAAGGGCGTCGCCAGTGATCAGTACGTTTGACGGTCGTTCGGAGAAACCGTCAAACGCTTTGATGAACAGGTCGTAGAACGCATCGCCATATGTCGCCACGGTATCGATAGCCGGCGGCTGAGAGATCACGCGATTGAGATAGTTGAAGCGATCGATCGGCGTCGCAAACGTGTCGTCACCTTGCGGTGACTCATACGCCAGCGCTACCAACGCGCGGGTTAGCAGGTTATTTCCGTCGTATTCGGCCTCGACCGATAGCTGCTTCAGCCGATCTTCGGGCAGCGGCCCGTCAAAGCTATCGACGACGGCTTCGGCGGCACGAATGCGCGACGCAAATTCCTGCGCCAGCGGATGGTTCGTGCTGCTTTGGCGATAGCGTTTGATAACGCCATCGTCGGTGAGCCCACCGGAGATATCCCCGTTAAATTCGGAAGCATCGATACTGCGCAGCGCGTGGATAAAACCATCCGGTTTTAGCGCTGCCTTGGCGGTGATTCCGGCGATCAAGCCGGCCGCCAGCAGAATCATTAACGTGACGACCCAATACTTCGCCAACGCCGAAACATCGGCGTCGGCACCTGCCTCACCAGACTTTGCCGGGGGCGGTTTGTGGTCGGTGTGGCTGCGTCGTGCGGCGCGCTTGCTCATGCGGATAGTGTTCCGGCGGCGTGTAATGGAATGGTGACAGCGCCGCCTTGCGGCACAACTGAACGATACGTTGAATCAGGACATCCTGATTGTCAATCGTCTGATGGTACACGCCGTCATCATCGGCGGCCGTACCCCATTTTTGGCCCGTGATCTCATCACGCGTCCAGTAGCCATCGTACCAGTAATACGGATGGTCGTATTGCATGTCCGAGCCGCGCGTCGTGGCCGCGTTCGATCCCCATCGGTCGCAGTCGGGGCAGCTCTGCAGGTAGTTACGGACCTTCAGGGCGTTGTGACCGACGGGCGTGCTCATCGGCCGCTGATGCGGATCGCAAATACCGGCCTGCTTGAGCGAGTGTGGCCAGTCTTTGTTGTAAACGTCCACCAGAAAAACGGCGTCGATGTGTTTGAGTTTGTGTTCCTGGGCGTAGTGCCGCACGACCTGCGTGGCGAGGAATCCGCCGTGACCGTGGCCGACGAGGATGACCTCTTCGTCGCAATCGCTATCGATATCGCGGACGATGTCGAGCCACTTCGTGTACGGCACGACGCGGGCGTTGACTTCTTGTTGTTCCAACTCGTTGCGCATCTGCGACAAACCGCCCGAAGCGTCGTCGTTGGTGCCTTCGATCAGATACACGCGCGGGCCGGTGAATTGCCAGTCCATCGCCTTTGGGCCACAGCCGACGCTAACCAACGTCAGCAACGTAATCAGCATCGCGCCGGACAACTGCTTCTGAGTTCGGATCGAGATCGGCATCGTGGCCCCTCCGGTAATCGTTTGCATCGCAATATCGAAAGAATCGCCGCGCGGCTGCGCAGCGCTTCCTCATGTCATGCAACGAGCGAATCGGCCTGCCAATTGAGCAAAATGTGCGGGTAAGGCGTTATAGGGACGGTCGAATAATGAAGGGTTCTGATAAAAACCGACCGCGTGGCGGTGATTCAGATTATGGCGTGTATGCATCGCGAAGCTGTAGCGCATCGAGAGCGCGGGAGGCACGCTCCGATCAGAGCCGCGCCCGTATGGAAGCGGTCACGCTACGAGCGCTCGGGATGCCTCGGCAGAACAAGAACGTTAAAAAGAGAAGGCATATAGGGTACATCCCTTGATGCACCAATAATAATTCGCCCATTAATCACATCGCGCGACGGATTGATGTGCGCATCGATCCTCGCCATACGCATCGACAGGCGAAATCTTGCTCCCTCTCCCTTCTTAAGGGAGAGGGCTGGGGTGAGGGTTTGATTTGAATAGGATTGGTGGTGCATCAAGGGATGCACCCTACGAGATACCTACGCCACTGCCGACTGCGTATCCGGATGATCGTCGAATCGGACGCTGACGCGCTTCGACACACCTGCTTCTTGCATCGTGACGCCGTACATCACATCCGCCATGCTCATCGTCGGTTTGCTGTGCGTGATGACGATGAACTGCGACAGCTCGACGAACTCTTTCACCACGTTGTTGAATCGCATGTTGTTCGCTTCGTCGAGCGCTGCGTCAACTTCGTCCAACAACACAAACGGCGACGGTCGGCTGCGGAAGACAGCCATGAGCAGGGCGATCGCCGTCATGGTTTTCTCACCACCGGAAAGCTGCGAGATGTTGCGCGGCTCCTTACCGGGCGGTCGCGCCATGATATCGACGCCGCATTCGAGCACGTCGTTCGGATCTTGCAACACCAACTCGGCCTTGCCGCCACCGAATAGCTTTTTAAACAACGCGGTAAAGTGCTTCGACACGGCGGCAAACGTTTCCTTGAATCGCTCTTCCGATTCCTTGTTGAGCTTGTCGATCAACGTGGCAAGCTGTTTTTCGCTTTCGCGCAGGTCGGCTAACTGTTCGCTGAGGAACTTCTGCCGTTCTTCCAGTTCTTCTTGTTCGCGAATCGCATCGAGATTCACGTTGCCCAGCCGGTCGATCTTCTGTCGCAGGTCGTTGATCTCAGCCTCGACGGCGGGCCAGTCTTCCTCTTCGTCGGGCTCGTAGCTTTCGTATTGTTGCGCTAAATCGACGTGTAACTCATCGGCGACGCGCGATACCAAATCTTCGAGCCGCACCTTGGCTTCCTGCAGTTTGATGCGGCGTTCGTTGAGTTCGGCTTCAACCTTTTCGAGTTCGCTACGCAGGCGGCGGGCATCTTTCACGAATTGATCGACTGCATCGCGAATCGAATCGCGCTCTTGTCGCAGCGCCATGCCGCGATGTTGTAATTCGCTCGACGTCTGCTTGAGCGCTTCCAACTCTTGCGTTGTCTGTTCGATTTGTTTCTGCGATTGCTCGATGCGCTCCCGCGCTTCGGTCACATCGTGTTCGGCCTTGCTGCGGTCGGCTTCAAGCTGCACGCGGTTGGCCTTAAGGCTACGGCTGCGATCGGCATTGGCCGCACGCTGTTGGGTTAGCTCACCCGCTTGCACGCGCAGGGCCGTCAGTTGTTCGCCGATTTCGCGCCGTTGGGTTGCGAGCGTTTCGATCTCGCTTTGCACCACGCCGACTTGCTGCTCACCTTCCAAATGACGCTGATCGATGATCTTAAGCGTACCGGTGCGATCCTCGCGCTGTTCGGCGATTTCTTTTAGACGATTGTCGAGCGTCTCGATCTCCGACCGAACCAGCGGCCCTTCTTGTTCGAGGTTCTCAATGTTTGTGTTCAGCGTTTGAAGCGCGGCCTGCGTTTCAACGCGTTCGGTGTTCAAATCGTAAACGGCCGATCGCAGCGATTGTTGCTCTTCTTCGAGGCCGGATACTTCCGATTCGCTGCGTTCCATTTGCTCGGTGAGCGTGGCGACGCGGGTTTTGACTTCTTCGATCTCGCGTGCCAATTCGCGCAGCTCGCTACGACGACTGATGATGCCTGTATCGCTGCTCAGCGAACCGACGCTGACGCGACCGTCGGCTTCGATCACCACGCCCGACATCGTGACGAAACGCGCCTGCGGGTCGAGCGCCGACATCTGCATGCCCGCTTCGACCGACTCGACGACGTACGTGCGACCCAACATGTAGTTGGCGAGCGCGTCGCAGTTCTCCGGCACTGTCACCCAATCGCGCAATCGCGCGACGAAACCGGGCTGTTGCGACAAGTCCGGGCCGGCAATGGAAGCAGGAACGGCGTCGAGGGCAAAAGCGCGCACGCGACTCGTCAGTTCACCCAACGCTTCGCGGTCTGCCAAAAAGCGAGCTCGTTCGGTCGTGATCAAAAAGGTTTCGTACGGGCCGAGGACCGACTCGACCATGCCGGCGTGCGCAACGTCGGCTTCAAAAATTTCACCGACCGCTCCGAGGATGTAATCAAACGTCGTGCCGCTCTCATCGGCTTCGCGCCGTTCGAGAATTTCACGAGCACCCGCCAACAGCCCCTCATGCTTACGGTCCATCTCTTCCAATAGATTGCGGCGCGATTCGAGACCGCTGCGGTATTCCTTGGCTGAGGACAGTTGATCGAGCAGGTTGGCCCGTTGCCGCGCGACTTCGGCGATGCGAGCACGCGTTTCTTCGAGGCGGGCGTTCTTGTCTTCGATGCGTTGGTTGAGTTGATCGAGACGCGCGGCCGTCTCTTCGCGCTTGCCGCGTGCCGTGCCGAGTTCGCGATCGATCTCTTCCGAACGCGTGGCGAGTTTTGTCTTCTGATCGCCGATCGATTGCGACTGTACGTCGAAGCTGTTGAGTTCGTTCTGCAACTGGCTCTGGCGACGCACCAACTCGATGATGGTTTCCTTAAGCTCTTCCAGTGCGGCCGTTTTTTCGTTTAGTTTGTGTGCCGTCGCCGTGTCGTCGGCCTGCACGCGCTGCTGATCGGCGTGCACGGTTTCAATCTGCTGCTCGATCTCGGCGGTTTGTTGTTCGACGGCGGCAAGCTGCTCGTCGAGCGCCTGCATCTGGCCGTCAAAACCGGCAAGGCGATCCTGCGAACGCGCGAGCAGGTTTTCCTGATCGACGATGCGCCGTTCGAAGGCCGCGATGCGCTCTTCGGCACCAGTCACTTGCGATTGTGCGGTTAACAGGCTGCCTTCGTTGGCTTGAATTTCTTTTTCGAGTTCGACGTTGCGCACATTCGCGTCGGACGTCTTCGCTTCGTTGTTCGATAGCTCGGTGCGAATGCGCGTGGCTTCGTCGGCGTGTTCGCCGGCTTGCTTATCGAGATCGTCACGCAACAGCACCAGTCGGTGATATTCGGATAGCGCAAAGCGGCTGCGCAGCTCGCGCAATTGCTGGGTATACGCTTCGTAGTTGCGCGCCTTGCCCGCTTGCAGCTTCACACTGCGCAGGCGCTTCTCGACTTCTTCGACGATATCCTGCACGCGCAACAAGTTCTGATTCACGCGTTCGAGTCGGCGCGTGGCTTCTTTCTTGCGCACTTTATATTTGTTGATGCCCGCCGCTTCTTCGAGAATGCCGCGCCGTTCTAGCGGGTTGGCTTCCAACATCGCCGACACGCGGTTCTGCTCGATCACGCTATACGCATCGACGCCGACCCCCGTATCGAGAAACAGCTCGCGCACATCCTTCAATCGCACCGGCTTACGGTTCAGCAAATATTCGCTCTCGCCCGATCGGTAGAGCCGCCGGCTGACGACCACTTCGGTCTGATCGACCGGCAGCGTGCCATCGCTGTTATCGAAGGTGAGATCGACCTGGGCCAGGCCGGAGGATTTGCGACCGCCGGAGCCGTTGAAGATGACATCCTGCATCTGCTTGCCGCGCAGGCTCTTGGCGGATTGCTCGCCGAGGACCCACTTAATGGCGTCGACGACATTGCTCTTGCCGCAGCCGTTGGGGCCGACGATGCAGGTGATGCCCCGGTCAAAGGCGAATTCGGTCTTGTCGGCGAAGCTCTTGAAGCCGGTCGCCGCGAGTTTCTTGAGGATCATAAGCGTCTGCAAGCCTCCATGCCGCAGAAGGTTACGCACGCGACCTCCTGTCACGCACGGCCCCGAAAAGCTGGGGATTGGTCAAGGCCCGGATTGCCCGGAAACCCACCATCATAGAGATCGGCAAAGATTGCCGCCAGCGTAGAGGCAGAGGAAATTCACAGGGATGGATTGAGGGGGTGGGAGGGGGGATTTTTGGGAGAGGGGAAGG
>JAUIHO010000304.1 GCA_030432035.1 Phycisphaerae bacterium
CCGCGGAACACGTAAGTACCGCCCAACGGGAAATGCGACTCGAAACTGCGTTGTGCAGCAAACGGGTTCGAGACTGGTGTCTCTGTTGAGCTCTAGTCATCGTCATAATCATCATCGTCCCGCTAATACCGATCGTCGTCATCATCCCGATCGTAACGATCATCATCGCGGTCACTATCTCGTCGTTCATTGCGATCTCGGTCGCGATCCCGACCGCCGATGGTGATGTTCTCCGGCGCGCGAAGATTCAGGCATGCCGCGTTTGCAACCAACAGCAGTAAGATAGCTAGTCGTCGTTTCATAATCGGCTCCAAACGTCGATGCTCAAGAATGTGGATTGAGACATTCGCAGAATTGTAGTGTCCGTAAATTGCCGGGCAACTTGTTTATTCCAAAGGCCAACGTTGGCTTGATTGGCTACGCGATTGCGGTTCGCATCGCCTGACGGAACGTTCAGATGATTCGCCAATTGAAATGACGTCTTACGCGAATGATAATTCAAATCTAGGGCAGATCGTCGGCCTTGTACTTCATTCACATTAAGAATGTGGGAGACGTCTCCTCCCTCTCCCCCGCAAGGAGAAGGCTGGGTTGAGGGTTTTTGCATGAGCGTAGAGTTTAGGAAACCACACCATTACGGAGGATGAACTACTAGGCCTACCTCACCAACCCCACGGCCGATGCCTTGAACATTGCGAAGACGTCCGCGCCCGGCGCGAGTTTCATCTCTGACAGCGACGCGTAACCCACCTCCGCCGCCAACGGTATGCCGATATCGAGTCGCACGACGGCGAGTTGTTGGGCTTCTTCGATTGATGCGATGCGTGCGGGGAAGATATTGCGAGCCGACACGTTCGTGGGTTTCTCCGTTGCCAATACGACGTCGCGCGCGGCGATGGTGCAACCACGCGCGAGCATCGCGTCTTCGGCATTACCCAACGCGTGAATAACGACGGGTGTGTTTCTGGGCTGAGGTAGGTTCTGCGCGATTTGCAGTTCCAGCCCGCCCGCGCGGCCAATGTGCTCGGCGGATTGCACGGCATGCACGTTTCGCAACTCGCTCAACGCTCGGTCTTCGACGCACCCCGTCGTCGTTACGGCACCGAGCGGATTGCCGTCATAGGCGATATGACCGTTCACCAAGCCAAGAGCGCGGTCGCACATAAAGTTGATTTCGCTGAGCGAATGGGACACGTAGATCGCCGGTTTACCGACTTCGCGCAGCAGCGAACGCAAGTAGAGCAGCACGCTATTGGCGGTAGCCGCGTCGAGGCCGGTGAGGGGTTCATCGAGCAGCACCAAATCGGGTTCGCGCAGCAATGCTCTGCCCAGCGCAACGCGTCGTCGCTGGCCTCCGGATAGTTCGCTTGGCATTCGATCCAGAAACGGCGCGACGCCAAGCGCTGTGGCGATTTCGTTTGACGCGGCGGCATCGGGTGCGCCGTAGAGCAAGTTTTTACGCACGCTGAGATGTTCGAATAGCAAGTCGTCTTGAAAGACATATCCGATATTGCGAACGCGCAAATCGACGTTCTTGTTATTCGTCGTATCGAGCCACGTGTTTCGGTTGAATTGAATGCGTCCGCTCAACGGTTTGACGATGCCAGCGATGGTTTCGAGCAACGTGGTCTTGCCGCTACCCGAAGCGCCGACGATACCGAGTACGCCAGCGTCGGCGGGCAAGTCGAACCGCGCCTGCAAATCGAAATGGCGGCGGCGTGTGTGCAGATCGACGGAGAGCATGTGCGTATCTTCGCGGTGATGGTGCGGAAGGGGAAGCGTGAAACCCCTAACCGCGCGGGCGGTTATCGGTTAGGCAGTGGCGTGAAGGGTAAGCCCGGAAGAGTGGTTTTGATTGACAATGTACGAATCGATTTCATTCAGTCCCTTCGGGACGGAATATCCATTTGGGCCGACCAACCCCGGATGGCGCTGCGCCCGCTAATGCGGGCTTCGCTTCATCCGGGGCTATTTCCCCAAGGGCCCTCCGGGCCGGTTCAGACAGAATCGCTTGATAGTGCCCGGATCCAAAACACTTTGGGATAACGGTCATTAATTTCGGTACTTTGAATGCATGGTTGATCGCATTCGGGCGACCATCAGAGCCGCGACCGTGAGGGAGCGGTGCGAATTGGATTTAGCGATTATGTGGCAACGCAGATAAAACACCGATCGCAAAGCAGGACCACGTTTCGAGTTCGACCTATCCAGTCGCGTCAACCCGATGCGTCTTCGGTGCAACCTGCGATACGCGTGGGTTATTCGCAAGATGAGCCTTTGCCGATCGATCATCGATTAACAACCAGCCACCCCCGCGCAGCACGGTGAGCAGATGATTGATTCCGTCGGCTGCGCGGTCGTCGAGACGGCTGACAATGTTGAAGGCGATCACGACATCGGCCCGCGCGGGCGGGGCGTTTAACCCGAGATCGACCACGTGCGTGATGGCTTCCGGAATGTCGCGGCGTACGGCTTCGAGCAACCGTGCCGAACGATCAACGACGGTCAAGTCGTGCGGCATCAACATCGTCTCGCGTACTTCGAGCGGTTCTAGCGAGACCAACGGCACAAATGGAAAGCGACGCAATACTTGGTCGGAATAACGAGCCAAGTCGCCGATGGTCTTACGCACGAACGATGAATCGGCGGCGCTGTTGTTTAAGAGCGGTGCCAGCCAGCGCGACACGCCGCCGGGGCCGACGATCATGATGCTCGGCCGCGCGACGCCCGCCTCGGTCAGCAATTCGTTAAGCCGAGCGAAGGGGCCGAAGTGGCGGTTGTGCCATGAAGTAGAGCCGAGATCGTCTAGCAAGTGTTCGGTGCCTGTGGGATTGCGGACAAGGGCGGCCTAGGGCACCAATCGAAACGTCGTTTTGTTGCTGTTCGTTTTGTTGGCCAGCAGGTCGTCGACTTGCACCTTGATCACGTACTCGCCTGCGGGAAACACACCTGGGATCGTGAAGGGGCCGAACGACATGAAGAAGTCGCGCCGGGGGCGACGGTTAATATCTTCGATGTTGGGTTCTTCGACAAACGTGCTGAGCTGTTCGCCATCTTTGGACAGCATGCTGACGCGTGCGGCAAACTTGGTGCGGTACTGACCGCCGGCGGTTTGTTCGCTCTTGAAGTTATCGACTTCCACATACAGCACGACGTCGTGATCGTAACCCGCTTCAAAATCGGTCGAAGCAAACGGCGTGTACTTGCCGAACGCGACGATCTCCGTGCAGAGCACTACCTTCGGCACTTGCAGATCGGCCTGTTCGCGAAGTTTTTCCTGCAGGTTGCGCATCGCCTCGAGTTGAGCGTTGGCGCTGGTGGCCGGGTCGTTGATTGAGACCGTTCGGGCCGCGTCAAACGAACGCAGCTGTGCAAGGACGATGTCCTGCGTGGCCGTCGGAATGCCGTCGATCGGCGCAAAGGCGTCGGCCTCGCGACCGCTGAGCAGATACAGCATGCGCAGCTTGAACAACGCTTGAATATTGGTCGGGTCGGTCTCGACCTTGGCTTGCTGCTCTTCGATTTCGAGCCGCTGTGCTTCATTCTCAGGGTCGTTATTCGCAACGGCGTTGTCGGTATTGATGTTGTTGGCCGGCGCGGCAGTCGTGTTGTTCGTCTTGGACGATTCAACCGTCACGGCCGAGATTTTTGGCGCGCCGCTAGGGGCGTTGTTGGTGTTACTCGGCGGCGTGGTGTTTTGCGGTGTCGTATTGGTCGAGCGCATCGCGAGTTGATCGTTGTCAACGAACTTAGGGCGCGTATCGACATCATTCGCCGCGTCAAGCGATGACGCCGGACGCACCGGCGTGATGCTGGTTACGTTGGACGAATCCGCCGTGGCCGCACTGTTCGCGCCGGACGGTCGATTGTTGGACCGCGTCGGTGGCGGGGCGGTGTCGTTGGTGATCGGCGTGCTGCCACCGCCATTGTTACCACGGTCACCGACCGACGCCATTCGAACCGGCGACATGTCATTGTTCGCATTGTTCGGCGCTGTGTTGTTGGCGCGAACGGTCGCCGTATCGTTGGAGACGATGCCGGTGTTGTCGTTCGCGGTGCGATTCGACGGCGACAGGTTGGCGGCGTATTGCTGAATACGCTGCGGGTCGCCACGGTCTGCAGCCGTTGCGTCGGTGTCACCGCCTGCGTCGTCTGCCTTGTCTTGCTTGGCGACGGCGTCGTTCTTCGGCGGCTGCGTCGTGGTCGCGGTTCTATCGTTTGCCGGTTCAACCTTGCGCGGGTTTTCTTTCGCGAAGATGTTCCAGCTATTATTTGAATCGGAACACGCGACATTGAGACAT
>JAUIHO010000305.1 GCA_030432035.1 Phycisphaerae bacterium
ATTTAGAAACCAAAGAGGCCAAGTCAGTTAATGTTGTGCAGTTTGATGCGGATTCGGGTTCGTAACGGGGCCTGCAAGGTAAATTGCTAAACGTATCATTCGAATTGTCACGCAAAACATTCGGAGCCTTACCCTCTTGACGCATGAATTGAATTCCATTCGCAACAGTGCAATCTGCTGGCGGTCTTGAATTCGCCGGTGGCGGCGTCAGGCTCTCGCCTGACCTACGATAAATCGAAAGGCATCTTAAATGCTTAAACCAACTTATCCTTATTACCTCGCCAATGAACCCGTCGCCGCCAATACCGATTTGGAGGTGACCAACAAATACACGGGCGAAGTTGCAACGCGTGTGGCGATGGCCGATGCCGGGACGATCAATGAGGCGATCGGCGCGGCGCACGATGCGCGGCATGCCATGCGTAAGTTGCCGTCGTTTGCGCGGGCCGATGTGTTGCGTCATCTTGCTAAGCGCATGGAAGAGCGTCACGAAGAGTTGGCCAAAGCGCTGTGCATCGAGGCCGGTAAGCCCATCAAAGATTCACGCGGCGAAGTGACGCGCGGAATCGATACGTTCAACATTGCCGCCGAAGAAGCCGTGCGCATCTACGGTGAATATCAACCATTGGATATATCCAAGCGGGCCGAAGGCTACGAAGGCATTTGGAAGCGCGTGCCCATCGGCGTGTGTTCGTTTATTTCGCCGTTTAACTTTCCGATTAACTTGGCGGCGCACAAGATCGCGCCGGCTATCGCAGCGGGTTGTCCGTTCGTGTTGAAGCCTGCCAGCAAGACGCCCATTGGTGCATTGATCATGGGCGAGATTCTCGCAGAGACGGATTTACCGAAGGGGGCGTTCAGCATTTTGCCGTGCCGCCGCGACGGGGCCGATCTGTTTACGACCGACGAACGGTTTAAGCTGCTCTCGTTTACCGGCTCGCCCGATGTGGGCTGGGCGCTGAAGGCGAAGGCGGGCAAGAAGCCAGTGGTGCTGGAGCTGGGCGGTAACGCGGCGTGCGTGGTCGATAAAGATGCGGACCAGGATTTTGCCGTTGAGCGCATGATGATCGGCGCGTTTTATCAGTCGGGGCAGTCGTGTATCGGCGTGCAGCGCGTGCTGATTCACGAGAGCATTTATGAATCGTTTAAGGAAAAGCTGGTCGCGGCTGCTGAAAAGTTGAAGGTCGGCGACCCGCTCGACGAAGACACCTTCATTGGTCCGTTGATCGATGAGAAAGAGGCGAAGCGCCTAGAAGAATGGACCAACGCGGCTGTGAAGGGCGGTGCCAAAGTTCTATGCGGCGGCAAACGCGATGGTGCGTTCTACGATGCCACGTTTATCGAAAATGCGCCCAAAGATGCGGCTGTGACTTGCGAAGAAGCCTTCGGCCCCATTGCGACGGTGGAGCCGTTTAGCAACTTTAAGCAAGCTTGCGATATCGTGAATGACAGCGTCTTCGGTCTGCAAGCAGGCGTGTTCACCAACAACATGCAAAACGCGTTCTACGCCTTTAACGAACTCGAAGTCGGGGGAGTTGTTATCAATGATATCCCCTCGTTCCGTGTCGACAGCATGCCCTACGGCGGTGTGAAAGACAGCGGCCTCGGTCGCGAAGGTATTCGCTTTGCCATCGAAGATATGACGGAGTTGCGGTTGATGGTGATGAATCGGATCGGGCAAACGCCGGAGTAAACGTCGAAACGTCGAAACGTCGAAAAGTCAAAAAGTCGAATTGCCGAGATATACAGGACTTTGATTCGCGGGACCGTCGGGTGCCCCATCCTTCGCGATAGCGAAGGTTGGGGAATCATGAAACTGGTGTCCTTAACTTACAGGTGGCACCGTCAGGCTCTCGCCTGACCTACGATGTCAAGTGTTTATCCGCCATGCGTACTCCACTCGCGCGCGAACGTCTCATTAAACGCTTTCAAGCAATCATCACATTCATCGATGCGCCAATTTGGCTCACCTTCGCGGCGCTTGTCCAGATTGAACCAGATCCCCGCCTTCACGCGTGGAATCCGCGATAAATAGGCGTGTGCGTCACGTATCCATTTTGCTTTCTGCCCCGGCTTACCCGGAGCGCAACCGATCTCCGAGATGATGATCGGCTTCGACGGATACTTTTCTAACAGTGAGGTGAGCGGTTTCTCGTAAATCTCGGCGAAGCTTTGCCAGCGATGCCACTCGGAATGATGATCGCCGAAGTTGTAGCCATCGAGCGAAACCCAATCAACATAACGATCGCCCGGATAGTACAGATGCATACCGTTTTCGGCAGTGCGGGGAATGCTGACGACGTTGGGCGACCAGACCCATTCGACATTGCCCGCTTGTTCGTCGTCGAAAATGGTTTTGATGCGTTGCCATGCCGTGACGAACGCAGACGGGTCTTCCGACCAACTGAACCAGTTACCGTTCATCTCGAAGCCGAAACGCAACAGCACGCGACTGCCATCGGCTGCGGCGGCGCGTGCCCATTCGCGAAAGAACGCGTCGTAGCGGCCCGCGTTGATGTCGGGCAGATACCGCCGCCCATCGCGATCGCCCCACATCCACAACTCTAATGAGATCATCGGCGTCGCGCCGACGGCGCGAATGATATCGATGCCATGTTTCGGAAAAGGACGCCCTAAGTCGCGATAAAACATGACGTATTGCGGTCGCGATGCAAATTGTTCGAGTTCTTTAGCCAGGTTGCGCTCGAATCGTCTGCCCCAGTAGATTTGATATACGCCCCATGCGAGCGGTTCTTTTCGTTGACCGCGCGCCGGGGTGTACGTTGGTTTATTGAGGGAGGGCGGCCCAGAGTTCGGTCGATCAGCCATCCGGGCCGTCGCCGCAATAAAAAGCGGCGTCGCAAGCAACAAAAATACAACCAGTCGGTGTTTCATAATTATCGAATTCTGTCGTCGTGGCCGTTGGTGCAAACATTCGTTGCAAGAAAACTGACATTGGCAGCAAGCGCTTCGATTTCGTTGCGGTCAGGCGACTTCGAGAACATTCCCCACCGTGGTGCGGGAACAGGCGACGCAGTGCAGGGACTTACCGATCACGCGGTGATGGGTGTCGAGTGCGATTTCGGGGGCGTTGTTATGTTCGCTAAGATGTGCGAGGGCTAACCATTGCAAACGTTGACCATGGCGGGCGTTAAAGCCGGCTGCGTCGTCGTTGGAAAGGTGGCCGTTGTCGCCGGCGATGCGCTGCTTGAGAAACTGCGGATACGGGCCGTTCCAGAGCATGTCGTCGTCGTAGTTGCTTTCGAGATAGGCGGCATCCACGCTGGCCAATGCATCGGCCAATGCCGCAAACGGATGGCCGAGGTCGGTGAAGATGCCGAGCCGCTTGCCATCGTGTTCGACGATAAAGCAAGAGCCATCGGCTGCGTCGTGCGGCGTGGGGATGGCGTGAATGGTTGCGTCGCCGATGGTGAAGCTGGTGCCGCGCTCGAAGCGATGCACGCGGTGCAGTTTGCCCACTTTGGCTCGCGCGGCCCGCATGGTTCGATCGGTTGCGTATACCGGAATGTTAAACTTGCGATGCACCGGGCCAACGCCGGAGACGTGATCGCTATGTTCGTGGGAGATGATCAGTGCGTCGCAATCGGCGGCGTTGCGACCGTGCTGGGCGAGGCGCTCGGCGATGCGTTTGGCGCTGATACCGGCGTCAAACAACAGACGCGTGTCGCCCGCTTCGACGTAGATGGCGTTACCGCAGGAGCCGGATTGCAGCGAAAACGTAAGCATTTGGCGGAAGTGTATCGCGTTGCGAATGAAGGTGAAAGCGAAATCGCCAAATCTCAATATTGAAACCGAGCCGCGATGGGCATGCGCCGGCCCACGCCGAAGGCGCGGCTGGTGACTTTGAGGCCCGTGGCCATTTGTTTGCGCTTGTATTCGTTCTGATCGACCTTGCGGGCGATGTCGCGCACGGTTTCTAAGTCGAACCCGTCGGCCACGATTTCGTCGACCGACATTTCCAGCTCGATGTAACGCCGCAAGATGCCATCGAGCACATCGTATGGGGGTAGCGATTGTTGGTCGTGTTGATCCGGGCGGAGTTCTGCGGAGGGCGGCTTGGTGATTGTCGATTCGGGGATGATTTCGCGACCGGTACGTTCGTTCATCCAGCGCGCCAGGTCGTATACCATGATCTTCGGCACATCGCTGATGACGGCCAGGCCGCCGCACATATCACCGTACAGCGTGCAGTAGCCGACAGATAGCTCGCTCTTGTTGCCGGTCGTCAGCAAGAGCCGACCGAATTTGTTGGACAGACTCATCAGCAACAATCC
>JAUIHO010000059.1 GCA_030432035.1 Phycisphaerae bacterium
CGCCCGTCGACGCATACACATTTTCCAACTCGGCCAAGAGGTTACCACCTACCACACCATCAAAGCTCGCGTTTACAACCGTTGGCAGTCGCAGTTCCGGATGCCCATTAAGCATCACGCGGTCGCCTAACGCCGCTTTCAACTCGTGCCAAAACAGGTCGCGCATCTCGCTATGCACGCCGCCCGCCAGATAATCGCTGGCCAAATTCGCGGCCTTCCCCAATCCCACGGCCATTGCCACATTCTCCGTGCCGCCGCGCCGACCGTGCTCTTGCGTCGAGCCGTGAATAAACGGCTCAACCGAAACACCGTCGCGCATAAACAGCGCGCCGATCCCTTTCGGCCCATAGAATTTATGACCCGCTATCGATAAAAAATCCGCTCCCATCGCTTGCACATCGACCGGCACCTTGCCGACCGATTGCGCCGCGTCAACGTGAAACCAAATGCCCCGTTGCCGCGCGATGCGACCGATTTCGTCGATCGGTTGCAACGTGCCGACCTCATTCTGCGCGTGCATCACGCTGATCAAGATCGTGTCCGCCCGCATTGCTGCTTCGATATCCGCAGCCGCCACCCGACCGTAGCGATCGACCGGCACCACTGTGGTTTCAAAGCCGAACCGCTCCAGCCATTTCAACGGCTCGGTCGTCGCCCAATGCTCGACGGCCGTGGTGACGACGTGCTTACCCCGATCCTGCCGGGCAAACGCAGCGCCCTTGATCGCCATGTTGCTCGCCTCGGTGCCGCCGCTGGTGAAAATGATTTCGTTGGGCTGGGCATTGATTAGTCCCGCAACGCTAACGCGGGCCGCTTCCACAGCGTCGCGCACGGCGCGTCCCAACGCATGTCCGCTGGACGGATTTGCGAATTGGTCACCCAAAAACGGCAACATCGCCTCGCGCACGGCGGGATCGACCGGCGTGGTGGCGTGGTAATCGAGATAAATCATGATGCGTCCTTTTTCGCTTTTCACTAGCCCACGCGATCATACCACGAACCTGCTCCCGCCTGCGCCTCAAGCCTCGCCGCCCAATCCTTCGATCTTGATGGTATGGCTCAGCACATTCTCGGTGTCATTCTCGCACGAGGCGGCAGTCAGGGGTTGCCCGGCAAAAACGCCCTGCCGCTTGCAGGTCGCCCTGTAATCGAGTGGACCATCCAAGCCGCGCGCGCCGCACGTTTGCTAGACGACATCTGCCTCACCAGCGATATGCGTGCCGCGCTGCAATCCGCATGCGAACATGACATCGCAATCATCGAACGCCCCGCCGACCTTGCGACGCATCAGGCCGCCGTAGACGCGACTGTGCGGCATGCGGTCGAAACGTATGAGCGCGAGCATGCCACGCCGACTCATATCGCCATCCTCTACGGCAACGTGCCGGTCCGTCCCGACGGTGTCATCGATCGCGCAATCGAATGCTTGCTACGCACCCGCGCCGACTCGGTCCGCAGCATGTCGCCCGTGGGCAAGTTTCACCCCGATTGGATGCACCGCATGGACGGCGACCGATTAACGCCGTTGCGCGAAAACTCGATTCACCGTCGGCAAGACCTTGAACCACTGTTCTACCATGACGGTGCCGTGGTCGTCGTGACGCGCGCCGCGCTGTTCGGCGCAAGCAACGACGATCCCCACGCATTCTTCGGCACCGACCGGCGCGGCGTATTGTCGAACGGCTATGTGGTCGACATCGACACCGAAATGGATTTGAAACTTGCGGGAGCGATATTGAGCGATCGCTGTTTAGAAACCGCCGAAGCTGTTGCGGCTGGAGCGAATCGATGAGCCATTTAGTCCCTTGGCATCGTTATGAATCAACCACGCGCAACGACGACGCTAAGCAGTCGCAACCGTCGGTATACATCATCGCTGAAATCGGCGTGAATCACGATGGCGACGTCGACAAAGCCAAGCATCTCATCGATGCCGCCCAACGCGCCGGTGCAAATGCCGTTAAATTCCAAATCTTCAACGCGACCGCGCTTGCAAGCGACGATGCTGAGCTTTGCACCTACCAATCCAACGCAGTCGACGCCGCAACGTCGCAGCGCGAGATGCTCGCCAAGTTGGAATTGTCGCAAGCACAACTAACCTCGCTCCGCCAGTATGCCGAGCAGCGCGAAGTCGATTTCGTCGCGACACCGTTCGGACTCGAAGAACTGCAATTGCTCGCAAACTCGCTTACCCCCACGGCGATCAAGCTCGCCTCACCCGACCTCGTCAACGTCCCGCTAATCGACGCCGCCCTTGCAACACAGCTACCGCTCATCATCTCGACCGGTGCCAGCACGCAAGACGAAATCGATACGTGCTTTGCGCGCATAACAAACGCCGATGCCACCAAGCGGACCGCCCTGCTTCATTGCATCTCCGCCTACCCGACGCCGCTTGCCGCTGCGCAACTCGGTACGATTCGTTTCCTAGCCGACCGCACCGGGCTGCCCGTCGGCTTTAGCGATCACACCACCAGCATCGAGACCGGTGCCTATGCCGTGTGTGCGGGCGCTGTGATCCTCGAACGCCACCTTACGTACGACCGCAGTGCTGTCGGCCCCGATCATGCCATGTCCACCGAGCCTAACGATTTCCGTCGCTACGTAACCGCCGCCCGCGACGCGGCCGCCGCCATGACGGGCGGACCGCGCGAAACGACCGACATCGAAGCCGAGGTCCGCAAACTCGCGCGCGGCCGTTTGATTGCCGCGTGCGACCTTTCCGCAGGAACGCGCCTCCAACCGCAACACTTGCGCGTTCAACGACCCGCCAACGGCATCTGCCCCAGCCGCTGGGACGACGTGATCGGCCAAACGCTCGCGGCTCCTGTGCGGCAAGGCACACCACTCAATTGGCAACAGATGAAGGCCGCCGTCTCGGTCTCATAACCCACCTTACACGTCGCCTATGAAGAAACTGATTCACTCATATTCGAGATAAACCGATGCCATTTACGGATCGATAAGTCCGGGTAAGCGCCGCACATATTGCATTCAAATTGCATAGTGATACTAGATTGCGAGGACCGCCATGCTGCAAACAGAAATTACGCCCGAAGCCAAGGCGATCGTTGATAACGCGATTGCAGATGTGGGCGAAATCGCAACTCTGCCGGAAGTGACCGTCAAGATCATCGAGATCGTCGAGAACCCCAAATCGACGGCACGCGATCTACACGACGTGATCAAAAACGACCCTGCCCTGTCGGCGCGCATCCTAAAGGTCGTTAACTCGGCCTTCTACGGTTTGCCAGGTCAAATCTCATCGATCGACCGAGCCATCGTGTTGCTCGGGTTGTCGGCGGTAAAGAACATCGCCATTGCCGCGTCGATGACCCATCTGTTTACGGGTGGCAACAACATCGAAGGCTTCAGCGGTGCCGACGTATGGAAACATTCGATCGCCATCGGTGTCGGCTCGCGATTGCTCTCGGCTGCGCAAGGCCGACCGCAAGTCGAAGAGAGCTTCCTTGCTGGCCTGATCTCCGACCTTGGTCTGTTGGTCGAGCGTCAAGTGTTCTCGCAGGAACTCGCGGAAGTCGTCTCACGCTATCGCAGTGAAGGTCGCAACTTCTGCGAACTAGAACAAGAAGTCATCGGTGCCGATCACCAGGCATTTGGTATGGCTCTCGCCAAGAAGTGGCGCTTCCCGCAAACGCTGTGCACCACGATCGGCTATCATCACAATCCAACGGCATTGGCCGAATTGAACCGCGAACTGCCGGCGATCATCAACGTCGCCGATATTCTCGCGAGCCGGTCAGAAATCGGTTTCTGCCAGCACCATTCCAATGCCGAAATTTGCGACGACCTTTACACGCTGATCAAACTCGACCCAGCAAAGGTCGCAGAAATCGAAGCGGAGATTCCGGAACAAACGTCTATCGCTGAGAGCATCTTCGGCGACTAATCGCTGCGAACGTCGAATCGCACGTTACGATTCGAGACAACTCAGAATTCGAAAACGCCGGTCAAATATTGACCGGCGTTTTTCTTTGGTACTGAAGACTGCTCCGCGTCAGACATGCCCACGTTTCGATTCAATTCGCATGCCGGGCCGCACGGGTCCATCTAACACAACCCACGCGCGCTGGTCGCGCTTTAATACGCGCATCGGTGCCAGCGCCATCACTTGGGCCAATTCAATCAGACTCACAAAGCGTGCCCACGATTCTGCGTCACGTAAAAACGCCTCATCAACGGCAATCGCCTTCTTAAAAGGTGCGACTACGCTCGCTAACGTCTGGCCCCCCTCCAGCAATGAATAGTGACACTCCCCCGCAACCGCCAAAGCACAAATCGGGCGCGACGGCGGTTTGAGCCACAGCAAATCGCCCGGCGCGACCTCCTCAAACGGCGGCTTCCGCAGCCGTGACAGCCGACACTCAACGCTTTTCTCACCCGCCAGCATCGCACCGATATAGCACTGATGCACCACGACCAGATGGTGACTCCGCGTACCGCGCTGCTCCACTGCGGTTCGATCGGCATTCCGCAGGTTGATTTTGGGCTGGGCGGCGGTCATTTCCTTAGGCCAATTCCGTAAAATCGGTCGTATACGCAATTTGGAATACATGATGGCGAATACACCAACAGCGTTCGCTATACTGTAACCGAAACAGCGAACCACCCCGATTGTAACAAGGTTATGACCATGACCGCATCGCCCCATTTAACCGGCGCGACGACCGCCTCATCCTCAGATTGGAAACCCCGGCTCGAACACATCGTCTCGACGATGCAGGAACTCAGCCGCCAGACCGACCCGCAGGATATGGTGCGCACGTACGCCAAGCGCATGCGGATGTTGATGCCGGCTGATTGCAGCGTGTCGCTAAGTCGACGCAAACTAAAAGCCCCCATGGTGCGCGTCACGCGCTACTCCGGTTGGGAAGAAACCATCGACCCCTGGCGCGAACCGGGTAAGTTGCCCGTCCTCTACGACGGCCTGTTCGCCAAGTTGATCTACGCCAATGAACCACAGGTGATCGACGATTTAACCCTCGACGAAAAAGACCCGGCGCGCAAGTTCATCGACGGCATGCGCTCGATACTCGCCATACCGCTATTCGATCAAGGCGAAGCGCTCAACATGGTGATCCTCGGTCGAAACGAACCCAACGCGTTCAACATCGAGCAACTGCCCGAATGGGTTTGGATGAGCAACCTCTTCGGCCGCGCAACGCAAACGCTTGTGCTCAAGCGCGAAATGCAGGAGATGTACGAAGAGATCGAGCGCGACCTCGATCGCGTCGCCCAAATTCAAAAAGCGCTACTGCCCGAGAAGATTCCCGCCATACCCACGATGCAAATCGCGGCCTACTATCAAACCTCGGCCCGCGCCGGCGGTGACTATTACGATTTTCTCGAACTGCCCGATGGTCGCTGGGGAATCCTGATCGCCGACGTGAGCGGACACGGTACGCCCGCCGCCGTCGTCATGTCGATCACGCACGGCATGGTGCATACATACGACGGCCCGACAGATAAACCGAGCCAGCTTCTCACGTACTTAAACGAAAAACTCTACCAGCGTTACACCAACAACATCGGCGGTTTCGTAACGGCGTTCTACGGCATCTATAACCCGACCACGCACAGCCTCGAATACGCCAGCGCGGGCCATAACCCACCGCGAATCAAGCGCTGCACCGACGGCTCGATCATCAGCCTCGACCAAGCCCAAGCCTTGCCGTTGGGCATCGCCGATGGCGTCGATTACATCAATGCCGAACACACGTTAGTTCCAGGCGATCAGATCGTTCTCTATACCGACGGCATCACCGAAGCGATGGACCAGCAGGGCCACATGTTCGGCACCGAACGCCTGGATATGGGTCTGGCCAATTGCATGCTAACGGCCGACGGCCTCATCGAGACGGTGATTAATGGCGTCAACGATTTCACCGCAAACTATCCTGCGGACGATGATCGAACGCTGTTGGTGGCAAAGATTTCGTAGTGAATTCGTGTGCAAGATTGGGTAATGGTTGAAACGTTAATCGCGTAAACATTCAATTGCGCAAAAACGCTCGCGCTGACTTGCCATGGCACTACTGCAATTCACCAACTATCCAGTACCACCCCACGCCGCGCGAATTCATCGAACCAACTTATTGCCGGTCCTTCTAATAACGGGAGTCTGGATCGCATGGTTGTTAATCTACGCCAATAATAGCATCGCGATCATCATGCTATCGATGGCGGTCTACATCATCATCGTACTGGTATTCGCGGCACCATCGTTTCTAAGAGTCATCAAACTATGTCGGCGGCTGACCGATGCAGAATTCCGAATCTGCACCGAATGCGGCTTCGACCTACGAACGCTGCCGGACAGCTATCAATGCCCCGAATGCGGTTCGGCCTATGACTATGAGATTTTGAAAAAGCAATGGAAAGAATGGCGTGACATGCGTGCACCGTTTTGGTCAAAGTAATCGGGGCGCTCGCCCTTAATAGCCGAGCAATAATCGCGGTATCTGGTCATGGCAACGTCTAGGTGAGCGACCCATGCCTTAAAAAGTCGCGGTCGGTCTCGTGGCACTATTTACCAAATAAAAATGGGATCACACAAAGGTCAAAGCTGGCCGCATAAATAAGATGGCACAGCGCTTATCCAGAGGTTTATAATCTGCCGCTGTCGGAGATTTTTTACGATTGTCAGATTGGCTTTCAGTTTGCAAAACCGTTTCTCGTCCGACATCGATCGGATTCTCACAATTGGATAAAACCCACGGCATTGACTGATCTACACATCCGTAACGCGACCTCTAACTCGGATACCCAATCATGCTCGACATCACCCATACAGCATTCCCGCACCTTTCCAACGAACAGATGCAGTGCGTCGCGTCGCTGGCGACGTTGCAACATTTCGCCGACGGCGAGATGCTGTTCTCCGAAGGAACGCGCGACTTTCCTTTCTATGTCGTGAAAGACGGTGCCGTTGAGATCAGCGAATCGTCCAGCGGTACGCGCAAGCTGGTTACCACCCACCAGCCCGGTGCCTTCGTCGGCGATGTCGATATGCTCACCGACCGCCCGGCTTTGGTTTGCGCCACCGCCCGGGGCGCGACGGCTGTTTACACCATCCCGCGTGCATTATTTCGCAGAATCTTGGTCGAAGTGCCAGAGCTAAGCGAAATGTTGCTCGAAGCGTTTCAGGCGCGACGTAAGCTACTCGAAGCAAAAGGGTTTTCTGGCGTACGTCTAATCGGTACACCCGGTGCGGCCAACACCCAGCGCATGCGCGAGTTCTTCTATAAGAATCACGTGCCGCATTCGTTGATCGACGCCAAATCGCAAGACGGCGCGCGATTGCTGGAAGAAAATGCTAGTAACGCCGACGAACTTCCCGTCTTGCTTTGCAACGGGCACGTCGCGCGCAACCCCAACATCATCCAAGTCGCATCATGCCTCGGTATTTCGAGAGAGATCGACGAAACGGTTTACGATCTCGTCATCGTCGGTGCGGGGCCGGCCGGGCTGTCGGCAGCGGTGTACGGTGCGTCCGAAGGCCTTCGTATTCTCGTCGTCGATAAGATCGGCCCCGGCGGACAGGCCGGCAGCAGTTCGAAGATCGAAAACCTCATGGGTTTTCCCACCGGCATCAACGGTGCCGATCTAGCCAATCGCGGCTACCTACAGGCGCTCAAGGTCGGCGCACAGTTCACCGCCCCCGTTGCAGTGCGAAGCATAAGTTCGGAAAGCGAAGGCAAGTTGCTTCTCGACTTGTGTACCGGTCAAACGGCACATGCGCGCAGCGTGTTGATCGCCACCGGCGTCACCTATCGCCAACTCGATTTGGAAAACGGTAAACGTTTCGAAGGCAGCGGTATCTACTATTCAGCAACGTCCATCGAAGCTGCCGTTTGCCGACAATCCACTGCGGTCGTCGTCGGTGGTGGCAACTCAGCCGGCCAAGCGGCGATGTTTTTAGCCGATCATGCCGCCGAAGTTAAGCTCGTATTGCGCGGTGGCGACTTGGGAAAGAGTATGTCGCAATACCTCTGCACGCGCATCGAAAATCATCCCAAGATCGAAGTGCTTTATCATTCGAGCGTCACCAACGTCGAGGGCGAACAAACGCTTAAGCGCATTACCGTATCAAATAAACATGACGGAACGACGAAAGTGATGGATTGCGCCGCCCTCTTCATATTCATCGGCGCAAGACCGCATACGGACTGGCTACCCGATTCGGTCAGGCTCGACGACAAGGGATTCGTCAAAACCGGCAGCATGCTGGAACAGGATCGCCTGTGGACGCTGGATCGCCCGCCGTGCGATTTGGAAACCTCACTACCGGGCGTCATGGCCGCCGGCGACGTGCGCGCTGGCACCACCAAACGCTGTGGCTTCGCCGTCGGCGAAGGATCGCTCGCCGTCTCGTGCGTTCACCGATTCTTAAGTCGCTTGTGAATGTAAGCCAAAGCTGGGCGGCAGACGCGAATACTATGAATTAGTCAGCTAATAAGCTAGACGAATAAGCACACCACATTCGGTCGTCAAATCGAGCAATACCGATACCGGGCAATTCTAATCCTCAAACGCCGACCGACGCATTGGCTCGAAAGACATTCGATCCGCAACATCCGGCAAGCCGTTGATCAAATCGCTGAAGTTGTCGCGCATACTTTCGGTCGAACCCAATTCGACCTTCATCGTTTCGGCCGTCTGCTGAATGTTAACGACCAGATTGTCGAGCAAGCGGCTAACGAGTGCGTCGGGCTCATCCGAGAGTAGCATCGCCTGCGAAAACAAGCGATCGACCGATTCCATCTCGGCACCGCTCATCGCGATTTCGGCCAGCGTTGCCGCCGATGCCACGATGCGCGCGAAGCGCGTATTCGCATCGTTGTCGAGTTCGATTTCCTCGTCGTGGTGGGCACGCACCGCCGCGACGATCTCCGCGTCGATCTTCCAGTCGGTCAGCACTTCCGCCGCGACATAAGCGTGCGTTATGCCCAACTCCGCCTTCTCATACTGATGAATGTGCGTCGGTCCTTCAACCACGACTTTCCTCAGCACGACCTCGTACATGATCGGCGCGCCGTAAGCGAGCAGGCCAATTCCAAAGTCGCACAACAAGCCGGCTGTCGAGGCCTGAGCCGCCATTGCCGGTGCCAGTTGATTGGCTAGATCATTTGCCGCGACGCTCGTCGCAAATGCCGTCTGCCAGTATCGATTCGTATCGAACCCCGGCGGCTTGGTCTTGCCCAAACCATCCACGACGTGTGCATTGATAACCGCCGACCGCACGCGCTGGTTACCCAATCGTACACACGCCTCGCGAACAGATGACGTCGTCTTGGTACAACCGTATAAGGCCGAGTTAGCTTCGCGCAATAACTGTGCCGTTAAGCCCGCGTCTTTGCTGACTGCGTCGGCAACCTGTTTGCTGTCGACGTCCGGATCGCGCGTGAGCTCCATCACGCGCATTACCGTCACCGAAGGGGCGGGAATCTTGGGGCTCTTGCGAACCTGCGTCAGAATGGCATCAGCCGTCATCATCGTTTGACTAACCTGCGACTTGGCTTATCGAATCGTCTTCCACCGACGCCTGCTATCGGTCAGAATTAATCTACGATCCACGAATCGACCGAATCCCCAAACGTCCGTTTTCACGAGGTGCCCCGGTAACAGGTGCCCCGAAAAACGGGTACCCCTGCCCCTTTGGGGCTAGGGGACTAATTACGCCCCCATTCAAAACCCACTCTGCCGCACCGGCTTCGTATTCGCCCGCGCCAAAAACTCTCTTACCTGCGGTTGGTCGGGTCGCAGATCAAGCGAACGCTGCCATGCCTGAACGGCCAGCTTCTTCCACTGCGGGCTGCGATCCAAATGGTGCATCTTCATATAGCTCGTGCCCAGATTGTGATAACAATCGGCATCGTTCGGCTGCACGCGCAAGATGCGATTGTAAATGCCGATCGCTTTCAACGGGTCGCCGATGCCTTCGTAGCACGCTGCCAAGTTAAACTGCGCGGGAACCGAATTCGGCTGCAAGCGCACCGCCTCTTCAAATCCGGCCAATGCTTCGGCGTAGCGCTTTTGTCGGGCGAATTTAATGCCATACTCGTACGCACTCTTGAACCGACGCTGTCGTTCTTGCGCATCAACGGGATCGGTCCCAGCGCCTTCAACGCGCGTGACTGTAACGCCCTTATCACCGCCAAAGTTCGAACAGCCCGTACCGGCAAATCCGACAATGGCGATCAGACCGAATACGACTGACTTGCATAGGAATTTATCGTATTGAATGGATAGACTCATGGTTCCGACCTCCCTGTGGCCTGCATGCGTCGCAGTTGCGCGGCTTGGCGGCGCTCCCGCGCCCGCCGCAATACGTCTTCATCGATATTCAAAGGTTCGCCCGGTTTCGTCAGATTTTCACCGCCAAACATCGGTTGAGCGGCGATGCGACCGTTGGCCGACTCGGGCTTGGTCGCCGGCATCGGATCTTTGCGAATTACATCGATCGCATCCGATGGCGGCGGCTCATTTATCATTTCGTCCGCAACGGGTTGACGTCGTTCGTACTTATTGTGCGTGACCGGCAGATGCGAATCGCCGAACTGCGGCTTCGGATCTTCGTACTCCGACGGCACCTCGAATTGCAATTGCACATCTTGCAACCGTTGGACTTCCTTAAAGTTCGGCTCGTACGAATCGAAGATTTCCCGATCGCGTGCCGACAGGATATGCCCGCCTTCGACCTTGGCCGTCACAAACACCAGCAAGTCGGTGCGTTGCGACGACGGATTCTCTTGTCGAAACAGTGCGCTCAGCCCCCAAAGATCGCCGAGGCCTGGCACCTTCTGCACATTCCGCGTCTTTCGGTCGTTAATCAAACCACCCAACACAACCGTCTGCCCGTCATCCATGATGATGCGGGTGGAAAGTTCGCGCGTTTGAATGCGTGCCACGCTGATACCCGTCGTGCCAACCACATTATCGCCCAGCGAACTCGTCACCGGGTGAATAGCCATCGTCACGCGGCCGTCAACCATGATGGTCGGTCGCACTTCGAGTTGAATACCGATCGGGATATACGTTTGCAGCGACTCGGTTACGACGCCGAACTCCGAAACGTTTGCTTCGAGCAACGGAAATCGCTCACCAACGAGAATGCTGGCGTTGTGATTGTTGTAGACAAGCAACCGCGGGTTCGCTAACAATCGAATCGAGTTATCCGATTGGTGAATTCGAAGAAGCGACGTGAAATTGGAGAAGTCGATCGTTCCAAGCGACAACCCCACCGACGAGTTGGCCGTGCCGTTCGCCGTGCGACGAATTTGCGAACCCGACGCAAAGCCGGCTTCCATGTGCAGCGGAAATTCGTGATTGAGCACCGGACCATTGGCGAGCACGTCGATATCCCAGTCGATACCAAGCTGTCGTTGCAGGTCGGTGCTGATCTCAACGAGTCGCACTTCGATCAAAACCTGCGGCGGCATCTTGTCGAGTGCCATGATCAGGTCGGTAATGGCCGGCATGTTTTCCGGCACGTCGGTCACAACCAGCTTGCGTGCGTTCTGAGCCGGTCGGCCTTGGTTCACTTGCGCCTGATTGTTTCCAATGGCCCCGGGAGCGTTACCGACGCCGCCGTTAATACCAACTTGACCGCCGACGTCGCCGCCCACATCACCTTCTAGTTGGCTCAGCGCGAGCGTGCTGTATTCGTTCTGACTGTTTTCGTTGAACGACTTCATCTTGCCGAACGGGCTCAGGGCAAACTGTAGAGCATCGCGTACGCGTTCGGCATCGGCGGAACGGAGCGTAAACACGCGCGTTTCCAATTCCGGTGCCGTGTCCTTTTCCGGCACCTGTTCCGGCTTCTTCGAAACGCTGATGATGCCTTCTTCGACCTTGTACTCAAAACCATTGTTGAGCGTGATCGCGCGCAACGCCGATTCGAGCGTGGCGTTCGTCAAATAAAGCGAGACCTTGCCCTGCACTTCCGGCCCAATCACGAGATTAAGCCCGCCATGCTCGGCGACCAGCTTTAGCGCGTCACGAATATCGCCCTCGCTGATGTTGAGGTTGATATAACGCTCGACTTGCGAGTCGGATTGCGCCCACGCCGTCGACGGCGCGACCATCATTCCGACGATCAGTGCGAGAACTCCGATTTCTCGATATATCTTCATCGCGATCACTCCGTCGCTCGCTTAACTGTGGCCTTTTCACTGCCAAGGTGGTATGTATGCCGCCAACCGGCAGCTTCGATCCCAATCCAATCTTTGCCGATTTCTTTGACGGTAAACCCGTCCACTAGCGCATCACCCACGCGCACGATGCGACCATCAACAGCCGCCAGCCACTGCTGTCCCGTGCGTGACACGCCAACAAATCGCAACGACGGACTTGCGGGTGCCTCTTCTGGTTCCGCAGTCGTCGAAATTGTCGGTTGATCGTTCGACACGATCACCGGCTGAATAAACGGGCTATCGTTCCATGGACGCTCAGCAATTTCTTGCTGCGCCTCAAGCAACGCCGCGATGGCATCCTGCTCCTTCGGCACGCTCGTTACCGGCGCAAGGCTCGCGTTATTCTGAAACGCTGGCGGCGGTGTTACCGGCGCGGCGTTCGCGGTGCTCGGTGTGCGTTGACGGTAGTTAGGCAGGTACTCAAAGAAGAGCACATACAATCGCCAGCCAAGAATGCAGCTACCGAACGCCAAGACGGTCAGCACACGCTTCTTTCGCTTATCCATTCTGCACCTCCTTCGGAGGTTCCTGATGAATAAACGCTTCCACTGTGATATCAGCGGTTAATGCCTGCCGCGCTGCCGCCACGCCTTCAGTGGCCGGCCACATACCAAATCCAACCGCCCGCGCGGGGATGCGCATCGACTTGAAGCCGTCCATGTAAGCGGCGATCTGTTCGAAGCCGCCCTGCACGCTAATGCGATACAGCGGATACGCCGACGGCGCAGCGCCCGTCGGTCGCGTGGGTTGAATTTCCAACACGTGCAAACCGCGATCGCGTGCAAACTCGCTAAGCTGCGACACGATCAGGCCTTGCTTCTGCGCATCTGCGAAACAATCACGCAGCGCCCCCGTCTTGGTTTGGATGCGTTCGGCCTCATCTGCCGAAATCACCACGCGGTTCGCCTGCGAGACCGTCGTCGAAAGATCGTCGTTATGCGCCTTGTATTCGCCCAAACGACCGAGCGCTTGCGAACTCGAAATAATCGCGAACGCCAGCGAGCCTACCACCAGAACGATGGCGGCGGCAAAGCCGGTCCATTCGCGTTTGCGTACATTCAAATTCACGGTCGCACCTCCTTCTGAGGAGATGCTGGCGTTCGATACACCAACTCAATTTCCACGTTGAGCCGCGCTGTCTTTTGGCCGCTACGCGGGTCGCTGCGACCGACATTGATAAGGTGCACTGCCTTGCTGAACGGGCTTTGTTCCAAAGCGCGGAGCGTTTCTTCGATCATCTGATCGCACCCGGCTGTCGTTGCCGTCTCAACCGCCAACGCTTCAATCGCAACGCGCAACTGCCGATCCACCATGCGACCCGTCAACCGCTCAATGGCAACACCCTCGGGCAGGATGAACGAAAACTCTTTCATCAGCCCCAACCAATTCGGCGTTGCCGCTGCAAACGAATCGAGTTCGGCCTGCATACGCTCCATTGACTGCCGCTGTGCCAGCAGTTGTTCGTTGCGAGCTTTAACTTCCATCAGGCGTGCCATGTCGCTATCGACACTGCCCGCTGCAGATTGCAACCCACCGGACGCATGATTGATTAAGAACGCAAAGGCCAATGCCGCTACTGCGACCATCGGACCGACGATCGTTGTTGATTTACACAACCGACGCACACGGCGTGCTTGTTTTTCGTTAGGCGTAATCAGGTTCGGATTCGCCGACGGACTAAGAATCGCACCGCAAGCCGCCGCCATTGCGCCGACCTTGGATTCGGCCTTGTGACTAAGCCCGACTTCTGTTAACCAATCGACCACAGCCATGTCGCGGTTTAACCGGCCCGCCAAGGCATCGGCCATACCATTCACATGCGCACAAGGGCCAACCAGCGCAACGCGGTTAATTTCCACGCCGCCGTCTGTCGTCGACGCAAACGTCAACCATTGAATCAGTTGCTGCGCAAAGCGTTGCAACACCGGCTCCAACAACGGCAACAGATTTCGCCCCTGAAGGTCATGCGATTCAATGACTTCGCTCGGATTCGGAATACCGTGCGCTTGCCACAATTTCTCGGCGGCTTCTTCGTCGAGTTGCACCATGTCGTCGCCGGCGATGATCGGCCGCATCAGCGCCGTCACGAACTCGCGTTCGCCCAACGGCAGCTCCGTCGTCAGCAGCGGACCGTTTTGACCGCTCACCATCAACACCGACGTGGATTGATCGATAAACAACGTCGCGTGCGGTTCGTTCGCCGCCGACGCCGTGATATCCGCCAACGAGTGCAACGCCGTGGCATAGGTCGTTACGACGGCATCGCACACGCCCATGCTGGTCGCGAAACTTACCGCCGCATCGGACACTTCATGCCGCAACGCCGTCGCCCGCACGAGTACGTTGTCACGATTCTTGGATGGGTTTGAAAGCGTTTGCACATCGACGATGGCCTCGCCAATCGGAAAGTGCATTTGCTGCCCAAGCTTGAGCTTAACCGCGTCGACCATCTCCTTGGCCGACAACGCGGGCATGTTGAAGTAATGACACGCAGTGACCGACCCACCGACGAGAAACGTCCAGTCGGTCGAACGTGTCCAACCTCGCTCTTCGATGATCGTTTGAGCTTTGTCGAGTACGAGTTGATGCTGCAACGCGGACTTATCCGCATCGGCATTGGGCACCGACACGCGTCGATGATCGACGCATTGCAACTGCGCACCGACACGCTGCAGCAAGATCAATTGCAGCGCATCGGCGTGTGCCTCGATAATAAGTTGTGATTTGGCCTGCGACATCCTTGCCTCGGCGCGATTCGTTTGCTTCTTATTATTCGACCCGTGCTTCGATTACCCGCGTTATCTCGCTCCACGGTGCGACACTCTCGGTGCACCGACCGTGGGCTTGATACACGGGCGGCGTCGTGCTGCTTTGGATCACCCAAAAACGCGCGACTCCCAAAACCGGATCATCCGTATCGTCATCATTGTCTGATATCGTTCCGATTTGCCCGTCGCTATCGCTATCATTCGCGGGCGTAGCGTTGAATTCCGCCAACGCCATTTCGAGCCCGCTTTCGGCGGCATAAATTGCGCTCGTCCCGTAATAAAAAGACAAACTGCTCGATGCCGTCGAACTCGAAAGCTGGAACAACCACAATGCGAGCGAACCAATCACCAGCAATGCCGTCACAAACGCCAGAATCGCGACCCCACGTTTTTTGTTCTCGGACCGGTTACGGATCACTGAGCACCTCGCCCATAAAGGCGCGCAGATACACGCTGGTTTGCAATGGCAACGTTTCATTCGCAATCTGAAGCGTAATGCGAATCTGCACCCGACGAACATCTTCGCGATCGCTCGCACTCAGGGGCAAACTGCTTAACTCGCTATTCGTTCGATCGAAATACGTCAGCGTGAACGCGGTCACATTGCGAACCAGCGGCTGCCAGGTGACCGTCGAATCGTTGGACATCTCTAGATTGCTGCCGTTGAGCCGAAATCCGTAGCTATCAAAAACAATGTTGCTTTCCGCAGCGGTATCTATCTGAGCGTTGCCATTCAGGCACGGTGAAGGATCTCCCGGGCACTCATCCTGATCGATCTCGCGAATGTAGCGCACCATCGTCTCAAGCCCCACTGAGGCCATGTCGACCATTTCCGCCCGCGCAGCCGTCTCAGCCCGGAAACGGCTGGCATTCAGCAACAGCATCGCCGCCGAACCGCTCACGATCGCACCGGCCGTGATCGCCACGATCAACTCCACCAACGTGAAACCGCGGCGGCGCTTAGAAGTCTGCGAATATGTGTTCGACATCGATATCACCTGCACCGCCATCCCAACTCACGCTGACCGTCACGCGTTTAAATCCCTCGTCGCTCCCAACGATGTTCAAGTCTCCGTCTACAAAGTTGATCGCGACATCGCGCGCGTAACCCGTAAAGCCGCTAATGCTGGCTTCGCTGCCAAAGTTTCCCGTCGTTATCGCGTCGTATCCGTCGGTCCCGCGATACCGACGTGCGATGATCTCTTCCATGCGTTCGATGGCGAGAAAACTTCCAATCGATCGCCGATAAGGCCCGATCGATTGCACCGACGCGTCGGCAAAGGCCATCATTAATGACGGCAACGCGACCGACAGAATGACAATCGCTACGACAACTTCAATGATCGTGGTGCTGCGGCGATGGAATCGACTTGCCGTCTTTCGATATGAATGATTCGATTTCATCACGGCCCCGCAATCTGTTCGGCCAGGCCGCTTACCGGATACACCACGACTTGCATGCCACCGGCGAGAACGACTGACGATGTCGATGCCAGCGCCGATCCCGTCGACGCATAGGGCGTGCCGAAACTATCGAATTCCAGTTCGCTCCCGCCGGCAATGTTGACGGAATTGAGCGTGATCGATGCGAACGCCCCTTCATTCAACTGAACCGGAGCAGTCGAACGATCCAATGGATTGGGTAACGTTAAGCGATTGGCTTTACCAGGGTTGTCCGCATCTTCAACATACAGGGAATATTGATTGGATCCGGCGTTGAAAACGACCCAGGTACGTTGCCCGGAAGAAAGCGCCAAGCGTTGCGCGTAGCGAATATCGCTCACGATGCGCGCTGCCGCCGCGCTACTGCGCAGACTGCGCAGATTTGAAAGCGTGGGGCCACCGACGAACGTCGCAACGATTCCGAGAATCGCTATAACAGCAACCAACTCGACCAGCGTGTAAGCCGGCCGAGTTGGACCCTTCCCTTCTATCATTGTCGGTATGTGCCGAGTATCCATCCTCGGACCTTAATTCGGAGTGTTAACTGTGGTCGTCGCGAAACTTAGAATGCGTTTTCGCCGTCCACATTCGTGTTCGGCCAGACTTCGCCGGTCGTTGCGTTATACGCCCAGCCGCCGTCGGTACCGACAACCACACCCTTGGTCGTACCGGCTTCGACGTTGTTGTCCGTGCCATCACTGTCGTAGGGATTGCCTGGAACCGTGCCGTTCATAACCGAGTTGGCCGTTTCCAGAATTGCCAACGACGGATAGGCAGCGTTGCCACCACCGGCAGGCGTTGCCGCGTATGCGTAGTAGTTCGCGATACCCGCGCGTAGCGCACCCAATGCACCCTTGCAAGCTGCCGCGCGTGCGTCGGCGCGATAGTCGAGGTACACCGGCAGTGCTACCGCCGAAAGAATGCCCAAGATCACGATGACCGTTACGAGTTCGATCAGCGTGAAACCACGTCGTTGATTTCGATCATGTCGCTTCATTGTTTGTTCACTCCAAGTCGACCCATCCAGGTCAGTGGGACCCATCTACTCGTCGAAACACCCTCTGGGAAACGGCTCCTTAGCCGGTGCCGACCAGTTTCAACAATTTCCACATCGGCATAAAAATGGACAGCGCAAAGAAAAGAACGACCGCCGCGAGACTGATCACCATTATCGGCTCTATCAGGGTCGACAGCAGTTTCACGCTGCGCTGCGTTTGATCGCTGTAATACTTCTTCAAGTAGGCGAAGATTTGATCGGTGCGACCCGACTGTTCACCAATGGCCAGCATCCGCTTCACCAACGGTGTAAGCCACTCAGTCCGGGAAAAAGCGTCCGTCAATGAGCGTCCGCCTTCAACCGACTTCAACATGCCGCGCACGTCTTTGCGTAATGCCTCGTTGGTCATGCTGTCAGCCGTCACACGCAAGGCATTGGTAATCGGCAACGCCGCTTCGATCAGCAGGTCGAGCAGCTCGATGAACCGCACCATGTAAATGCCGATCAGCAAGTTACCGAAGACCGGTAACTTCAAGATGCGATAGTCGAGCCAACTGCGCACGGCAGGAAGGCTCAACAATTTTCGGACGCCGAAGTAGAGCGCAACGGCACCGATCAGCAGCAATATGTAGTGGTTAATCAGCGCTCCGCTGATGCCGAGCAGAATTTTCGTCGGCACCGGCAAGTCGCTCTCAAACTTTTGAAACAACTCTGCAAACTGCGGAATCACGAACACAAGCAACACACCCGTCGCCAGCACCAACGTACCAACCACCATTGCCGGATACGTCAATGCCGACCGGATTTGCCCACGCGTTTCGTGTTCTTGCTCCATATAGCTTGCAAGTGAGTTCAATACTTCGGGCAACTTGCCCGCCGCTTCGCCCGCTGCGATCGTTTTGGCGTATATCTCAGGGAAGAGCGATCGCTCCATGTCGATTGCGTCGGCCAACGTGCGGCCACCTTCGACGCGACCGGCAATTCGCTGAATCCCCGCGCGCAACTCGGTATGTCCTGTCTGTTCGCCTACCGCCTTAAGCCCGGCGATGATCGGGATACCGCTTTCGGCAACGGCGGCCATCTGATGCGTGAAGTCGAGCATGGCACGTCGCATCGACTTGCCACCCTTCACCCGTCGCACCGTTTGCATTCTCTCTTTCTTACCATCCGCGGCGGTGATCGATATCGGCGTCACACCGCGCGCTTCCAGCGTCGACAGCGCCGCGCGCTCATCGGCGGCTTCGATCACCTGCTTGATGCGGCGACCGCTGGCTTCGGCAAATTGTACGGAGAACGTTGCCATGTCTGTTCAATTTCACCCCGTCACCGACGGGCTGAATCGTCCGAATGCGAACCCAAGTCTCGCTAGTTATGCCCCGCGATGCGCGCGATCTCTTCAATCGTCGTAACGCCTTGACGCGCCTTATCCACGCCGTCGTCGATTAGGAATTTCATCCCATCCTTACGCGCTGCGCGCCGAATCACTTCTGTCGGTTCGCCGCGTACGATCAATTCCGAATACCGCTCGTTCAATTCAAACAACTCGTACAAACCGAGTCGGCCGATATAGCCCGTTCCCACGCAGCGACGACAGCCTTTGCCCTTTTGCGGTTTGAAATCCATCTCGTCCGGGTCGAGTCCCAATGCCTTTAACATCGCGGCCGGCGGCGCGTCGTCGGCTTTACAATCCGGACATATGCGTCGGCACAAGCGTTGAGCCAATACGCCCAAGAGCGAAGACGAGATCAGATATTCGGCAACACCCAGGTCTTTGAAGCGCGCGATCGCGCTGACCGCATCGTTTGTGTGCACCGTGCTGAGCAACAAGTGACCTGTGAGCGCCGCTTGCACGGCGATCTGCGCGGTTTCGCAGTCGCGAATTTCGCCGACCATGATGACGTCGGGATCTTGTCGCAGCATCGAACGCAAACCGCTGGCAAACGTGAGGTTCGCCTCGGGATTCACCTGGACCTGGCGAATCGAACTGGTGCGGTATTCGACCGGATCTTCGATGGCGATGATGTTTGTCTGCGGTGACGTGATACATTTCATCGCGGCATAGAGCGTGGTCGACTTACCCGAGCCAGTCGGCCCCGATACCAGAATCATGCCGTGGGCATTGGATACGATACCTTTGAATCGATCGAACACGCCGCGTGGCATGCCGAGTTCTTCCAGCGTGATCGCTTCCGATTCGTTGCGCAGAATTCGAATCACGACGACTTCGCCGTAGATCGACGGCAAAATCGCGACGCGAAGAATATTCTCCTTACCGTCGCAATCGTGGGAGATCGCACCGTCCTGCGGCGCTCGATTTTGTGAAATATCCAAGCGGGCCAGCACTTTTAAGCGCGACACGAGCGCGCGGTGCAACCCAAACGGCGGCGCGGCGATTTCGCGCAATACGCCGTCAACACGAATGCGCACGCGCAACTCGCGGTCGCCCGGTTCGATATGAATATCGGAAGCCTGCTGCCGAATCGCTTCGTCGATCAGATCGTTAACCAGACGAATGACGGGCTGCGACTCATCGTCAACGTCGCCATCGACGGAGATATCCATCAACTCGTCGGCGACGGACGTCGTTTGCAAATACTTGCTCGCGCCGTAAGCGCGTTCGATCAAGCCCAAAATATCGCGACGGCTTGCCAGGCAGATGTCGACTTCTTTACGGGTGAGTCGTCGAGCCTGATCGACGCCTGTCAAATCGTTCGGGTCGGCCATCACCAGCGTGATTTGGTCGTCGATATGAAACAGCGGGAACATCACGTGCCGACGAACGACATCTTCCGGCAGCAACTCCGAATTCTGCACCTTCGGAATAAAATCGCTCAATTGGCAATAGGCAAAGCCCGAGCGGATCGCCGACATCGCGTCGACTTGCCCCTCGGTCAGCACATTTTTCTTAACGAGAATCTTTTCGAGTTCGCAGCCTTTTTCCGCCGCTTCTTGCTCGAATGTTGCTATGCGTTGAGCGTCAATTAATCCGGTCGATACAACCTGTTCGCGCAATCCGAGGGCCGGTCCCATTTATTCCGCCTCCTCGTTTTGCTTGGCTGCTTGCGACGCCATATGAATCAGGCGTTGCTCATCGATCCCTTTGGAGTCAACGAATTGCAAACCCACGTGATACGTCGGCTTGTAGTCAAACAACTCGCAGCGCCGCACGATGGCATTTACGCGCAGCGTATCCGCCGCCGTGCTTTGACCGTGCGTTTTCACGTGTAGCACCAGCTTCAAGCGCTTGGGCATAAAGACCGCCGACTGAAGGCCGACGCCACCGGCACTGACGTCCACGACCGGCAATTCGGCCAAGGCGTCCGGTAAACACACCCGGAATTGATCCGAATGATCGGGGTGCGGATCGACCCGCGCCTCGAGTTCCGTATCTTTGCGCACAAATTGGCGCGCCAACGACATGTCAGGTGAAGGTGGCATAGCGCAACGCTTATCGGCCAGATGCGCGCGGGCGTTAACAAGTGAGCATCGCTTTGACGCCCCACCCTTCGCCGATAAGCCATCAATGGCGTACTCGGCAAATTCTGCAGGCGCAAAAAAAGAGGGACGCCCGAAGGCGCCCCTCAAAACACAACCTCTCTCCGCATGCTTGCGGAATGTATGAACTAAATTAGGCGTCGTTATCGACCATCGCACGCCTGCGGGCATTGACCGCCGGGCACGAAAGAGCCGCCGAACTCCGACTTGCAACTGATCGGATCGATGCCGTCGATGCACTCGCCGAACCCGAGACAGCACGCACCACCCGAAGGTCCGCACGGCAGTTGGTCGCAGTTGCTACCCGGCCCGGCAAACGATCCACCGTTTTGCTGGCAATCCTGCTGTGGCAGTTCGACACAGTTACCCGGGCCGAAGCAGCATGCACCGATCTCTTGGATGCAGAACGCATCCTGGCAGAGTGAGCCTTCGCCGAGGAATATCCCCGTCGGGTTCTGGTCGCAATCCACCTGCGTTACTTCGATGCATTGACCGGGTGCCAAACAGCACGCGCCAATACCGCCACCCTGCTGAACCTTCTCATAGATGCGTACACAGGTCGATTCGCCACCGGCCGTGTTGCAGGAGAACGGAATCAAAAGGAAGTTCGGAGCGAGTGCAAAGTCTGCCGTCGGGAAGCGAACGTTGCCGCCACCGGGGTTCGGACAATCATCCGCCCCCGTGCAACCGATGGTCGCGATGGAACCGATCGATTGATACTCGACGAACAAGGCGTGATTCTCTGCGAGCGACATCTCAAACTGCACGCCACCTGCCGGACTTTGCAACGCCGTGGGTACACGGGTGTTGGTGTTGGCATCCACAGCCGGATGGAACGGCAACGCACTTGCCGAATCGTCGTAGTAGGGATTGTTCGCAGGCGGATTTACCGACCACGGCCCAAACCATTGGAGCGGAAGCGCGCCTTCACCGATTTCGCCATAATCGAGAACTCTGAGGTCGATGTCACTTGTTGTGATAACACCATCACTTAGAGCTTGCGCCTCAGATTCACGAATAAACACGAATCGTGGTTGAACCGGTAAGAGCGCGTCAAATCCCCCACCGTTGGGCGTATCGAGCGCTCCCTGCAGTGAACCGGTTTGCGGCTCCGGCTGGCTCGACAACCCCATGCCTACCAACCATGGGTCAGGTTGACCGTTTGTGGTCACGACAATGGGCTGAACGCTGGTTAAACCGAGTGCGACAATCTCAACCGGTACCGGATCGATCGGCGCGGGCAACGGATCGCCATTGGTCGTCACCGCTCCACCACGTTGAATGATGGTATCGGCACCGCCTTGGCAACCGTCATCGTTATCGATACCGCCGAGACGAACTTCGCCGACGAACGGTTCGGAACCGGGGTTGAAGAAGTCAGCCGGAATCGGCGGTATATCAACCGCTCCGAAGTTCACGCTGGTTCCACCATCGGGAATCGTGTCGAGCGGCATGCGATCCTGACCACAAACCGGTCCGGCGTCGAAGTTGCACACTTCCTGCGCGAGCGTGGCACAAAGGTTGTCCCATTCGACATCGCAGCAGTACGAATCCAACGCACACACGGCCTGCGTACAGTCGCTGCTAACACAACCCGGTGTACCGTTGGGGCCGAAGCAATCACCTTCGAGGTTGGGATTCAGCAGGCCGACGTCTTCGCAAGTTGCCTGATTCAGAATCAAGGCCACCATCGCGTCGATATCGAGTGCGTTAAGCGCACCATCCTCGTTGGTATCGCCGCATTCATCTTGGGCATCAAACACAAGGTTGTCCGCGAATTCCGGAATGTCGTTGACATCGAGCATCAACGAGCCATCCATATCGCCGGGGCAAGTCGTGCAACCAAGGCCTTCACATTCGTCGGGAATGCCGTTGCCGTTTTCGTCGCCCTCGATTTCGCAGCTATCGATCACGCCATTGTCGTTACAGTCTGCACAACTCAGGTCGCCATCGGGGCACGTTGCGATGTCATCGCCATCCGGCGTACTGTTGCCGTTGCAGTCCATCTGCTCGGTATCCATCAGGATGTGCGAGCCGGCGTATTCGTAACCGATCAAAGCCGGATCAAACGTCGACAGCGGACCATCGAAGATAATGAAACCGTTTTCGATGATCGTGATGTCCGGATCGAACGGGTTGAACGTGAAGTTGTACTGAATATCGACAATCGTATCACCCGTCGAGAAGGCGGGCTTGAAGATGTCGAGTTCGATCTGGAAGATGAAACCGAATTGCCAGAACGTCCAGCAGTAAATCGTCGTCGTACCCGATGAGTCGGTGTACATATCGCCGAGGTAATGGAAATCGTTCGGGAATTCCTTGATGCGCACGTAGCGCGTGCACGTCACCGTTTCACCCGGCCCCGCCGTGATCGTCTTACCGCGACGGAAGGTGCGACCGACTTCTTTACCGTTGTGTGTCCAGATGCCGGGCGTCACCTTGTATTCCGCCCCGCTGTCACCACCACTGACCACGACGGTATCGCACCAGGTAAAGCACTTGCCGGGCTTGCCGCCCTTGCCACCTTTACCACCGATGCCGTACTTACCGCCACGGCCACCGCGACCGCCGCGACCACCGTCGCCGCCTTCGCCGCCGGTACCACCAACCGTGGTACCACCATTGCCGCGCGCACCGCCCGGTCCGCCGGCACCACCGGGTCCACCGATGCCGCCGAGCCCGCCGATGGCCCCCGAGTTGGAACCGGCAGTCGTCAGGAACGTCGTACCGATGACTGCCAAGCAATGGTGATCGAGGACGACCTTGCCAGCTGCGCCAGCGCTACCACCGGTGCCGCCTTGGACGTCGAAGCTTGCGCCGTTTAACCACAGCGCAGCACCATCGAGAATGATGGAACCACCGGCACCGCCGCCACCGCCGGATGCGGCCGGAACGTTCAAGCCGCGAGCAGAAATATCGCCCGCGATATAGATGCGACCATTTATCTGATTGACGACGATCTCGATGACGCCGCCACCGGGTGCACCGGGACCACCCGCTTGACCGGGCGCGCCGGGCGTACCGGGAAGACCGTTGCCGCCGGGACCGCCGAACGATGGGCCGGAGCCGTTTTGACCATCTTGGCCGTTTTCACCGCGTTCGCCGTCGCGACCGACCTTACCTTCGTCGCCATCTTCGCCGTCGTTACCGTCAGCGCCGTCTTCTCCATCCATACCGG
>JAUIHO010000306.1 GCA_030432035.1 Phycisphaerae bacterium
TGTGATCCATCGCGATCTCAAGCCCGGCAACATTCTCGTCGCACCCGCCGACGCATCCGCCACATCTATCGCCGACCGCACGGGCTCGACCACGCGCCAAGCCGCCGTCGCACGCCTCGGCGCACAACCCAAGGTCCTCGACTTCGGCGTAGCGCGCCTCGTCGATACCGAGCACTTGGCCACCATGCAAACCGATGCCGGCCAACTCGTCGGCACCATTCCATATATGAGCCCCGAACAGGTCAGCGGCGACTCGAAAGATTTAGACATTCGTAGCGATGTGTATGCCCTCGGCGTCATCTGTTACGAACTGCTCACCGGCAATCTGCCGTACGACGTGCGCGGAAAAACCATCATGATGGCGGCGCGCGTGATTGCAGAAGAAGACCCAACCCGCCCCGGCACCAACAATCGCCATTTGCGCGGTGATATCGAGAGCATCCTGTTTAAAGCCCTCGAGAAAGATCGCGCGCAACGCTACTCATCCGCCGCCGAATTCGCGAACGACATTCGCCGCTTTCTGCGTCACGAACCCGTCATGGCGCGACCGGCCGGCACGGTCTATCACCTTTCGAAATTCGCACGACGCAATCGCGCGCTCGTTGCCGGCTTTGCCATCGCGTTCGTTGCGCTCACGATTGGGTTCGTTCGCGCGCAAGTCGCCGAAGGTGTCGCAAAAGAGCAAGCCATTGTCGCCCGCGCCGCAGAAAAAGAAGCCCGTGCCGCAGAAACCGCCGCCCAACTCGAAGTCGAACGGTCGCTGGCCGTACAAGAATTCCTCGTCACGTTGCTACAGTCGCCCGACCCCAGCAAACAAGGCCATGACGTGCGCGTAATCGACGTACTCGATAACGCCGACACGCTGCTGGCCGACCGCTTCGAAGGCACGCCCGAAACCCGCGCTCGCATGTACGAAGCCGTCGGCTCGGCCTACTTCGGCCTCGGCATGTTCGAAAAAGCCAAGGCCGAGTTCGAAAAGGCGCTCGGATCGGTCAACCCCGAACTCGAAGACGAACAGGATTACCGACTGACCCTACAGCGCGGCATTGCCATGTGTTTAACCAACATGGGCGATGTCGAAGGTTCGATCCCCATTCTGAGAAATGTTGTTGAGCAGCGCATCAAACTGAATGGTGCCGAACACGAGTACACGCTCAATACGATGGACAGCTTGGCCGGTGCCCTGCGCACGGTAGGCGAGTTAAAAGAAGCGCTCGTGTATTACCGCAAGGTTCACGATTACCGCGACAAACACCTTGACCCGTCAAGCGAAGAGGCGTTACTCGCAAAGAACAACCTTGCGTCGTTATTGGCGGTAATCGGCGAATTCGAAGAAGCGAAAACGATCTACACCGAACTTCTGGAAGGTTGTCAAAAGGCGTTCGGCCCGGATGACTTCCGAACGCTTTCGGCAACCAATAACTTCGCCAGCTTGCTCTACGACCTGAAAGAGTTTGAACGCGCCGAAAAGCTCATGCGACGCAGCATCGACGCCTCGGCCGCCATATTGCCACCCAATCACCCGGCACTCGCCAGTTGGCGCAACACGCTCGCGATGATGTTGATGGAACAAGAGCGCTTGGAAGAGGCTGAGACGCTCATGCGGCAGGTCATGGAAGCGCTGGGCCCACTCGCCGAGATTCAAACCGATCGGCAAATCACGATGGCGCGCAATCTCGCGCTTGTACTCATGGCACAAAAGCGCCACGACGAAGCCCTGCCTGTTATGGAAAAACTCCTCGCCCGCGCGCCCCAAATCATGCCGGCCACCCATCATCGCTACGGCCTCTTGAAACACTCGTTCGGCCGATGCCTCATGGAAATGAATCGTCTCGCCGACGCCGAAGCTCCCCTTCGCGAAGGGTACGACATCTTGAAGGCCAAGCTTGGCAACCAACACGTCCAAGCCCAACACGCGCTCAGCGATCTCATCGACCTCATGAAGAAGATGAACAAGCCCGACGCCGCTGAACAATTGGCGTCGAACATTATCGAAGATTAGACCGCTTTCGATCGACGGCGACGGTTGGGTTGTGGCAACAGTGGCGCTGTGGCACCGGCGAATAGCCGGAGGATTCCGACAAATCATCCAGAGGCGCTGTTATTCGTGAAGCCGTCTAGCCGCTCATAGATCTCCAATATTCGAATCCCCGCCTGTTACAAATTTCGCATCAAATTCTCACTGAGAGACCGCTCCCGATTTCGTAAAACTAAAGTGTGAACGAAACAATCCCTCTGATGGAGAACCCGCCATGTCCCCGCAGCCACCCGTCAACGAACGCAACGGCGTCACCGAGTTCGTCACCGACCTGTTTATTGAAGGTATCGGTGCCATATTCGAACTCATCATCGAAGCTGGCGGCGGCATAGCGGAAGCCATCGGCGCACTCTTCGGCGGCCTACTCGACGGATTGGGATAACAAAATAAAAGCAGCCCGCCGCACTAACTGAGCAACGGGCTGCTTGAAATTCCTCTCATCGATTCATCACTAAAACCGAACGCCCGGCGGCAAATCCGGCGGTGTCGGTGCGTCCGGCGTCGTAAACACAAAGCCAGCACCACCGCGAGGTCGGCCATCCACGGTCACGTCGTTACCGCTAACGATCAACGTCTCTTTCGAGATCGCCATCGCATTACCAATACGATTCACCGTATCGCCATCGCCGCCGCGAATCGTGCCCGTAATCTCCCAGTCGCCGTCCCGCATCTCATACACAAACACCAAGGCCGGTCCACCAAACACGCCCACCAAAATGCGATTGTTGCGCACGGCAACTGACTTACCGAACAACCCCGCCTGTCCGTCGGCGGGCACCAGCTTTTGTTCAAGCTCGTACTGCCCCGCATTGCGCCGATAGACATACACCGCACCCGCCATCAACAATTCATCGCCCGGTCGCTTCTTCGCCGGCGCACCGACGACCAACAAGTCGTCGGCCATCGCCACCGATGCGCCGAATTGATCCGTTCGCTCCCCGTCATCCGCCGTTAACTTCTGTATCTGCATCCAATCGAGCACGACGCGCTCAAAGACATACACCGCGCCCGTGCCGAAGTCTTTGCCTGGCGCGCCGACGGCGGCCCAGACGTTGCTCATCGTCACCGCCTCGCCGAAATCGTCGTTGTCCACCGCATCGGAAGCCGTTAGGCGATCCGTCTGTACAAAGTCACCTCCGTTATCGCGAAAGGTATAAGCCGCGCCCGCATACCGATCGCGCCCCGGCGCGCCGACGATCAAATGCCCCTGATTGCGTTCGAAAAACATCGACGTGCCAAATAGCTCGAAGTCTTCACTGTCGGATATCGTCAACAATTGCACCTGCTCGTACGCAGATCCGCGACTGGAATAGACATACACGGCGCCGCGTTGAATGTGTGCCGACCCTTCAATGGCAAATTTGCTCGCGCCAACGAACACATGATTGTTCGTCGCGGCCACCGAACTACCGAAGCCCTGCTCCGGCATGCGGGCCGGTCCGCGCGTGAGCCGTTCGAAAAACTCCCACTCGCCGCGAAACTTCACAAACACATCCGCCACGCCCGCGAGCGAATCCTTCAGATTCGTTCCGACGATTGCCACCGTGTCGGAAATCGCCACGCTCGTGGCATAAAAATCTTCCCCTTGCGGGTCGAACGCCGTCAGCCGCGCTTCCTGTTCCCAGTCGCTTTCTACCGTGCTGCCGCCGCCTGTCGTCGGCGACGTATTATCATTGTCGTTGTCGTTATCCATACCCATGCCGTCGTCCGGCATCATCGAGCCCGTCATCGGGCAATCGGCACCGACCAGCGGCAACACCATCAGCATTGCGAGCCAAAACGTCTTCATCAGCCTGTTTCCTATTGATCGCGTTCGAACGACGCGCCCGGACCCTGCGGTTCAGTCGCAAGCACGTCGCCCCATTTTGAAACCTTGCGAGGATTCAATTCGTGTTTATGAAATACTGCGCAGCGTTATTGCGGCTCGTTTGCATCCGGCCAAGCCTGAATCGTCGGTTTGCTCACGCTGTATTCGTACATGTCGTCGCCGTCGTCATACGTCTCGTTGATCGCGCTCCAACCCGCGCCGCCGTTGAGCGGTAATCGCCAATTGCCGCTGACGGTATTGCTCGGATCGCCATAGACGACACTATTCCCACCGAGATCGATCACGCCCGAGACGTATTCCTCTTGTCCGTTGCAATCGCTGCCGATGCGAATTTCGAGACCGTCCGGCACCCATGCCGATGCCCGGTGAC
>JAUIHO010000060.1 GCA_030432035.1 Phycisphaerae bacterium
GCCTTACCAGCGTGTCCGCCAAACCCAATTCGGCGCGTTTCTCCGCGGGAATCGCCGCGTGCGTCATCTTGGCCGGGTGACAAATCAGCGACTTTACGCCACCCAAGCTCTCTGCCAGCTTGAAATACTTGCGTGACGAAACGAATTGCCGCACCTCGTCGGCAGTCGCTTTCAATTCCAGCGACAACACGCCGCCAAAACCCGTCGATTGTTTCTTGGCCACCTCGTGACCGGGGTGTGTCGGCAACCCGGGGTAGTAGACGCGAGACACGGCCGGGTGGCTACTGGCGACCTCGGCCAGCCGCTGCGCGTTCTCCGCATGCCGCGCCAATCGCAATTCGAGCGTCTTCAGCCCTCGCAAGGTAAGCCAACAATCAAACGGGGACGGTACTGCGCCGGATGCGTTTTGGAGGAATTTGATCGGCTCAAAGATCGCCGCATCCTTCGTCAGCACCGCCCCCTGAATCACGTCCGAATGTCCGGCGAGATACTTCGTCACGCTGTGTATGACGATGTCCGCCCCCAACGCAAACGGCTGCTGGAAGATCGGTGTCGAAAATGTGTTGTCGACCACGACCAACGCACCGGACTCGTGCGATAACTTCGCGATCGCTTCGATATCGTAAATGAGTAGCCGTGGGTTGGTTGGCGACTCGATCCAAACCAGCTTCGTCTTCGCCGCCGTCAGTGCATCTTTCAGCTTACCGGGCGACGCATAGTCAACGGCAACCACTTCGACGCCCTTGTCCTGCCAGCTTCGATACAACAAGCGATGCGTGCCGCCATAGACGTCGGGCGGAATGATGATGCGATCGCCGGGTTGCAGATACGCCTGCAAGATCGCGTTTTCCGCAGCAATGCCGGATGCATACACTGCACAATGTTCGACACCTTCCAACCCGGCCAAGACTTCCTCAAGCCGGCTGCGCGTCGGATTGCTGGTTCGCGTGTAGTCGAAGCCGCGATTCTCGCCGGGCGCATCCTGTTCAAACGTCGAAGTCTGAAAAATCGGTGCCACGACGGCACCTGTTCCGGATTCACATTCCTGAGCGTAATGAATAACTTTGGTTCCGAGTTTCATCGTTTTATGTCCTTTCGCGGCGCAGGTTGTATGCAACGCCGCGTAATCATTTGTTTACTTGGTCAACTGACCGATTCGCGCTGTGGCACCGGTTTATTACCGGTGTGCCTCCTCCGCGCTGTGGCACCGGTTTTTAGCCGGTGTGACGTTTCCGCGCTGTGGCACCGGTTTTTAACCGGTGTTCTCCACTGCACAAGCAACTCCAGCTACTAACCGAAATGCCTCCCCACAACACTCAACTCATTTGTTAAACGGCGGCGGGCGCAACACGTGGGGACTATGTTGCGGCCCGCCCACCGCCTGAGATCGCATAGGGACCGTCCCTATGCGACCGCCAACACGTCTTGTTCGGGCACAACTGCCTGCTTCACTGGCAGGTCATCACTCACCCGCGTTCTACGCTCGCGCGTTTTCAAATCGCGAATGATGAGTTGCAACCGTTGCGCCTTCGCATACCGCAGCGCATCGAGTTGCACGAGATCGCAACCGTCCAACGCCATCTGCAATGCACGATCGAAATCGAGTTGCGCGATATGCGTTGCGTTCGGGTCTTGATTGGGGTCGCGCGAAAAATATCCGGGAACGTCTTTTATCAGTTCGCAGCTTTCGGCGTTTAATGCCGCCGCCAACGCCACGGCGGACAAGTCCGACCCGCCGCGACCTAGCGTGACCCACTGCCCAGTCGGAGTGGTACCCACAAAGCCGGGCACGACGACAACTTGACGGTCCACCAAAAAACCCGTCACGCGCGACGGATCAACGGCCAACCGATCTTCCGCCCGCGTACCTTCGACTAGCGTGATACCCGTTTGCTCGGGCCCAACGCCGACGGCACTGATGCCCAGTCGCGTTAACGCGAACGTGAGCCGCGCGACCGACTGTAACTCGCCTGTTGCGAGCAACAGCGCCGTGGCCGCGCCATCTTCATGGCCACCTGCATCAATCGCTTGCGTCAACAACCTATCCGTTTCGCCATACTGCGCCGAAACGACGACGACCAGTTTTGCATCGGGGCGTTCGTTTAACGTGTCGCGCAGTTGCTCGGCGTAGAAGGAATAGTCCTGCGGGCCGCGTAAAATCGACCCGCCCAATTTGTAAACGATGCGCGGAAACGCGCCTTCACTAGCCGCCATGGTCAACCTCCTTGTTGCCAATGCAGAGTTCTGATGTGTCGTTCATTCCTCGTCTCATCTCGCGTCGCGATCCGTCGCGCCAATTCGAGTGAATGCTAGAGGAAAGAAGCTTGCTACCGTCGTTATTACGTTGCATGTGCAGATGCATGTTCATCGCATGCCTCAACTTTCTAGTTAAGGGCATCGCCATCCATCGCGCGGCGCGCACCTTGGGCGCGGGATTTTGCAGGTCGGTTTAACTTATGTGCAGAAACCGCCGGCGCGCGGAATGGGAGCAGTCATTGGCGGCGTATTCGAGCGTTACAAAAAAGCAAAACGCGCAAAGCTACCGCCAATATGGGCCGATGCCTGTTTATCGAATGTGGTTAGGAACAAAAAAACCTCTACCGAGCACGGTAGAGGCAGATAAGCTGTTTCAAATGACTTCTTCAAGCCACCGTTTATCTACCCCAAAGGGCGGGAGTTAGCACCTCGGCAAATCCTTGCCAGGTTGCTGTAGCGTCGTCGGGCCCGTTCCCTCGGCTACTCTTGATAAGGGCACTTGAGTTGTCAAAGAGCAAAGTTGCTGATGTGAGAAATTAGCAAAGTAGGTTTCGCGAGTCAAGGGTTGGCTAGGAGTTTTTTTGCACAACGCTGATGAACTCCCGTGATGATCGTACCTCACTCACAGGTCATCATTCGCAATATGCGTTCTCAATGATACACGACGACGATCTTGACCACTCGCATAATCACATCTTATTCGTATTTGAACTTACACCGAAGATCAATTCACGCAACCAGTATCGCCAACAGTACAACACACCCAAAGAAACCAATAATGCTGCCGCCAATTCAATGCAGACCTTGCAAGCGAATGCAACATCGTCAACAAGATGCTTATTGCATGCGTGACAGACTGTCTTTCTGGTAAGGAGAAAGGTCGTGAGGCCTTGGTCGTGAAACACGTCAATCAACCAAAGGCCGGCGACAAACGTAAGTGCAAGCAATGCTTCAATCACCATAATGAGTGTCTTAGTCATTTCGCTCCTCGATGCTCTAATAAATGACGACCCGAAAGTGACCCGCCTTCGCAGGCAGTTGCGCCTTCTAAAAAATGCTATTCACAGACGAGCCTTAATTCCCATAAACCGCTGCAAAACATAAACTTATACACCTTTAGGAATTTAGTTCTTGATCTGTATTGAGAAATGTATCTCAGGAATGTTTACGTATTAATAGTGCGGGCTTATCCTCCGCGGGATTAACTGGAGGAGGCGAAAATTGAGTGAAGCAAGTCCAAATATGCGTTTCCAACGCGCGTCGTATGCTTTTGCCGATATGTTGCGCAAATACATGGAGGACACACACTGCTCTAATCGCGATCTGTTTATTAAGTTGAAATCTCGGGGAGTATTTTCTGAGGTTGAAAACAGGATCAATGCGTCTCTACCGGCGGAAAAACATCATCGAACCAAGGACTTTAACGAGAACGTGGTTTCACAATGGAAAAACGGGGAGTATCTACCAGAACAGATCTGCGTTGGTGCGATCGCGGACCTGCTTCGTGACACCGTTAGTGACCTAAGTCGAGCACATTCGCTCGTTAAGCAATCGGTCCCGACTGAACTGGTCAACCTCTCGCGACCACCGACATCATGGCGCGGCTATAAAATGAAGCGAAGGAAGAGAGCGACATGGTCAGAACCGAATGACTGGAGAATAAAACTTTGCGAGAGTCATCTAAAAGTCTTGTTCAACGAACCAACATGGCAAGAAATGCTAGTGTCGCTACTCCTTAATATGCCGCGCAACGCTAGACATCTTCTCAAATTCAAGCAGACTTCATTTGGCCGGTATCAGTTCTATAACTTTCGAGGTGATGATTTAATTGAAACCAAGCCATGGCGTGTTGTTGATGATTATTCGTCTGGAAAAGACGAGTCCGCCGGTCTCATCGCGGTAGAAATAGAGATCGGCGCTGGCTATGGATGCTATCATCAAGATCACTTTCCGGGCTTTGAGTATGGCGTTGTTTACAGTGGAAGCGGTGTTTGTTTTGTTGGGAACGATGAGGACGCAAAGACAATTACTGCGTACCCCCTTGGTCCCGGAAGCGCTATCGGGTTCGGCGCGCGGCTACCTCATCTCGTGATCGCGACCGATGAGGAGAGCCTTCGCTGTCATCATATCGTTTTTCCCTACAGAAAGTCCGATTCCACTTCGATTGGACCGAGTTTTTTTGACTGTCGCGAGGTAAAACAAGTTAGAAAATATGCAGCAAAGCTATCGAAGGCAGCAAACCGCCTTTGTCGCGAATATCCATTCACGGCAACTCCCGAACATTTAAGACATATATTCCAAGACCAAGACCTCGTAAGGGTCAATACAGACTTCATTTAGTGTAAGCGTTGGCTGGCATACTTGATTCACCCCGCCGCCTTCATCGTCACCTCAATCACCCGCTCGCCCGCTTTCGCCGTTGGGCTGTCCGCTTCTTGTTGTTCCAACTCTCGCAACTTCTTCAAACCCGCCCGTGCGTCGGCGACCCACTCTTGCGCGAACCGACCATCGCGTATTTCCTTAAACATCTCGCGCATGCGCGCTTTAACGCTTTCATCAATCAAGCGCGGTCCGCGCGTTAGGCCACCATACGACGCCGTGTTGGAAATCTTCGCGCGCATCGCCGCCAGGCCTTCCGCATATTGCAAATCAACAACCTGTTTCACTTCATGCACCGCCTCAAAATACGCAAGCTCCGGCGGAATGCCCGCTTCCACCAACACGTCGAAGCCTGCCTTCATCAATTCGATCACTCCACCGCACAACACTGTCTGCTCGCCGAACAAGTCCGACTCGCATTCATCCGCGAACGTTGTTTCCATCATTCCGCCGACATCGCCGCCGATGGCGCTCGCCCATGCAAGTGCAACGTCGCGCGCCAGCCCTGTCGCATCCTGCTCGACCGCGACCAAACACGTTAGCCCGCCGCCGCTTACTTTGCGCGATCGCAACAATGCCCCCGGCCCCTTGGGCGCAACGAGTACCACGTCCACATCCGCCGGGCACGGTATCAACCCGAACCGCACGGCAAAGCCATGCACAAATCCCAATGCCGCGCCCTTCTTAAGATGCGGCCCTACATGTTCCGCGAAGATGTCGCCCATCAACTCATCCGGCAACGATAAGATCACCAAATTAGCCCGGCGCGTCGCATCTGCTAAAGGCAACACCTCAAACCCATCCGCAGTCGCTCGGTCAGCATTCTTCCCCGCGCGCTGACCGACGATCACGGTCGCACCCGCATCACGCAAGTTGAGCGCATGCGCATGGCCCTGATTGCCATAGCCCAATACCGCAACCGTCTTGTCGCTCAACACGGATGCGTTTACGTCATTGCCATACAAAACCGGGATTGCCACGCCGTTGCTCCTAACCTATCTAGCCATCTAACCTATTCGCCGGTAGTTCGACCCTCACCCCAGCCCTCTCCCTGCAAGGGTGAGGGAGCAAGGATGTCCCTGCAAAAGGGGCGAACGTACTCGAGTGCCCCTGCCCCTCTGGGGCTGGGGTACATCCCCCATTCGCGCGACCGTCGACCTCTTTCATACCGCGAACACTCACCCACGCCCAATCATCTCCAATCCAACACACCATCCCACCACCCGAGTATAATGCCCAACCATGAATGAAACCGCCTTGCGTCAATTGCTCGCCGCCGTCGCCGAAGGTCAATCGACCGTGGACGACGCCGTCGCCGCATTGAAGACGCTGCCTTACGAATCGTTACCCGATGTTACCATCGATCACCATCGCGCGCTGCGTTGCGACTTCCCCGAAGTCATCTACGCCGAAGGCAAAACCGTCGATCAGGTGGTGAACATTTTCACCCGACTAACGGAGAAACACGATCGCGTGTTGGCCACCCGGGCCAACGAAGCACAAGCCGTCGCCGTTGCCAAGTCGATACCGAACGCCGAACACCACGTGGCCGGTCGATGCATTTCATGGCGACGCGAGCCCGTAAATAATACGGAGGCCACACCCGCCATTTGTGCAATATGCGCAGGCACGACGGACCTGCCCGTCTTGGAAGAAGCCCGTATCACTGCCGAACTTATCGATCAGCGCGTGCAAACCATCGTTGATGTCGGCGTCGCGGGCTTACATCGGCTGCTCGGTCGCTTAGAAGAAATTCAACGCGCCAAGGTCGTCATCGTCGCCGCCGGTATGGATGGCGCGCTCCCGAGCGTGGTCGGCGGCCTCGTCAGCGCGCCGGTGATCGCCGTGCCAACGAGCGTGGGTTACGGCGCGAGCTTCAACGGCATCGCACCGTTGTTGACCATGTTAAACGCCTGCGCGCCGGGCGTGTCGGTCGTGAACATCGATAACGGTTTCGCCGCCGGTTATCTCGCGGGCATGATCGCGCGAATGGCGATCGAAAATTAGCCGGGTGCCCCATCCTTCACGATAGTGAAGGGTGGGAAATTGTCGAAGGCGGCAATTGGGTTGGTGCTAGTAAGGTGACGATGAAATCGGGTGCCCCTGCCCCTCTGGGGCTGGGGGACTACCCCTTTCAAGAGGGACTGCAACAAGACAACAGTCAACAACACGACGTTTCGGTGGGTTGAGTACAACCCGCCAAACATAAATCGACATCCGTCAATATGAGTCTGCAACGTATCACTGACATCCCGACGCTACCGCCACGCCAACCCGATAGCCACAAAGGCAACTACGGTCGCGTGCTCGTCATCGGTGGCTCGCGCGGCTTGCTCGGCGCGCCATCGCTCACAGCAAACGCCGCGCTGCGCGCGGGGGCTGGTCTCGTTACCGTCGCCGCACCAGAGGGCGTTCAACCCTTCATCGCAACTCTCTGCCCTTGTGCAACGACCATCGCACTGCCCGAAACGCGTAACGGTGTGTTGTACCCGGCGAAAGCGTTAACGCGCGTCTTTCACACCGGTATCTTCAATGAAACGCTGCTACCCGATGTCATCGCCGCCGGCCCCGGCCTCGCGCGCGGCCCTACCGGCTTCGACGAGAGCTGGACCGAACTGCTGCAACGTTTGATTCACGAATATGAGGTCCCGTGCGTCATCGATGCCGACGGTCTTAACGCACTACCCGTCTTCGACCTCGAACGTGATCGCGCGACAGAAGACTACCGCAGATGGCCGCGTTGCATTCTCACGCCACACCCGGGCGAGATGGCGCGGCTTTGCAACACCGATATCGCAACGGTGCAGCAACATCGCGAGGAGATGGCAAACAAGCTGGCTCAACGCCTCGCCCCCGACAACTGCAGCGTCGTCGTCTTGAAAGGCAATCAAACTATCGTCACCGACGGTCGCCGGGTGTACACCAACGACACGGGTAACCCCGGTATGGCGACTGGCGGCAGCGGCGACGTCCTGACAGGCATCATCGCGGCGTTCGTCGGACAAGGCATGTCGCTATTCGATGCCGCCGTTGCCGGCGTCAACTTACATGGTCGCGCGGGCGACGCCGCCGCCACGGCCCGCAGCCCCGTCAGCATGATCGCTAGCGATATCATCGAACACCTGAGTGACGTGCTGTAAATCGCGATTCGGCCGTCCAATGCTTCGCGCCGGTCGGTCAATTTCTTATCATTGGACGCTAAGAGTTCGCATACCCGAAAAACCATACGGAAAGTTCCCATGCCGCAAACGATTCGTTATTTCGCCGTTTGTCTTTTTTTTGCCACTGCCGCACAAGCCTGCACCAGCTTTCTCATTACCAAAGGTGCGACGGTAGATGGCTCCAACATGATCACCTACGCCGCCGATGCACACGTCCTTTACGGCGAGCTGTACCACACGCCCGCCGCCACGCACCTACCGGGCGAAATGCTCGACGTGTTCGAATGGGATACCGGTAAGTTTCTCGGACAAATCCCCCAGGTTGAAAAAACCTATACCGTCGTCGGCAATATGAATGAGCATCAGGTTGCCATCGGCGAAACAACCTGGGGCGGTCGCCGCGAGTTACACGATCCTACCGGCATACTCGATTACGGCAGCCTGATGTACATCGGCTTGCAGCGTGCCAAAACGGCGCGCGAGTTGATTCAAGTGATGACCGACCTCGTCGAGAAGTACGGCTATTACAGCAGCGGCGAAAGCATGTCGATCTGCGACCCGAATGAAGTGTGGATTCTCGAAATCGTGGGCAAAGGCCCCGATGAGAAAGGTGCCGTATGGGTCGCCCGTAAAGTGCCCGATGGTTACGTCAGCGGCCATGCCAACGCCCCGCGCATTCGACAATTCCCGCTGAACGATCCCGAAACGCTTTACGCCAAAGACGCAATTTCGTTTGCTCGCAAGAAGGGTTACTTCAGCGGCACCGATGCCGAGTTTAGCTTTGCCGATGCCTATGGCGATCTCGACTACGGCGCGCTGCGTTTTTGCGATGCGCGCGTTTGGTGCATGTACACCCGCGTCGATAAGGACGGCAAACACTCCGCCGATTGGGCGACAGGTCGCAATACGGATGAGCCGTTGCCGCTTTGGATTAAGCCGGAGAAAAAGCTGGGCGTGCGTGACGTGATGCAACTGATGCGCGATCACTTCGAAGGCACCGAACTCGATATGACGCAAGACATCGGTGCGGGGCCGTATCAATTGCCCTACCGCTGGCGACCGCTGACTTGGAAGCACGAGGGCAAGGAATATCTCAACGAGCGTGCCACCTCCACCCAACAGACGGGCTTTTCCTTCGTCGCGCAGTCGCGCGATTGGTTGCCCGACCCGATCGGCGGCATCCTTTGGTTTGGATTGGACGACACCTACTCCACGGTCTACACGCCGATGTACTGCGGCATTACCAAAGTGCCGAATAGCTACGCCGTTGGCACTGGCAACTTCGATAAGTTCACGTGGGATTCGGCCTTTTGGACGTTTAACTTCGTCGCCAACTACACGTATCTGCGCTATGCCGACATGATCAAAGACGTTCAGAAAGTACAACGCGATCTGGAAGGCCGCTTCGTATCAAACCAAGAGCGCGTCGACGCCGCAGCATTGGCATTGCACAAACAAGCGCCGCATTTGGCAGTCGAATACCTAACCGATTACTCCGTCACCCAAGGTGAAGCGACCGTGAAGCGTTGGCGCGAACTCGGCGAGCATCTCGTCTGGAAATATCTCGACGGCAACGTGCGCGACGAGCACGGCAACGTCACGCATCCGGGTTACCCCAAGCAATGGTACGAAACCGTCGCCGCCGCGACAGGCGAACGCTTGCAGATGAAAGAGCTCGACCTCAGCAAAGACCCGCCGCCTATCACGCCCAACCCGGAACAGACGAAACTCGTTAACGCCATCACGGCCGTGCTTAAAGCGCGCGAGCTATCGCTATCCCCCGAACATCGCGGTCGATTGGAGTCGATTAAGGATGTTAGCAAGCTAGAAAGGCTGCTGATTCGCGCCGCGAAGGTGCAAGCGGCTAATGAATTACTTGGAGATGGCTTGCATTAAGCGAGACCGACGCTGATTACCTCTCGATTAGCAAAATAAGATGCAAATTCAAATAGCATCTGGCTTGGTTCTGATGCCAAGAATTCAGATAAAAACGGACCAAGATCATCGTCCATATATGAATCAAAATCTGCCGGATGATATCGAGTCACCGAACCAAGGAAGAAGAGCAATACATATCGCGATGCCATTTGATGATACTTCTTGAATCGCTCAGGGCGCGAGTACACATAATAATTTCGAAATGGCTCGGACACTGTTAATGACCTGTAAAATGTCGCTTTTGCTACCGCTGCAATCTCATCTAGTCTTTCTGCCGGAGTTCTGCTGTAATCAAACACTTCCGACTGTTCCCAGCAAAACAAACTTTCACTCTTTTCCGCCGGAGTCTTGACTAAATCCCAACCTTCACCAAACCCCATCTTAGTTACATCGCTTGCCTTCAGATCTGCTCGCGTAATTGTCCCTCTCTCAATAAATGCTCGCAACCATATCTGTTTCTTTTCCTTGGAATGTATCATCTCAATTGGATCAACTCGAAAAAAACAATCTGATCTATTCACCGCGTCGCACCAAAGACGGTGCCCTATTAGTGAACAACCAATCAAATCGCGCACACGATACTGATCACCGGGGGACGGTGCCGCCCCTATCACCTCATTGCAAAACTGCTCAAAAACACTTATCTGCCCCTTATTCTTCTTAACGATAACCTTTGCTGAGACAAGTTTCTTCTCACTATTCTTGGTTTCTTGTAATCCGTGATATGCCGGGCCAATAATTGAGTCATTCCCTTTTGTTAGGCATAATGCCTTAGTTAAATTTAGAAAGCAATAATATAAGAGTAGAGGCTTTGCTCGGACTGTAGAACTAGCCTCGGCCGCCTGGTAGAACTCATACGCCTGCTCACTAAAAGCTATTGCACTCTTTCGATTTGATTTCGACGAAACCTGTCTTACAGCCGCAGTAACGACCGACCATGCATCCGTTGTATAGGTCTTTACCTGAAGGCCAGCGCGGCTAGCAACCCCCTTCGTTGTAGGGAAATACGAGAACTCGACTTCATGGTCCTTTACTCGAGTACGGACCCCGTCTCTCGCATTTCGCAATCTCGCCACATCTAAACTCCGATTTCAACGACTTAATCGCAATATTTATAGTAATAAAGGCAACAGCTTTCTACAAGTGCACTAATCCTCTGTAGATCCCTTGCTATCCGCGGGCGCATCATCATCACTCGCCTTCGGCATCTCAAGGATCGACCCGATCTCATCCGCTCGCACCAACGTCAGCGTGACGTCAAACGTGCGCCATCGCCGTTTTATTTCCAGCGTGATCGATTCACCTGCAGCGCGATCCGACAGCCTGCGTAACAGCTCTTCCACATCACCCACGGCCTGACCGTCCACCGAGAGCACGCGATCGCCTTCGCGCAGGTCGGCTACCTTGCCCGGCGAACCTGCCATCACATTCCCAATTTTCACGCCCTTGGCTGCCGGGAAAAACGACTTGAGAAAATCCGGCACGAGGGAATCATCATCGGGCACCAGCACAATACCGATCTTGCCCTGTTCGATCACATCGCCCGCGACCAACCGATCGAACACTTCATCGATGTCGCGCTTATAAATCGCAAAGCCGATACCGCTGTCGTACCATTCGGCACCCGCCAACGCGCCGCCCGAGCCGGCCTTGGGCACGAGTATGCCGAGTATCCGACCATCGATATCGAGCAACGGTCCGCCGTAGTTAATCGGCGACACCTTCGCGTCGGTCTGCACGGCATTGCCGTTGCGTCGATCGAGCGCACTGACGATTCCGACGGAAATAAACGGCGGGTTATCCGCCAGACCGATGCCGCGCCCGCAGGCAATGGCGTATTGCCCCACGCGCATTTCGTCGCGAGACACCCACGCGGGCACCGGTAAGTCGCTTTCGGCTTCGACTTTGAGCATTGCCAACCGTCGAATTTCATCGCGCCCCAACAACTTGGCAACCATGCGCCGACCGTCGGACAGCGTGACCGTGATGATCGACGGATTACGTGCGAAGTTAAAACTGCTCGTCAGGATCAGCCCGTCATTGCTTACGATCACGCCCGTTGTCGGGCCGTCGGCCAAACGAAAGCCCTCCTCGCGCACGCCCTGTGGACCATCCATGACCGGCTGCGCACCGCCGACGGTTTCTATCTGCACCAACGCCGGTTGCACCTGATTGACAGCGGCCTGTACCACGCGACCGCGCGCGAGCTCCAACTCATACGGATCCGGCGTTTGCAACGGCAACAGAAGCAACAGCGTTAGAAGGACCGAGCCGCTCACGGCTTTACTCCAATCTCAACCGGTATGGCAATCAACGAATCACCACGTTTGATAACGAATTGCACCCGATCGCCCGGACGCGTATCGGCAATCGCTTCTTTGTAATCGCTTGCATTCGAGATGCGCCGGTCGCCGACCATCAACACCAAATCGTCGCGTTTAATCCCCGCCTTGTCGGCCGGTGAATCTCGCGTTACCCGCGCCACGTATGGCGATACATGCCGAAAACCGATGCGCGAAATGCGAATGCCGACGTACGGCTGGGCTGCCGATTCCGACGCAACACCCTCGCGCCGCTCGGCGACCTTGCCGCCGATGAAATCCGTCAATTGCTCCGCGGGCAGGGCATAATTGATGCGCGTGAGCGTGGCCCGCGCTTCGACGATACGCCCCAGTATGCCGACGCAGTTGCCGTTGAGATCAACCAACGGTCCGCCCGGCGCGCCAGGGTTCGACGTAATGGCATCGAACAATAGCGCATCGCCGCGATAGTCGTAATCCTGCGCCAAGCGCCGGGCATCGAGCAACATGCGCATACTAAACGTTCCGCGCGTGACCGATACTTGCTCCCGCCCTTCGGCAACCTTAAACCAATTGCCCAACGCAAAAACCGGGCTGCCCGGTTGCAGCACCGTCGAATCCGTCATCTCCAAGAAAGGCAAGTCGGTTGCATCGATCTTGAGCATCACCAACCGCCGCGTTTCGTCGGTCGCCATTTTGCGAGCCATAAACGTGCGCCCATCGGCGAGAACCGCTCGCACCCGATCGCGCGAGGTGAGCAGTGACAGCGTCGTCAGAATCTTGCCGTCTGCCGAAACCAACGTGCCCGTTCCGTATCCGTGCTCGCGACCCAGCCCGCCGCCGTAAAGCTTTACCACGGCAGGGGCAGCGGCATTGAAGGCACGCTGCGTTGTGTTCGGCGCGACGACGCGTTTTGCCGACCGCGCGGGCGGCATTTGATCCGCCGATTGCGCGATCGCGGCGTTAGTGCCAACTAGCAGGCACGAGAAGGTTGATATTAGGCACATGCTTAACCGCGCGGCGTTATTGCAACGCGGCAATTTCGACTGCCAATACAGTCCAAAATGTCTTCGGCAGTTAATCATCGCTCGCTTGCACCTTATCGAATTGATACTGCATAGCGATATCCGCATCTGGAATCGTCATCGTACGCGCGTGCGCCCAGCGAAAACCCTCGCTCCTTTTGAAATCAGAATACCGCACGACTACTTCGCGCCCCGTAATCCGATCGTTAAACGTCATTCGCAACAAGCGGCCGTCAACATCGTCAAACGCAAATTCGACTTCGGGCAGCCCACCATCGCTCATCTTCAAAACGGAACACACGCGTCCCCCAACTTCATCACCACCCGTCAACTCAATGGACCCGACATCGACCTCACCGAACGGCCTTAACAACAACCAGCGCACCAAACGCTCAACGTCTACGGGTTTAATCAAACTTACGTCGTCGGGCAGCGCTCCGGCAGTCTCCGTCTCGGTCAATCGCTCTTTCTGGATAACGTCCCCTCGCGCAAGGCTGCGCGTGCCATCAAATTGCAGACGCCCTACCTGCGCTAACATCGACTCATCACCGATGAATGCGCGGTGCAACTCCCAGATGCGTCGGACGGCGCGCTGATTCGCGCGTGTCGTCACGGGATGCGGCAATAGCAAGTTCGGCGCGCCATCGGGCACGTTCGCGATATCTTCCGGATACGGCTGCGCCTCCAATCGAAATCGTCGCTCGGCTTCCGTCCGGTCGCCGCCGCTGGTTCGCGCAAACGTGGCGGTTACCGGCCAACGATCGGGATATGTTCCCAGCAGCGAGCCGAATTGATTGGACGACCGAATGGCCGAACCGTCGAACCCGAGTAACTCGTCGCCTAGCCGCACTCCCGCGCGATACGCAGGCGAATCATCCAGAATCTGATCGACGATCACGGCATCGCGCCGGTCAATCACCGTGAAGCCCGCTGTTGCGTGTTGCGTAGTCATACCGGCTCGTAGCGCCGGCAGGAACCGTCGAATCTGATCGATAGAGATCGCGTAGCCCACACCTACATTCACCCGGCCGCGTTCTTCGATCGACACGCGTCCATTGATGCCAACCACGCGTCCCGCCATGTCGAACAGCGGCCCGCCCGAGTTGCCCGGATTGATCGACGTATCGACCTGAATGCAGTCGGTATAGCGCAACGCCCGACCGCGCGGCCCCGCACCCGCCTGATATCGATGCAGCCCGGAAATGATGCCGAGCGTGACCGTCGGCACGAAGTCCTCGGCTAACAAAAAGGGGTTGCCGATGGCCAGCGTGAAATCGCCCACTTGCAACTCGCTTGAATGCCCGAGTTCCGCATAGGGCATCGGCACGCGATCCAACACTCGGAACATCGCAACGTCGCCCGTCGGATCGACGCCTAACACCTCGATTTCATATAGACGTTTGTCGTCAAAGCCCGCCTGCCCCTTACGGTTTTCCATCATGCCGGAAACGACGTGAAAATTCGTTAGCCCGTAACCGTCGGCATCGATCACTACGCCCGAACCGCCGCCCTGTCGGCTGCCTTCAGGAAAAATGCACGCAGTGGCCGGACGGATTTGCTCGATTAACTCGACCCGCGCCCGTTCGTAAGCACGCACGCGCGTGAGATCGCGCACGTCTGCGGCTTGCGCGGGCGTATCACCGTGCGCGATGGCAGGTAACAAAACAAATGTAAAAAAAATCATCATTCGAGACATAAGACTATCGTGTTAGCGTGCGGCCCGAATCAACACGGGGTTGCACCAATTGGCGCGGTCGGACAAATCGAGCTCGTCGGCGGCGTCAACTTCTAACGTGAGCGTCTTGATTCCGCTCACATCAACGGACAATCGCTCGGCGGATTGTTCGCTACGCAGAATGTCCGTTTCCGCGACTACCTTGTCATCCGCCTTAATTCGAAAAATGCAACTGCCGTGCGGCGCCGCGGACGCATCCACGCCGACATCCACCGCGAAGCGCATGAACTCACCCTTCAATTGAAAACGCAACGTATGATTTGCATGCACGCCGATGCCGCGTTCGTAGGTCTTACGACCGACCGTCAACGGCCCATTGATCACATTGCGATTGATCTGCATCGGCCACTCGACGCCGAGTATGGTCGTTGACCTCGAGAAGGTTGGTTGCAACGTTTCGAGATGCACCAGCCGCGCACTCGACAACTCGGCTTTCAAAAGATGCGACCACGGGAGCGGGATCACGCCAAAGGCCGGCGCGTCGATCTGCAAACTCGCATCATCACCGCCAACGATATTGCCGTGCCATTCATCACCGTTGGCCAGACGAAACGTCGCCGTCGGCGTCGAAGCAGGCGGCGCGGGCGAACCCAAAATGACGCCCAAAGCCGTAGCGAACGTGCCCGTACGATCCGATCCGCCGAAAGCGAAGGTCCAACCCGATTGATTCAAACCCACGAGAGTACCGGGCACAGGTCGCACATCGTCGCCGCGTAACAGCAACAGCAAATCGCGTCCCGGCTTACGATCCGCGCGACGTTGGTCAAACTCCGCATCGTGCTCGGCGTCGTTGTCTTGCGAATGAAATCGTAGCGCGGCAACCGCCGTCAGCGGCGCTTGCACCGTTGCCCCACCGTGAATCGTTAATGCGATAATGCCGCTGTCCGAAGGTGCCAATATTCCCGAAACGCGTCCGCCGCGCACCGGATAGACCGCGACCTGGTTTTCAGCGTTCGAACTGGTCACCGTGGAAATAGCGGGCGATACTGCATCGATTTGCAACACTTCCGACCACGGAATGATCTGCTCGCCATCGCTGCCGCGCAACGTGAGCAACGACTGACTAACCGCAGCAACTTCCCCTCGCCGCCATTCAAAGTCGAGCGTTTGCACGCGCAGCTCAGCCGCAGCAACCGTTAACGGCATCACGCAAACCACGACCAAAGCGATCAATCGACTCATTGCGACGGCGCATCCTTCGCCAGTTGGTCGTAATATTGTTCGAGCAATTCGCGGTATTGACTGGGGAAACGGCGTTGCAGCGTTTGAAGAACCTGTTCGCGCTCGCGTGCCGGCATCTTGCCCCACGCTTCGCCGGGTTTGGCACGCAGGTTACGCAACGCGCCTTCGCTGCCGCTGCCTTGCGGCAACGTCGAACGCGACGCACCTTGGCCGGGTTTGTTACCCTGCGAATTGCCACCGCCGCCGCCGTCACCGCCGCCTTCGCCCTGACCGTTGTTGTTTTGCTGTTCTTGCTGCTCGGCCTCTTCGATAAGGGCCTCTAACAGATTGACGGCCTCATCCTGTCGCGCCAGCAGCGTATCATCGAGGCGTCGGTTGGCGATCTTGCGCCGCGCGTAATTCATGATGTCGCGCACATCGCCAATGCGTTGCGGTGCGCGACGGTCGAGTTCTGTCAAAATTTGTCGCGCCGTAATGCGCAGCCGCTCAGGGCTTTCCGGATGATTCTTAACGAAGTCCTCCAGCGTTTTGTAGCCCTCTGCGTATTCGAGATTGTGCACCTGACAGTACCCACGCATAAAGCGGAACTGATCGGCAGCCGTCGTATAGGGTTCGATGTTGCCATGTTGTTTCAATACCGCATCGAGCATCGCCAAACATCGATCGATCTCTTCGCGTTCGACCATGGCGCTCGCGGCCATATTGGCAGCGGCCACGGCCAAATAGGGGTCGTCGCTGCGCGAAAGCACTTCAAACGCGTCCGCGGCTTTGGCGACCTGCTCGCTATCAAGCTTATCGAGTGCCGCACGATACTTCGGCGAAATTAACGCCAGCGATTCATCGACAAATCCAAACAGATCATCATCTTCGCGTTCTACCCGATCTTCGACCAAAAACGCCACTTGCTTCGCGTCGAATCGGTCACTCGTTTGCAAATGCTTCAAGAAGCCATCGACGACAACACTGGGCGCGACCGGCGGTGGGTCCGCCGGACCAGCGGCGCGCTTTTTGGGCGACGCCCAGTCGTACCCCGGCACCGTCGGGGCCTTGCCTTTGGGCAACCCCAACAGCGACGCTGCAACCAAAATATAGACGCATGTCTGCATACAGGGTTCCTCGCCTTACTGCGCTCGCCGCAGCGACTCGTGCATATTGCGGGCCATTTCCGAGACGTCCTTTTGTTTATCCGCAAGGCGTTGCAGCGCCGGTTCCACCGGCGACGGATCGCCGTTGTTCAACTCCACCTCAACCGCCAGCTTCTCTGTCGTGTTGTTAATGCGCATCTGGCATGCTCGAAGCAGTTTCAACTCGGCCGAGCCGGGTAACAACGGTGAATTGCCTGATCCACCGCCGCCGCCTTCACCGCCCTGTTGCAATTCCTCTTGCTGTCGCACCACTGCGTCGATGATGTCGCGCAAGACGAGTTCCAAATCTTCCTGCGCCAGCAAGATCGGTCGGCTCACATCCGTCACAGCGAGTTGATCGGCCACGTATCCCGCATCATCGCGTACCTGTTCGATCAACGGCGGCAGCACGACCGTCGAACCTTCTTCTTTCAGAATGAACAACGCTTCGTCGGCCTGTGTGCTGACCCATCGCTGTTTCTCAACCACTTCGCCGAGTTGGTTTTGATCCTTGCGATCCCAATTATCGACACCCAACTCGCTTAAGCGGCGTGTGGCTTTATTGACCTCAACTTGTCGACTCAACATCGCGCGCATGCGCGACTCGAGCGCGGCCAGCATCTGTTCCTGCTGTTCGCGCCGCATCTGTTCGAGCTGTTGCTCCAAATCCTTCTTAGCCTGTTCGAGTTTTTCCAGCGCTTCGGCCTGCTTCTGCACACCGTCTTCGCCCTTTTCTTGCTCGAAGCGTTCGGCGGCTTCATCCTGGAAAGGGATCGCCTCTTCCAGAGGTTGTTGCCCCGGCGATTGCTGGCCGCCTTGCTGCTGACCCTGATTTTGTTGACCGCTTTGCTGGTTCTGTTGACCCTGCTGACCAGACTGACCGTCCTGCGATTCGCCAGACTCGGATGAATCCCCATCCGACGATTCGCCCGCTTGGCCTTTACTCGATTCGGACTCGCTATCTCCCTCGCCATCCATGTCTCTCAACACGTCGCGCGACTTCTCGGCAAGTTCGCGTTGCTCCTCGGCTTCGTCTTTTAAGGACAGCTTGTTGCGCCGCGCCTCGATTTCTTCGCCCAGCTTATCCAACGCCTCTTCCAACGCGGCTTCCGCACTCGCTTGCTGTTCGTCGGACTCCCCCGGGCTACCGCCCTCGCGCATGCTTTGCTCGGCCGAGCGCATCGCGCTGGATGCCGCCTTTAAAGATTCACCAGCTTCGGAAACCGACTGCGCCGACGATTCACCATCGCTCGAAGCGGCACCATCCCCGGACGGTTGCTGACTGTCACTCGGCCCCGCCGCATCAGGCGTTCCAGCTTGTTCGCCAGCGGCATTGCTTTCTGTATCCGACGGCTTTTCACCATTGCCGTCGCTGCCGTCTGAACCATCATCCGCCTTCGACGGGTCCTTCTCTGGAGCTTCAGCCTCGCGCGCCGCCGCCTCAGCGGCAAGCTTCGCCTCCGCTTCTGCCAATCGATCCAGCGCTTCGGCAATCTCATCGAGTTGATCGGCGACCGATTCGGTCTCACCGCGCAGCGCCGCTTGCCGATCCGCCCGCTCGCCGCTCATCACGTTTTCTTTTTGTTCCTGCAAGGCCTGCTGGCGACCGAGCAAATCGCGCACCTGATCGGCGGCGGCCTGCAACGACTCGGTCAGTTGCTGCTGTCGCACCTGCGCTTCGGCGCGTTGCTTTTGGCGACGCTGTTCGGCTACCAGCTTGTTGAGCGCTTGCTTCAACCGTTCGAGCCGTTCGATCTCGGCCTTCTGTTCTTCCAGATCGCCATTCTCATCGAGCAGCAATCGCAACAACTCGCGCATGTGCTGTTCGACCGTGACCTGCCGGTCTGCGGCATCCGTCAAACTGCCGTCGCGCAGCAGTGTAACGACATCGTTCACTTCGCCGCGAATATTCTTATCGCGCAGCGCGCCGAGGCTCTCCAACATTCGCTTGGCTTTTTCCGGCTCCGACTTCTCCAACATCTGAGCCAATTGAAACATGCGATCTTCGAGTCGCTTAACGCGATCGCTCACCACCGCCTGACGATCGGCCAGCGCCTGGTCGGGATTATCCGTGGCTTGTGCGGCGCTCGATTCGGCTTGCGTTTCATCCGCAGTTTGCGCCAACGCCATCGACGCGCTCAAACCCAGCCCCATCAGTAGCACAAGCATCAGTACAAGCCTGTCCGACAGGCGCACGCGGCGCGCAGCGGCTTGGCCTGAGTCGATCAAGGGTAAGTATTTCATCGCGCGCTCCATCGTGTGCACCTTAGCCATCCGATTCGAACAGCGCTTCCAATTCGCGTTCCAATTCGCGTCGCGTCGCCTGCGAGATATCCTCCTGTAATCTTAGAATATCCTGCAGCAACGTGACCGCTTCATTGTACCCTTCCCATTTCAACATATCCGCGAGAATGTCCTGCATGCGGGCCAGAATCGCCGAAATCTGCGTTTCTACCGACCGCTGAGCCTCGGGCGAAAGCCCCTCGCGCAGCCTATCAATCTCATCGGCAGCGAGAGGGATTTGCTCGCTGATCAGCGTTCGCAGCGACGCGATCACACCGCTGCCCAACCGTCGTCGCACAGTCGGCGATAGCAAGCCGTTGATTTCCATCTCCGAATACAACTGCTCGAACTGACGCAGCACGGTCCGCGCGCGCCCAGCGATCTGCCGTTGTGTGCGCGCCTCCTGCGACAGCCGCGTCGCAATAGATGGGCTCAACCCTTCCGCCACGCTCGCGTCGAACAAGTCCAATATCCTTAGGTTCAATTGACGCTGCGTCTTAACGATGCGTTCAAACTCGCCGCGCCATTCGCTTTCGCGCCGCCCGAGTTCCGCTCGCAGTGTTTCCGGCGTAACGACTCGCAACGTATAAGCCACGGACTCGCCCAAGTTGCTTGGCGTTTCGGCCTGCTTACCGTCATTCGCTTCGTTCGCTAAATCCTCCGCAACCGGCTGATAGTCGCGCGCTCGCAATTGAACCGTGATGCGATCACCGGGTGCCACGCCTAACTCACTCAAGTCCCAATCGCGCTTGCGCACGTATTCGAGTTGGTACGGCACGACTTCGGTTTGCGGCTTGGTCTCCCATGCGGCCGGCGCCTCTTCGTCCCCATTGCCCGCGCGCTCCACGCGATACGCCAGCGTCACATCGCGCAGGCCCAGATTCTCCTGCACACTCATCTCCAACGTCGGTCGCGCATTGGGCACAACCATGTCACCCAACCCCGGCAGCGTCAGCCGCGCGTTCGGCGGCGGATCGCCGAGCAAGTTGAACAGGAACGTTACGGGCCGCGTATCTTCCAATCCTGTTTCATCGCGCACGTCGAATGAAAAACTCCCGCGTCGTTGTGGCTCAAATGCCACGCGCAAAAGGTTGCCGTCGATCACTTCAACATCGGCCACCGCCGCGTCGCTGCCGCGCGGCACAAAGCGCGCTTCGGCAATCGGCTGGCTCATCGTTGCATTGATCTGCACGTGCGAACCGCGAATCACATCGGCGGAAACCTCACCCGCCGGCAGCGCGAACGCATCCTGTTTGGCATACGTCGGCGGCGTCACTTGCACCGTGGCAGATTCAACAAACGGTCGATTGACCGGCACGATGCGATACCATTGCGTGCGCTCATCCACACCAAAGCGACCGATGCGAAACCGCACCCGCAATGGCCCGCCCAACGTTCCGTAATCCAAAATAAACTGCTGCGCCCCGCGCCGATCCATACTCCGACTAACCGTGCCGCCGTTTTCCGATTCGATCTCAGCCGTCAACCCGTCCGGCACGGCATCGAGCGCCGTTGCCATCAGCGTGAGCTCATCACCCAAGGGCCAGACCAACTTGCCGTCGACAAACCCCTCGGGAACGATGCGAGCCGTCGAAGGCCAAGGCGCATCGCGCAACAACCAATTGCGTTGTAAATACGCCGCGAAGGTATCCGGCACTAGCACCGTCGTCGCCGTTACGATCGCCAATGAGGCCAATAACAACGCCACAAAGTTCCGATGACGATCGGATCGCAGAATACCCTGCGTATCAACCCGATCGGCGCGTTCCAACGCAGCCAACAGCACACGCTCAACCAAGGCTGGCGAATTGCGATGGGGGTTGATCTCGGCTTCTTGCGCGAAGGCAACCGCCGACAGCAATGTATCGCCTAACTCGGGATGCTTGGCTTCCACCAGTTGTGCGATGGACGTTACGTCCGCCGAAATCTGCAACGGTCGTAACACCCGTTGCCAGAATACGTAGCTCAACGCGCCGGCCACCGACAGCGTCAGCAACACGCGCGGCGCGACGCCCAACGCCAACAAGCGATCGGCACCGAATTGGAACAGCCCCAACACCAGCACCGCCAACAATGTTAGCGCCAAGCCTTCGACCAGCGCATGTCGGCGCAGCCGACGGCCCAAGGCCTCCAACGGCTGCAATACGGGACTCATGTTGTGCTTCGACGTTACCGACATAATCGAATCGCGTTCACACCTTCCATCAAATCAGGCGGGCCACCTTGCGGAGTGCCCATTCGATACACAACAAACCGATCAGTACGGCCAACACGTAACCATTATCCCAAATGGGGCGCGACCGCCCGCGAAAACGCGTCGTGCGACTGGCATCGGGAATCAAACTCGGAATCTCGGCGGCTTCGTTGACGTCAAAGTAACGGCTGTCACCGCCAACTTGTTGCACGAATGCCTTAAGTTCGTCTCGTCGCATCTGCGTATCGCGCATCTCAAGGTTAGACGGCTCGACGTATATCTCGCGCTCGATGGGTTGCAAATCATCGCGCCGTTCGATGGCCAATCGATACGCCCCCGTACCGCGTGCCTGAAAGCGCCCTTCGTATTGCCCTTCGGTCCCCGGCACCGGCGCCAGCATAATTTCCTGCAGGGTTGCAGCGCCCGTTTCTTCAGTGTCGCCGCGCGCCGTCACCTTCAAGCGTGCTTCCGGCAACAGTAGTGGTTGATAGCGCTCATCCAACAATCGCGCCGACACCACCACGGTATCACCCGCTTCGTACAAGTCGCGATCGGTATCGATCTGCCCCAGCGCTCGGCTGCCGGCCAGTTTCCCTTCGACCAAGAATCGAATGAGTTGAATCCAAAAGCGATTGAACGGCTTTTCGTCCGATCGCCGCCAACGCCACGTGGTGTTGACGCCAAGATAAGCGCTACGCCCCGCGCCCACGTATTGCGTTGCCAAGAGTACGTGCCCACCGTAGGCATTTACCATGCGCGGATTGCTATGCCGCATCAGCGCTTTGGCCACCGGCTTCTCACGGCGCACCGGGAAGTGCCAAAACAAGCCGCCCAAGCCGCCCCACACATCCGGCGTTAGCTGAGCCCGCACGCCCTGATCCAAAATCGGATCGCCCGCTGATTCGGGCGGTACAAAAATCGGCCACGACTTGGTTTGAAAGTGCCCCAACTCGTTAATAATGATCTCAGCTTCCGGATCGGGCACCACGGGCAAAATCGACACCAAAGGGCGCGTCTTAGGTGAACGGAAAAACTGCCCCGCAAACTTGTTGCCCGCCGCAAACAACACGCCGCCGCCGTAATCACTAACGTACGTCGCCAACACGCTGGCCCAGGTCGGGTCGAGCGCCGACGGATCGATGTCCATCAGGATGATTGCGTCATACGCGTTGAGTTTTTCGGTGCCCGTGGGCAACTCGGTAATCACCACATTGCCATCGCGCACTGCATTGATATCCGCCGATTGCAGCCACGTGGACAATTCCACTGTTTCGTCACGTTCGAGCAGCCGCATCAAATAGCGATAGTCGTAACTCGGCGCGCCCGCGACCAGCAACACTTTGAGTTGGTCATCCAATACCTGCACGCGCGGCGTCAATTCGCGTTCGTTGTCTGTCAGAATCGACTCGGTCGCGATCGGTCGCACCGCCACGCGATACGCCACCTCGCCCGGCTTATCGACTTCGCGTTCGATCACCACCGGCTCGATACTCGCGGCATCCGTCGGCGTGACATCGCGCTCCGCCACCAATTCTTCGTTGCCCTGCTCGCCGCGCCGTTCGTATAACGTAATGTGCAGCGGCTCCGTCACGTTGCCTTGTTGTTCGAGATTGATCGTGATGCTGAACGGATCATTCTTAAAGACCGACCGCGGTGCCGTCACCGACGCCACCCGCACGTTAATCGGATCAGCGGGATCCCCCACACCGACCACATGCGTGGCGATGCGCCGGCCCTTCAACAAACGCGCCACTTCGCTCAGGGGTTCGCCGCGATTGAATCCGCCATCCGTTAGCACGACCAATCCAGCCAACGGCACGTCGCCCAACGCCTCCAGCGCCCGCCGCACGGCATGACCGAAGTCCGTCGCGCCGCCGCCCGACGCCGTTGCCAACTTCAGCGGTTCGTTTGCCTTAACGTCGGACTCGTCATCGCTTCCGTTTTGCGTTTGCTGTAGCAGCGGCTCCAAACTGCGGTCGAAACCAAACACCGTGACATCGTTTGACTTCGCGAGTCCATCGATCAGCGCTCCCTCATCGCCCGCGAGTAGCGCCTCGGCAACCGACAGACGCTTTAACCCATCGGCAGGCAATGAGCCCGCTACCTCCGTTGCGCGCGAGCGATCCGCCTCTTGTCGGTAATGGTC
>JAUIHO010000061.1 GCA_030432035.1 Phycisphaerae bacterium
GGGCATCGCCGACAACACCGTCGTGGCGATCGGGATGTAATGAACCAGCTCGGGTTGGGCTGCCGCATCGGCTTGAGCAATGATCGAATTCATACACGATATCGTAGCCACCGCGTCCGATTTGCTCTAACCCGCCCGCTGCCAAAGCACCGTCCCCGCGCGTACACTATGGATATGCCGTCGCAACCCGATATACCGCTGCAACGCGCCTATCAGGATCACGCACGCACTTGGCAGCAGAATCTCTACTGCTACCCGGTCGTCTCGCGCCGCAGCGGCGGTCTATCCATCGGCGTGAATCTCAACCCGGATAAGGCGTGTAACTTTGATTGCATCTATTGCCAAGTCGATCGCACCACGCCGCCGACGGTCCGCAAGGTCGATCTCGACATCGTCCGGCGCGAACTCGACGGGCTGATTCGCATCGCCCAGTCCGGCGAACTTTGGCAACAATCTCCCTTCGACGCCGTGGCGCCAGAGAAGCGCGTCATTCAAGATATCGCCTTTAGCGGCGACGGCGAACCGACGACCTATCCGAAGTTTGACGAAGCCGTGCAATTGGCCGCTGACCTGCGCACGCAACACCACCTTAGCGATACCAAACTCGTGCTGATTACCGATGCGTGTTATCTAACGCGCCCCGTTGTCGAACGTGGGCTTGGCATCATGGATGCGAACAACGGTGAGATTTGGGCAAAGCTTGATGCGGGTACCGAAGACTATTACCAAACGATCAATCGCCCGAACTATCCGCTGGCGCACGTGACCGACAATATTCGAGCCGCGGCAAATGTGCGCCCCATCGTAATTCAATCGCTTTGGATGCGCGTACACGACGAAACACCGCCGACGAGCGAAGTCGAAGCGTTCTGCCGGCAACTCCAAAACGTCATAGATGCCGGCGGCAAAATAAAGTTGATTCAGCTATATACAATCGCCCGCGAAACAACCGAGGCGTATGCAACGATGTTGACCGACAACGAGCTCGATCGTTTGGCGGCCATCGTTAAAGAGAAGTTAAGCGTGCCAATCGAAGTGTATTACGGCGTGGCCTAATACCTCGGCACGCTTGCGTCGATTTCAACCGACCACGCATCGATCCCGCGCGACATGCTCGACACATCTTCAAAACCGCGTTGCAACAGCGCCGCCGCCACGTTGTAACTGCGCACGCCATGATGACAGATCGTGATAACCGGCCGAGCGTTGATTGAATCGCGTAACTCGTCCAGTCGCGCCGGGATTTCGTCCATCGGAAACAAATGGCTGCCGTCGATATGGGCCGTGTCGTATTCCTCCGGCGTGCGCACATCGAGCAGGAACACGTCTTCACCGTTATCGAGTTTGTTTTTTACATCCTGCACGGATATCTGCGGAACGGCCCCAGCCATATCGATTCACCTCAGTTTAAGAATGCGTTTGTTTATCGTGCGTGTCGCTTGATGTATTCCAGCGCCAACTCGCAATGCATGCGAATGCCTGTCGCCACCGCTTCATCGGGAAAATCGTAGTTCGGCTGATGCAACGTCGGCTGGGTCGCGGCGTCTTGCGTTGCCACGCCCAATCGCCAGAACGCACTCGGCACGGCCTGTGCAAAATAAGCAAAGTCTTCCCCGCCCATGCTTGCTCGCATGTCGTGTGCGACGCGTTCGGCACCGAGCGTTGCCTTCGCCACATCTTTCACCAAATCAACGCAGGCGGCATCGTTCACCAACACCGGATAGCCGCCGCCCCATTCGATCTCAAGTGTCGCCCCGAAGCTCTCGGCAATGCTGCGCGCCAATTGCTCGAAGCGCGCCAGCGTGGCCTTGCGTACCGGTTCGCGCAACGTGCGGATCGTGCCCGTTAGCTTGGCGCGTTCGGGAATCACGTTGTGCGCCGTGCCCGCGTGAAACTGCGTGATACTGATCACGGCGCTATCCACCGGATCGGTAGCGCGCGTCACGATCGTTTGCGCCGCCTGAATGATCTGCGCGCCGATCACGACCGGGTCGTTACCGCGATGCGGATACGCCGCGTGCGTGCCCTGCCCGTGAATCGTCATGTCAAAGAAATCGGCCGAAGCCATCGTCGGCCCCGCATGCACGCCGACCACACCCAACGGCAAATAGGGCCATCCGTGCAAGGCAAACGCGGCATCCACTTTCGGATTCTCAAGGATGCCTTCCTCAATCATCACCTTGCCGCCGCCGTAGCCTTCTTCCGCGGGTTGCCAAACGAACTTGATCTTGCCCGGAATCTCGTCGGCCATTTGCGACAGCACCCGCGCCGCGCCAAGCAAGCACGCCATGTGTCCGTCGTGACCGCACGCGTGCATCTTGCCATCCACCTTCGATCGATACGGCAGGTCGTTCTCTTCCTGCATCGGCAACGCATCGAGCTCGCACCGCAACAACACACACGGCCCCTCGCGGTCACCATTCAGCGTCGCCATCACGCCGGTCTTGGCGATGCCCGTTTGAATCTCGAGATTGGGCAGCGTACGCAATTGCGCGACCACGCGTTCGGCCGTCTCGAACTCTTCAAAACTCAATTCAGGATGCGCGTGTAGCTCGTGCCGCAATTCTACGGCGGTCGGTGCAACATCGTCGATTAACGCTGTTAAAGACATGAGGGTGAGGATAAGCGAAACTGAGCTGGATTAACATCGCGGTGAACTATGCGTACACGTCACGCGGCTCTGCCGTGCTTACCCTTCGCGCCGGCCATATCGCACTGCCTGCCGCACCCAATCGAAGCTCACCGTCGGCATCAAGCCATCACAGTAAAAGCCGATCTGCGCAAAGCCTGCTTCAACCGCTTCGTGCACGCGGCTCACCAACGCCGGCCCGTCGGCACAGGCGGGCGGCATCGCGTCGAACCGCACGGCGTGTTCCCCTTCAACGCCGGGCAAGTCGATCCCATACGAATCGTGCACCTTGCGCCAACTCTCGATGCGTTCCCAATTAACAAAGCGCAGTTCCGCTGCGGCCTTCGGAATGCAGTGCGCGCGGCTCCACGTATCCAGCGGCACCGTCAAGCGCTCGCCGATGCGCGACCGCACCAAGTCGATCAGCTTCTGCACGACCCGTCCGCGATGTTGTTGAAACGCGACCAGTTCCGATTCGCTAGACGCATCATCAATCGGCTTGCTGCGTCGCCGCTGTCGACCACCGGCGTCGATCCGCTCGCGTACTTGCTTTTCAACCGTCTCGATATCGATGTCCGCGTCCGTCGCCGCTTGTCGACAGGCCGAACAAAAACACCAACGCAACAAATCTTCGGTGAGTGCGTCTTCGCCGTGGCCCAAACCATCCGTCGCATTAAAGAATGGCCCGAAGCCGATCGCACCCATCTCCACCGTCGTTGCGCCGTGCGATTCGACCAAATCTTCCGCAACACCGCCGACGTATTCTCGCACGTCGGGATTGGCTGGGCACAGCCGTCGATCGCTGACGTCGCCGAACACGTTTACACACGCGGCCATCTCGTGCTTGCGAGCCAATGCCGCGTTCGACAAACACTCGATCCGCGCGCTACAGCGCAAACCCAACTCGCGCGCGGCCGAACAAATCTTCGCAAACGGGTCGCGCGTTTTCATCCAACTGCCCGCTGTCGGTCGCAAACGCGTGGCCTTATAAAAGCCCGCCTGTGGTCGGAAGTGCGCCGCCGCATCGCGTTGCACCATCCGGCGCGGATCGTCACCGACGAAACGCTGACGCAGATAACACATCTCATCGCCCAACGCCAACAGCCGCACTTCATCCACGCCGAGTTCACCGCGCAAGCGCGTTAGCGCCGGCTCGATACCCTCGGCGTCGATATCCCACGGAAAAGCGTCAATCCAGAACTGCGTCATAGGTGAATCACGCCTAGCTGCGATCGCCCGTATCGATATCGAGCGGCGCCTTCAAATGCTCGGTCACATCTTTGGACGGCACGATAAGCACCTTAGTAAAGCAATACGCCAACAGGATCAGCACCAGGCCCATCGAGGCGATCATCATCACCCAGCCCTGCGTGTTGATCTCTTCTAACGGCTTAGCGCCTTCGGCGCCCTGTGCAAGCATCATCCAGTTCATCAAGACACCTGCCTTTCAACGTCGAGCGCACCTTCGTCGGCGATGCGCTTCTCCCACGCTGGTGCGGCCAGATGGATGAGAATCACCATCAGGAGCAACAGTGCGGCGATAAAGCCAATGCTACCCAACGCGACCTTGGCCGTTTCGACCTGTCCCAACAGCGCATCGGCCTCGTCCGACTTCGCGGCGACGGCCTTATCGGCGGCAACCTGCAATTTAAACAGATTCAGGTTCGCCAAGCGCCCAGGTAATTGCTGCACGCACCACGCGACGAAAATCGTCAGCAAGAACAAGGGCGAAACATACTTCAACACGAACGTGAAAAACGCCGGAATGCGCATGTGGGCGCCCGAGTGTGCCTGCGCTTGCCTCCACAAGTTCGCCCAGCGACCGGCCGAGCGCCGCATGTATTTATCGTCCCTTTTCTCAAGCGCTTTCTTCCAGCCGAATACGTCGCCGAAGACGTAGCTGTAAATCATCACCTGAATCATCGCCAGCACGAAGATTAGCGCTGTGCCGACCCAGAAGTCGAAGGTATCCAACGCCACCAAGTTCTGGCTAAACCATGCCACGATGCCGGCGCCGATCAGACTCAAAAAGCCCAGCAGCGCCACCGACGCCTTGCGCGGCAGGTTGAAGCCTTCCTCGAAGAACGCAATCACCGGCTGCAACATCGAGAGCGAACTCGTCATCGCCGCCAGGAACAGCATGAAGAACCAGATGAATCCGAAAAACTGCCCCCAGCCCATATTGGCAAAGACGACGGGCAACGCTTGGAAGCCCAACGCAAACGTACTGTTCACGTTAAGGCTGGTGCCGAGAAAAATAACTGCCGCCGGTAGCGTGATAAGACCGCCCAAGCACACTTCAAAGAACTCGTTGGTCGTTGCCGCCGTTAGCCCGCTTAGCACGATGTCGTCATCTTTGCGCAGATAACTCGAGTAGTTAACGATGATTCCGAAACCGACAGAGATACTGAAGAAGATTTGCCCCGCCGCCGCCAGCCACGTTTCGGCATTCAGCAGCGAGCTAAAATCCGGGTTCCACATGAAACCCAAGCCCGACCAAATATTCTGCGCGGGGTTCTCAGGATTGGCCGGCAACGTGAGAACGCGTCCCAAGACACATAATGCCGCCAGGACCATAAAAGGCATCGCAACCTTGCAGAACGTTTCGATACCCTTGGTTACACCCCGATAGATTAAAATGAAATTCAATATGAAGGTGACGACGATCGCAAACGTCAGCGGCGATAGTTTCACAATCGAACCGTCTTTGCCCGATCCGACGAAGCTGTTAAAAAACGTGTTGTACTTCTCCGGATCTTTACCGCATTCTTTGACGATGTCGCCTATTAGATAATGCCAGGCATACCCCAAGCACCACGCCTCGATCACCACATAGAACATATAGATGACCAGCGGAATAATGAGCCCGATCGCGCCGATGTACTTCGACATCGGATTGCGCCAGATCAAATTGAACACGCCGGGGCACGAGTGAAACCCGCGCGTACCGGCATAGCGGCCCATGTTCCATTCGGCCCAGGCCAGCGGAATGCCGAGAAAGATCAGCGAAAAGAAATACGGAATCATGAACGCGCCGCCACCGTTGGCCGCCGCGTTACCCGGAAACCGCAAGAAATTCCCTAACCCCACCGCCGACCCGGCCACGGCCAAAATCACGCCGATGCGCGAGCCCCATTGTTCCTTAGGTTGTGCCACCTGCTCCTCCTCGAACGGAAGTTGTGGATTGGGCGAGTTGCGAAGACGAAAACCCTACAACCGCCCGTCGGTCGATGCAAGGAATTCAACATAAGTAGTTCGGAATGCCTTGGGTTATTCAGAACTAACAACCCGGGAGGGAATTAGAAAGCAATCGCGTATTCGCTGTCTTTATCGCGCGGCGTTGTCCGTAGCGCGGCGTTGTACCTCATCCACGTCAACAAAATAGGTGACGTCTACTCCCGCTCCCTCGCAGGGAGTGGGCCGGGGTGAGGGTCTTAGCTTGGGCGCAAAATTTTGGAACCCGCGTAATTGGTGTGGATAATGTCGTAGGGTGCATCCCTCGATGCGCCACCAACGATTCTCGTTAATAGAGGACGACGCCGAAAATGCGCGGCACATACCGCCGGACCACGGTGTACCACTTCAAAACCGTGCGGTGCTTCCGCCCAAACCGAAACGCACCCGACCTACTCCCCTGTCGCTATGCCCTTATCGCGACCGCCCGTCAGCTCGCCGATGATCTTCACGCCCGAACTCGCGCCGATGCGCGTGGCCCCGGCTTCGACCATCTCGCGCAAACTCGCCAGCGTGCGAATGCCGCCCGACGCCTTCACTTCCACACCGGCCACGCTCACCGCTTCGCTCATCAGGCGAATGTCTTCGACCGTCGCGCCGCCCGTCGAAAAGCCCGTGCTCGTCTTCACGAAACCGGCCTTGGCATCCACGGCCAACGCGCATGCCTGAAGTTTCTGCTCGTCGTTCAGTAAGCACGTTTCGAGAATCACTTTGCACAACGCACCTTCAGCATTGCACAGCTCGGCCACGGCGGCGATATCGTCAAACACCAAATCCAACTCTTCGTCGATCAGCGAGCCGATATTCAAGACCATGTCGATCTCGGTCGCGCCATCTTCCAAGGCGATGCGCGTTTCTTCTTCCTTGATCGCCGTTCGGTTGGCCCCCAACGGGAAGCCGACCACCGTGCACACCGCCACGTCCGAATGATTCAAATCCTTGGCGGCCCGCTCCACAAATATCGGATTGACGCACACCGACGCAAAACGATACATGCGCGCTTCGGCACATAAGGCGTCGATTTGCTTGTGGGTAGCCTCGGGCTTGAGCAACGTGTGATCGATCAACGCGGCTATGTCGTCGGCTGACGTCAGATCGGGCGCTTCGGCGGACATGGGTTCCTTTTTCCTCAAATGGTTAACAGCGAATGACCAATAAGAAAAATGGTAATACAACTTACGGCTAACGCAAACGAATTCCGCCACCCTCGCCGGTTAAGTTGCGCATGGCGGTCATTTTTTCGATATAATAAAGATGTAAGCAAGGTATTGGCCTTTGCCGAGCGGCACCGACCGCCGTTTGGCTGTCTCGGCACATCGACCGCACCAACAGGAGCCCTTTTGAGCGCCCGCAAAGCCGCTTCCGAACGCCTAACCGTCTGCCTCGTGGCCGACGATGAGGTCATCAACCGATTCCCGGAATCGGTACGGTACTTGCAAGTCGGCCTGATCGACGAACCCATCGACTTCGTCCTCGTCTGCCCCGAGCACCCGCGCGCCGCCAAACTGCTCTCCGGCCCTACCAAACTCCTGCAACATCGCCGGTACCATCGGCTCATCGAACGCTTCGCCCTGCGCGGCATTGTGAGAGAAGTCACTGCTTTCCTAAACAAGCCGCGCTACGACGGGCCGCTGATCGTGCACAGCCTGTCGGTCACGGCGGCCCCACTGGCGGCCCAAGTCGCACGCGCGATGGAGGCCGACCTGCTTGTTAACGTCACCGCACGCCGCGCGCTCGAAGACCCCGCCCTCTTCCATGCGCTGGCAGAAGCCACCGAAATCGTGACGCCGGTTAAGGCCTTTGCCGATGCCTTTCAACACACGCCGGGCCTTAGCGATAAAGCAATCGAAGTGTTGCCGTTCGCGGCCGGCGCGGAAGACGAGCCGACGGCGTTTTCCAAGGCGGGTCGCGTGGCCACGCTGATGGCGGCCGGTCCGCTCGAGCCGGAATTCGGCTTCGACACGTTGCTGCACGCCATCAAACGCGTGCACGGACAGTTCAATAACATCGCCGTCTTCCTCGTCGGCAAAGGTAGCGCCGAAGACGACCTTCGACATCTCGCGTCGTCGCTCGGATTAACGGACAAGATCACGTTCACCGGCCGTCTGGATAACACGCGCGCCGCGATAAAAGCGGCCGACATGTTTTGCGTGCCGCGCGCGCCCGCGTCGTTTCGCGAAGAACCAATCCTCGCGTTAGCCGCCGGTGTATTGCTGCTTGCCGACGAAATGATTCTCATTGACGGTTTGCAACACCGACACAACGCGCGTCTGTTTCCGGGCGGCGAAGACGCGGCCCTCGCCGAACAACTGCGTTGGGCGCTGGGCAATCGTGAAGAATCGCGCCGCGTTGCCTCCGCCGGGCTCGCCCTCGCCAAAGCCCGCCACACGCTCACGGAAATGGTCGACCATTACCTACGCATCTACGGCCAAATCGCCGCAACACGCAAAACGCTTAAGCTCGATGCGAAAGCGTAGAGCACGTAAGAACCGCGTTCGGTGTTTACTCCATCTCCCTGGAAGGGAGAGGGCCGGGGTGAGGGTTTAAGCCCGACCTATACCCCAATATGATCGCGACAAACGCCAACATCAATACAGATTTAGTTCGAACATCCTACCGCCCCGCCGTGGTTTCCAACCGCCGTCGGTGTGTCTTCAACAAACCCTCCAATCGTTTATTCAGCGCCGCATCACCGTTGCCGAATTCGACCTTGCCCGGGCTTTGGGCCAACGCGACGAACCAGTCGATCAGATTCAGATAATCGCGCGTGTCGATCTTCTCCGGTGCAATCTTGCCTTTGGCCGTGTCCATATTGTGATAGTTCAACAGCGGTAAACAGATGCACGTCGCGTCGTAGCCATACACACAATACGGCGTGGCCTCGCATGTGCCGCCGTCCATCAGTTTGCGTTGATATGAAAACTGTTTCTTATCTTTGACGAGTTGGTCCGCAACGACCTGACAATACGCCGTCGTTGCCGGCGAAAACACCGACGCTCGATCACCCACGCGCAACACCGGCCCCGCGCCCATCTCCACACCGGGAATTACCTTGCTGCATTCGACGACCACTACCAGCGCGCGCTTCGGCACGGTACCGCCGTCGAGCGCCGCCAACGCGCCGCCAAAGCCAACTTCCTCCGCGCGCGTGAAGAAACCATACGCTGGCGCCTTCGCGCGCTGCGTACACAGTTGGTCGAGCATCGCCAACACGGCCGCCAACCCCGCAATGTCGTCACACACCCGCGCCGACAGTCGCTTGCCATTTATCCGCGCATCGGGCAAACCCCACATCCCCGGCGCACCGCGCGGAACGTTGCCACGCATTTTGATATGCACTTCCTTCGGCGGCGGGTCGGGATAGCGCGCGTCCTTTAACTTGGTCTTGTTCGCAATCGTCTTAACGATCGTGCCGCTGCGCCAACCATCATCGCCCCAAAACTTTACGCGGCTGCCCTTAAAATATCCGCCGCGCACACCACCGTGCCATTGCGCCTTTAACAAACCCTCATCAGTAGTTCCATCCGCGATAAAACCCGGGTGATCCATATGCGCCGCAAACAACAAGGGGCGTCCGCGTTGCTTACTTTTGCGTACGGGCTCGTACTTAACCAGCAAGTTACCGAAACGATCGCGCTTCAACTTCAACGCCGGTCGCTCCGCAACAAAATCGCGAATAAAATCCGCCACCGCAGTTTCCACAAACGGTGCCGTCGGCAAGTTCACCAGCGTTTCAATCAGACGCAAATATTGTTTCGACAATTGTCTATTCCTCGTCATTTGGGACGTACACCGAACGTGCGATTGCACATCCCCAATTGATAACCTCACCCGTAATTGTCAAGCACAAAACGACTTACGATCGGCGGCAAATCACAGAATCGGCATTGTCGCAGAACTTTGTGGCAAAATCGGCTTTTATCGCCGTCGCCAAATCACCACTTTAGTCGATAATAATCATTATGACTGTTGTAGTAGCCGACCGGACGCAGGCCAAGGCGAAACTCGCCGCCGCGCCGGATAAAACATTTCAATGCATCGCCTGCGGTCGCGACAACAAAACACGCCGACCGTTGCTGCGTCTGCGCCAAGCCGCAGAGTTTGCGTTGTATCGCTGCGCCGATTGTAAGTTGGTGCAGAAGTTCCCGCGTTACACCTCCGGCGAACTAACCGCGCTATACAATGATGCCTACTACGTCTTCGGCGAAAACGAAGAAGACCGGTGGGCCCGCGCCGTGCAACAGTACGTCGTACACTTGCTTCCGTTGGAATCGAAATCGTCGAAGCGCCTGCTCGACGTCGGGTGCGCCCTCGGCCATTTCGCAGCGCTCGCCGAAGCGCGCGGCTGGCGTGTCATCGGCGCGGATTTATCCGCCGGCGCCGTTAGCAAAGCGGCTACCACCTTCGGCCTTGATGTGCGCAGCGGCCCGATCGAACGACACCTCACGACGCTCCCGCCGTGCGATGTCGTGTTCTTAGGCGATGTGATCGAACACGTGCCGCACCCGGTTGCTTTCTTGAAATCGATCAAGTCGGTCTTGGCACCCAACGGCATACTGAAGATCGACACGCCCAACTGGAGCAGCCGTTGGCGCGTCATCGGCGGTGCCCGTTGGCTCGGCCTCAATCCGTACCACATCAATCTGTTTGATCCGCAATCGATCAACGATTGTCTGACGCGCGCCGGATACACGGCTGACGAAGTGCGCACGTACACCAACTATCGCTACGAAACCTGGGGCTCGCGGCCCGAAGTGCATTGGCTCTTGGACCTTGGCCCGAAAGTAATGTCGTGGCGTGCCCATCGCTTCCTGCAACGCTACAGCGGCTTCACCAAATGGTCGCCGCTGCGCCGCCGCAAGCCGGAATCGCTCGACGACGCGCGTCGCTACGTATCCGACTTTGCCCACTACCGCCTAAGCCCGGTTCGCAAACTCACGCGCGACAATTTGATCGTGTCCGCCCGCGCGGAATGATGCTCGCGGTATCGCGGTAGAGTTTCCATCTTCATACCGCAATTCAGTTTGGTTCGCGTTACCCCCGCTCGTCCCGAATCTGATACCGCCCCTTAAACTGTTCCGCCGGATACTTACGCGCGTTCTTCTTCATCTTCTCGCGCACGGCGTCGGCGATATCGATGTTCATCGCCGTCGCAAACGACAGCGCGTAGCACATCACATCGGCAAGCTCTTCCTGCACGCCCTGGCGGTCGATCTCATCGCGCTCCGTCGGCCCCATCGGGTTCTCGACCCATTGAAAATGCTCCATCAACTCCGCCGCTTCGATTGCCAACGACATACTTAAATTCTTCGGCGTATGAAACGGCTGCCAATCGCGCTCGGCCACGAACTGTTGCATGAGGCCTTTCAATTCGGAGATGGTTGTAGTTTGGTCTGGCATGTTGGTTCACCTGAGTGGATGGCACATTGAGGAGCCGATGCAACGTTATCGCGACAATTAGTTGCAGCTAACTACATGTACGCCTCTAATCTAAAAACTATACCCTATCACTTATACGCCATCGAATCACTCAACATTCAATTCCGAGTACCGCAATCTGCACGCCCGAATTATGAAATCCATAATTTGAGATTTGAGATCTATGGGCCTCATTAATGCTGCGACTCACATACATCCAATCTTGCCGGACAACCACCACTACGATTTCTCGTAAATGCAGAATCCTAGACCATTTCACGAATGACTGCGACCGTGCATGATCTGTTAGCATCCACCGGCTATTAGCCGGTGCCACAGCGCAGCCGTCGCTCTCAAACGTGAACTGTCCTAATACTCGCTACTTTGCATATAACAACTATCGTTTCTCGATCAACATAAAAAACCACGGATTCAGCGGTAATTGCAACTGAATCCGTGATTTTAGACATTCTCAATTTGTCGCGACCGGTATCACCCTGTTCACGAGTTGGTCTTGACCGGTCGAACGTTCAATTGCCGGGCTGGCCTAAATCACTCAGCCCCCTACCGTCGCTTCCGCCGCGCGCCCGAGGTCGTCTTGGCCCGCATCGCTTCGATGCGTTCCCGCAATACGGCGGCGTCTTCGTAGCGTTCGTCGTCGACAGCCTTCGTCAGCTCGGCTTCCAGCTTTTCAACCGGGTCGGCCGGCATACGGGCGCGAATCTCTTTGCGCAGCGCCATCAGGATCATCACTTCGCTCGCGTCTTCGAACGATTCCTCATCCGAATACTCCGAGAAGATTTCCTGAATGCGGCTTAGCCCCGCTTCCACGCGTGCCAGTGCCGTCTTAAATCGCCCCTGCCGCAGCGCCATGTGCACCTGCGCCCGCGTGTTCATCATGATCAAGTAAGGTCGAAACTGCTCCAACGACAGGCGGTCGGACTCTTCCACCGCGAACTTGCCCATCAGGTCGAGCACTTTCAGGTTGCGCGCGGTATCGCGCTCCACACCCGCGAAATCTTCCAACACAAACTCCGCCAAATAGCGGTGATAGTATTGCGACGATTCTTCGCGCAGCGTTTGACATTCATCGGGCGTGAGTTCGAAACCCAACGGCGTGCCGTTGCGCTGTTCGTGCAGTTGCAAACGCTTAAGGTGATACTCGAGTAGCGACTCTTCCCCGTGTGGACGGCGACCATCGGGGCGACCGCTGGCCTCCATCTGTAGGATGCCCAAGTCCAGACGCATCTGGATCTTCACGGCCCCGTCGTCACCTGAGATCTTGCGAACGGTGATTTGGCCGGGCTCGTACTCCCAACCGGCCAATATTCTACGCAGATCGTAGGATGCCATCGCGGGTCTCCTTTCGCTACCGTGGGCTCCTAAATTATACACCACCAAATCGGTTCGATTCGTGGGCTTCTCAATACTGATATCCGCGATTCATTGCATATCGCGTTGCTTCCGATAAAGACACGACCCGCGTTATCAGGTTGAACGCCTGTTATCGAATCGGCGTTGCAAATATTTACAGACGTCAATATTTGCGCCCGCCGTAAACCGCGCGCGGATATAGGTCGTTTAATAAAACGATCGATGAATCTTGCGCGTCGCGCAATAGTTGCACGCACGCAGTCGCAGCGCGTATTGATTACGGCAACCAGCCGAGAGATTCGAGCTTGTTGGAAATTGCACGCGCCGCGCGTCGATGCGCGGCGGCATTGGGGTGATGGTCCGTCGGATGCGCCCACAAGCTTGAGGCGGGCCCGTCCTTCAGGGCGTCAAATAAGTCTAGGTGTGCGATACCCACCTCGGCAAGCGTATCGCGAATAAATCGGTGCTCCACAGTCAACGGATACTCGTCGTCCAACTGCCATAAGAGCGGATAGACCACGACCGCGAACTTTATATTTTGCTCGCGAAGATACGAATCGAACTCCGTCAGCACCTTCTTAAACGTGTTTCGACCGTCGTCGTTAAAGCTGTCGTGAATCGCCGTTAGCAACACTTCGTGTTGCTGCTTCGCGAACGCGCGATCCTGAAAAAAATCCGCCACGCGCGACCACTTCGCCAAGCCCGTTGCCGGTCGCTCACGATGCAATGCGTCGTTGAGCGCAATCGTTTCACCTTGCGGCATCAGGTCGTTCATAAAGAACGCCAGCAGCACGACATCGGCTTCAAACTCGCGTTCGTGCACGGCATAGTTGTAAACAGCATCGATTAAGCCATGCCCCTGCACGCCGGCGTTGATAACCTCGACCGAAGCTTGCTCTCGTTCACCGTCGCGCGTCTTCAGCAACGATTCCAATTGTCGCGGCCAGGTGTCGTCTGCTGCAACGCCTTCGCCAAACGTAAAAGAATCGCCGAGGCAAACGACCCGAAACGTCGTCTCCGCTTTGGCTCCAAAATCCGGCCCGCGAAACCCGTGGCTATTGATCTGATAGTCCACGCGCCCGTCGTTGCCGCCCTCAGTTCCGCGCGGGTCGTACTGCGCATAAAACGATGCGTTGGGTTGATATTGCAGGAGCCCATTCGGCCCGCTGGTAAACGGCACACCACGCGGCAGAATCTTGCGCGCCTCGTACTGCGGCGGCCCCAACAACCGAAACCCACCTTCGATAAGCAGCAGGCCCACGCACGTCGCCACGACGACTGTAGAAAGTTTGCGCAACCACTTACTGCGCGCCTTGGGCGTAGGTTGATCACTCGGCGTTTGATGTGGCGGGCTATGCTTGGTCATATCAGTTGGCGAGCGATGTCGACTTTGCTTGCGATTTCAAACTTGCCAGCGATGTCGTTTTTGCGTGCATTGTCGAATTTGCGTGCGACGTATACTCCCTCTCCCTCGCAGGGAGAGGGCTGGGGTGAGGGTTTTAACCAGATCGCAAACATCACGAACCCACAAAGTAACTTGAACACGACACGACGCTTTCGTCGATCGGTGTCCCGCGGCGACATTCAAAAAAACTCCAAACCATATCAACGAAGCGCCGCGCGCCTAACAATGACGCCGTCCCCGACTTTACTAACTGGCCAAGTCAATCTTGTTCATTATCGTCGTATCAGCATCTTGCGGTGCCGACGTCGGCAATCGCACGGTAAAAGTCGAACCTTCGCCCTCGCGGCTGGCGGCGGTCAAATCACCACCCAACAATCGTGCCAAATCGCGACTGATCGCCAAGCCAAGCCCCGTGCCGCCGTGTTCGCGCGTCATCGATCCGTCGAGCTGGCGAAACTTCTCAAAAACCGTTTCGAGCTTGTCTTCCGCAATCCCCACCCCCGTGTCGCGCACGCGAATGATGATCTCGTCGGCATCTTCAACGACCAACGACAGTTCGACCAACCCTCCGTCGGGCGTGAACTTAATTGCGTTCGACAGCAGGTTGAACAAAATCTGCTGCATACGCCCCGGATCGGAATGCAGCTTCGGAATCTCATCCGGCAAAATAACGGCAAGCTGCAAGCTCTTCTTATCCGCCAAAGGTCGAACGAAATCGATCAGGTTGGTAAGCAGGTCGCGCAGGTTGATATCCGCCAAATGCAACTGCAGCTTACCCGCTTCGATCTTCGCCAGGTCCAGCAGGTCGTTGATCAACCCCAACAGCATGCGCCCGCTCGACATGATGTTTTCGGCGTAGCGATACTGCCGTTCGCCCTCACCGCTGGCCGATTCGCGCAACAGCTCCGCAAAGCCGATGATCGACGACAGCGGCGTGCGCAACTCATGACTCACATTAGATAGAAACTGGCTCTTGAGCTTGTTGGCTTCAAACAGCTCGATGTTCTTTTCGGCAAGCTGATCCAACCGCGTGTCGAGGCTGCGATTGATGCGTCGCAATTCGTTCTCCGACGACTGCAAGTGCGTCAGCATCGCGTTAAACGCGCGCGACAGTTCTTCGTATTCATCGCCCGTCGCGATGTTGCTGCGCACGCCGTGCTCACCATGCGAAACGGCTTCGGCGACCTTCGTTAGTTGCAACACCGGCGAGAGAATGAGTCGATTGGTGATGAGATAGAACACCAAGACGGCAAGCGTTCCGGCAAGCGCTCCGGCCATCAGGCAGAGACCGATGTTGACAAAAAACGCGGCCCGCGCGTCCGCCACCGGGTAATCCACGGTAATCACCGCTGCAAGCGGCTGCTGTCGCTGTGCGGCGATCTGCGGCCTGACTGCCACGACCGTCCGATAAACCATTCGCCCGTTAATTTGCTCCCAAATCGGCGGCGACGCTTCGGCCTGCGGGTTCGATGTCAGGTAGCTAATGCCCTCTTTTGCATAGTCATCCGTGCCGATGGGCAACTTTTTTGACCCACGACCGTCCACGGGAATCAATCGTGGAGGCGGCCCCTCAAAACTGTGAAGCTGCGCGATCGACGGCCACCAATTATCCAGCACGCGCTGCTTTAAATCCCAGTTTCCATCGCCCCCCGAGATTTGCGCCAACGCCAGCCGGCCCGTCATCTTGACCATCTGCACGTTGTTTTCGTGCACCAAGTCGCGCATTCGCAGCCACGGCACAAACAGCGCGGCGGCAATGATCACCAACACGGCCATGCCGAAGAGCAGCCGACACTTTGCCGCCAGAGAGATCGATAAAAAAGAGATTCGCGCCATGCTTTTCGAGGGCACCCGTTACGGCCTACGATCTATCAAACACGCCAAAACGTATAGTAAACGCACATTCCGAATCCCGGTCGCAGTCTAATAACTATTGCGACGGGGGTGTGAAACCGATACTATCGGAGGGCTGTGAAACCCACAGCCGGAGCATAACGAATGATCCGACAAACCCTTATCATAACAGCACTTACAGTCACTGCCGCCTCGCTCGAGCCGGCGGTCGGACAGTATTACCGTAATCCCCTGCAGGCCTCAAGATTCGCGAATCAGTCGCAGTCCCGACTGCCCGGTAAGAAGCGGCTTTGGGATGCAAAGAACGAGATTCCAAAGTCGGAAGTTCACGTTCCGGGTTATTTTATGAGTCGGCATCGTGGGCACTCGATGTTCCTCGATCGCCGATTCGGCGTCGTGGCCGGCATCAAACGCCCCAACGATTTTGCGAGCTATTCCCTCCAACGAAACAACTGGATCAATGTCAAATCGGATTATCTGAATGCACTGGTCCGCATGCCGGTGGACCAAAACCCGTACCGTAGCCCGACGGAACCGCCGTGGACCCTCGAAGAAGTGAAAACCGCTTTGAAGGAGCGCTCCACCTCCCGATCGGTCCTCGATTCCGGTGACTGGCGATTTTCGCAGCGAGATGAGCGCGACTTAAAGAATCAAGATCGTGCAGACGACCTGCGCGCCGAAGGGATCGAGATTTTCCGGATGGCACTGCAGGACGACGGCGATCAACCGCGCGAACTTGCCGATCAAATCGCGCTGTTCACGCGAGCAGTCGAGAAATTCAACACGGCCCGCAGCCTGCAACCCGAAGATCCAGCCAACTATATCGCGCTCACCATCGTCGAGCGCGAAAAGCGCAACCTGAATACGGCGTTGGTGTATTTAACGCAAGGTTTAACGCGCTTAACGTCGCTCGACGAGCTCGATCTCCGCCGAGAGGATTTCTTCGAGAACGACCGCGACTGGAGCCGTCGCCTGGATGAAGTAAACGCCCTCGCGATCAATACCCAGAACGAAGCGACGCCTTACCTGATGCTCGCGTTATACGCGCACTTAAATGGCGATCGCAGGCTGGCCCAATCGTCAACGCGCTCCGCATTGAAGCTGTACACCCAACAGGCTGAAGTGATTTCGATTTCGCCTCAGCTTGCATACGAATTGGAGCAGCGAATCGAGCAGACACAGCAGTTCCTGGATTTGCTTGAAGCGAAAGACACCGAGCAGGACGCCGACGCGGAACAAGAATGAACGGGTGCACTCGATCGCAATCGGATGCTCGCCCGAATGCTGGTTGAATCGATGAAAGCCGCCCGACGATGATGGCGACGACAAGACTTTGATAGCACAAACGTTGAACTAAATGACCGAAAAGGCCGCATCATCCGAATTGCCCGTTCGAAACCGCACGGGCGTACGTCGTTACCGCGGCCTGTTGGCGGTCTTGGTGCACATCCTGTTGTTCGCATTCGCGTTTTTTGCCGGCTTCGGCATCTATTTCAACTTCAAGCGCTTCGATCAATGGTTCCTGCCCTTTTTCGTGCCATTGGTCCCCGCAGCCGTCACCATCAAGATGCTGGTGTTCTGGTCGATGAAGTTGTTTCGCGGAACGTGGCGCTACGTCGGGATGCGCGACGTAATGTCGATCGGTATGGCGACCAATATCGCCGCCGGGTTCTCAATCCTCACGTTCTACGGCTTCGTCAACCTCTATCCCGAATTTCTGGATAGTCGGCCACCATTCCCGACGTCGGTGTTTTTAATCGACTGGGGCTGTTCCATCGCGTTCGTCGTCGGTGCCCGCTCGCTCGTACGCTTCTACTACGAAGAAATTCGCTCGGCCGACTCCGATGGCATTCATCAATGCATCATCGTCGGCGCAGGCGATACTGGCGAAGCGCTGTTGCGCGAAATCCACCGCATGAAGGTCGTGCGTTACGCCGTCGTCGGCTTTCTCGATGACGACCCGCACAAGCAAGGGCTTCGCATTCACGATGTGCCCGTGCTGGGCCGCGTCTCCGAAGCGCGCGAATATTGCGAACGCTACAACGTTGATGAACTGCTCATCGCCATGCCCAACGCACCGCAACGGTTGCTCCGCGGCATCGTCGAACAGTGCGAAGGCACCAACGTGCGATTCCGCACCATCCCCGCGATGGAAGCCGTTATCGAAGGCAAAGTCACCGTCAGCCAAATCCGCGACGTCGAAATCAAGGACTTGCTCGGTCGCGAACAAGTCGAACTCGACTTGAAAGCCATTCGCGACAATCTGCACGGCAAGGTCGTACTCGTTACCGGTGCCGGCGGTTCGATCGGCTCCGAAATGTGTCGCCAGATCGCACGCTTCGAGCCCGCCAATCTGCTGATGATCGAGCAGGCCGAAAACAACCTGTTCGAAATCGATCGCGAACTCAACCGCACGTTCCCCAACGTACCGCGGCAATGTTGCATCGCCGACATCTGCGATGCCGACCGCATCGAAACCGTCTTTCGCACGCACAAGCCCGCCGTCATTTTCCACGCCGCCGCACACAAACACGTGCCGATGATGGAAATCAACCCCGGCGAGGCCGTGAAGAACAATATCCTCGGCACCAAGACCATCGCCGACGCCGCCAAACGTCACGGCGTGCGCCGCTTCGTGATGATCTCGACCGACAAGGCCGTTAACCCAACGTCGGTCATGGGCTGCACCAAACGCGTCGCCGAGATGTACATCCAACAGTTGCGACAAGACAGCGACACGCAATTTATGACCGTGCGCTTCGGTAACGTGCTCGGCTCCAGCGGCTCGGTAATTCCGATTTTCAAAAAGCAGATCGCCGAAGGTGGCCCCATCACCGTCACCGACCCGCGCATGACGCGTTACTTCATGACCATCCCTGAAGCTTCGCAGTTGGTTTTGCAGGCCGGCGTGATGGGTAGCGACGGCGATATCTTCGTGCTCGATATGGGCGAGCCCGTGAAGATCGTCGATCTCGCCAAAGAGATGATCACGCTTAGCGGTTTGCGCGCTGGCGAAGATATTGAGATCGTGTTCAGCGGCATTCGACCCGGCGAAAAGCTGTACGAAGAGTTAAGCGTCAAAGGCGAAAACATGGGCCCGACGACGCACGAAAAAATCTACGTCTGGCGTAACCGAAAAGAGAATTGGGAAACCGTTCGCGATGGTGCGGTTGCGTTGGTGAAAGACAGCAACGATCTTTCCCCCGAGGCAGTGCGTCAGCGGTTGTGCGAACTCGTGCCCGAGTTCCGCCCCGAAGTTCTCGGCTTCGAAAACACCAAAACGCAAGCCGAAACCGCACAACAAGCCGCCGCCAAGGTCGGTCGCGAGTCGCTGGACAATCTCTCGCTCAAGCAATCCCCCGCGACCTAGCCGCTGCAAAGATTTGTCAACGACCCCCGAATTGCCGACCCGCCAACGACGTTTTGCCCCGGTTCAGAAGCCAAAAACTGCATTATTACCGGCGCTGTAGTGAACCCAAGCCGTCAGCCGAGTGTATAAGAAATGCGGTTGCCAATTTGCCGCCGCCGCATGACCTATGCTCAACCAGCGGCGCAACGTTGGGCCGACCACGCCCACCACAAAGACGATTTCATCGCCACGAAAAAGGAACCACGTGCCGAAAGATAAACCCACCATTGCCACCCGGTTGCGTCGCTCGCTGCAAGTGCTGGCGGTCCTTATGCTCGCCGTTGCGCTGTTTGCCGACCCCGGTTGTCAGCCGAAGAACGAAACCGTTGTGCTCGACGAGCCCGCCGTGATCATCAAAGAACCAGCCACGTCGACTTCGAACAAGCCGACCAACGGTTCGTCGTCGAACATGACATTGATGAATGCCGACGACACCGCTGCCAAGATTGCGGTGACGACGTCCGATCCCGAAACAACGGCCCGCCAAGTCACGGTGGTCGACACGCCGCAACCTTCAACCGATTCTGGTACCGAGAACACGGCACAACCGACCGTCGCCGCTCAACCCGCAACAGCGACGAACACGATGGCCGCCTTGGTTCAGTCCGATCCGCTTGCGGCGTTCAAACAGCTCCATGCGGACGCCGTTGCCAAATCCGCTGATTACACCTGCACCTTCACCAAACAGGAACGCATCGGCGACACGATCAATAAACAGCAAGTCATCGAAGCAAAGTTTCGCGCGGAGCCATACAGTGTTTACTTCCACTTCGTGGAAAATCCCGGCCTCGCGGGCAAGGTGATTTACATCAAAGACAAGTGGGTCGATGAAGACGCATCCGAACCGGAACTGCGTCAACTCTGCGCCGTGCGACCAGCGGGCCTGCTTGGCATTGCGGGCGTTCTCAAGCAGCCCATTCGCAGCGACCGTGCAAAGAAAGCCGGCCGACGCTTCATCGACCAATTCGGTTTCGAGCGCGGGCTGGAGTTGTTGGTGCGCTTTTCGCAAATGGCCGCTGACGAAGGCACGTTGTCGCTCGAATATCAGGGTCAAGGCGAGTTCAAGGGCCGGCCTGTCTGGCTAATCAAGCGCTTGCTGCCCTACACCGACGACAACGGCGTGTACCCCGATCGGCTGGCGCTGATCTACATCGATCAGGAATGGGGCGTGCCGATCGCGATTCATACTTTCCGCAGTGACTCTCCGATTCCCGAAGAACTGCTCGGCAAGTACGAATACACCGACGTGAACTTCGACGCCAAACTGTCGGACGCCGACTTCGATCCGGATTCGATCTAACCATCGAATCACGTAGATAAAAACAAAACCCCCGCAATCGAATCACCTCGATTGCGGGGGCTCTTCAATTTTCGAATCATCAATGCGGCGTGCGTTACATCGCACAGACATTCCTTCGGCGTTAACTCCCCAAGATATCGTCAATCAAATCGCCGATGTCGTCTTCGTCGTCACCATCGCCGCTGAGGTTACTGCCGCCAAAGATGTCGCGGCCCGTATTGTCCACGGTAAGGCTCGACCGAAAGAAAAACACCGTGCCGGAGAGCCGAATGTTGATCGTATCGCCACAGTCAAAATCGACGTCGCGACGCAGCGACTCGCTCGTGTCCGAATCCCCCAATGCGAACCCACCGGCATCCTGAAAACGGGCGCCGTCGAACACGATGCGTTCCAAGTCGCCATCACACGGCAAGAATATTCTGACCGTCTGATTGGGCGCTACCGGCCCGCCCACGGCTTCGTCATCTGCGAATGCGTCTTCGATGAAATTGCGACTACCGGCCGTGCGCAAATCCGGCACCGCAAAAAATGCGGTGTCATTTTTGATTTCGACGTTCACGCCCGGGTTGCCCAGCAGGCTCGCCACCGGGCCGAGCACGTCGCAGCCCGTCGCGCATAAGATAGCCGTCAGGCCCATGAAAGCCGTCATACCAACAGAAGATCGAGCGGTCAGGAAAGTCATAAGGGGTGCTCCAATTCTGGTCATTCCGATTCGACGAGGAGTTGCCCTTTTTATCGGCTCGATCCACTAGCGATTTAAGGTCGCTTGGGCGTGCCTATTATTGGTGTCGGTTCCGCCCCTGCAGGTGTGCTCCATATTGGACTTTTGCTTTCCGTGGGGTACATTGAATAGTCCGAAGGGGGCACAGCCGCTTTAGCCGCCATTCGAATCCTCGCGCCAGCATCACAGGTGAGCCATGCACGTTTCCGCCTTTTCTCGTATTCGTCACACCACGATTCTGGCGCTGGTCGTTGCCGTTTTTGCGGCCAACCAGACCCACGCGGCGATTCTCTCTATCACCGGCAACGCCTCGGCACGCGTCGTGCTCTTCGGTTCGGATGTTCCGACCGAGAGCGACTTCAGCGAAAACAGCGTGCCCGGCACCGTGCCGACGCCCCCGGCAGTGGCAACGGCCCGCGTCGATTTCTTCGACGAAAACGGTGACCTGTCAGCCGGCGGCACCGCGTTAAGCCTGTTCGAAAACCCGAATCTAAGCGGTTTCGGCAACCCCAACGATGTCGGTTTCGACCTCTCGTGTTTCACTGACGACGATCAAGCCACTTGGCTCGTGCAAGGGTCGGCCAGCGAAACGCGCCTGATCGTGTTGGACGCTCCAGCGAACACCGGCGGTGTACCGACCGGCGGCATGTCAACTGCCACCAGCAACATCGTGATTTCGGGCGTCCTCGTGATCACGTCGCTCAATCCCGATCTCGACCTCACCGGTGTGGAAGCAACCTTCAATATCAGTGTGATCCAGCGCACGTCCGACGATGATACCGTCGAAGTCGCTGCGGGCAGCCTCGTCATGGGCGGTGGCCCCGGCGGCACCGTGTCGATTCGCGAGGCCACGGGCGTGCTCGCGCCGATCGCGCCGCCTGTCATCGATTTCTCCGGTTTGATTACCACGTTGCCCGTCGTAAACGCCGTCATTTTTGCCGGCACGCAAATTCCCTATTCCTACCAGTTCGTGCCCGGCGAAGAATTTGAGCTCGAACTCAACGTGAGTTCGCAGGTTCGCAACATCCCCGGCGGCACCGGCGCAGCAGCCACCTTCGGCTTGCCGCAAGACGGCTTCGGTGACCTCCTCGCCAGCGTTAAGGAAGACGACCGCGGCCACGAGTTAGAAGCCATTATCGCCGAGCAGGTGGACACCACCGGCGCGGCATACGTCAACAACGGCCCCGGCCTACCGTTTCTCTTTCCGTTTTGCGGTGCCATGGGCATCGAGGCCGCCATCGGCCTGCTGGCGGTAAGTGGCGGGCTGGTCGTGCGCCGTCGCCATCGATGCCGCTAAGCATTTAACCCACCGCGTTTTGTTTTGATCGATTTAGCCCTCGCCATCACAACCCGTCATCAGCATGCGCTTCTCGCACAGAGCGGCAGCGGTGCCGGTGAAGTTGTGCTGTGGGGCTCGATCATCATCGCGATCATCCTCGTCGGCGGACTGATCGTCTTTCAAATCCGCAAGAAACTGCTCCAAGCCGAGGGCGGTGGCGGTCTGGACGACCCGTTCGGCCTGCAAGAGTTGCGCGAACTCAAAAAAAGCGGCCAAATCTCCGAGCAAGAGTACCAAACGCTGCGTACCAAGGTGATCGAACAGGTCAAAGGCTCGCTGTCCGAAGATAACGCGTCGGATGAACCTGCCGCACCCGCACGACCTGCCTCCCCGACGCGCCGACCGTCATCGCGTTCCGATGGTTTCGATCGGCCGTAATCAGAAAATTTCTCCCCACGGCGTCAGACGCGCAGGATGTTGCCGCGCAAGGTTTTACAGTCGGAAATGTGATAAAGAGGCCCTATTGGCGCAGTCGATATGTTGCTTGCACCACGATACAATTCACTAAAGTGAAACGGCTGCACGACGGCGCAATTCGAGTAAAGGACGATTCCATTGGCCAAAGATTCAAAAGGCTCTAACGGCGGCAACCGCAAAGGCCCTGACGGCGAGACCCCATCGACCACCGGCGGCCAAGCCGGTGGTAACAAGACGCGGCGCAAGCAAAGCGTCTGCAGTTTTTGCGGAAAGACGCATCGCGAAGTCGGCCCGATGGTCGAAGGACCGAAGGATGCCTACATCTGTTCAAACTGCGTCGATCTCTGCCACAACATTATTCAGCAGGAGCGCCGCAAAGCCAGTGGCCTGCGCCCGCTCTTCCAGAAGATCCCCACGCCGCGCGAGATCATGGAGTATCTCAACCGCTACGTGATCGGTCAGGAACACGCCAAGAAGAATCTCTCGGTGGCCGTGCACAATCACTATCAGCGACTCACGCACACGGATCGCGC
>JAUIHO010000307.1 GCA_030432035.1 Phycisphaerae bacterium
GAACGCCGACAATGTTGAACCCCGATTCGATCGCGAGATGCAGGATCGGTCGATGAGCGTTGTGACACTCCATGCGCAGGCCGTGATATTCGTGCTCGGCCGCCCACGTCGTCATCGCCTCCAACAATTGCGACGCCACGCCCTGCCGCCGTTGACTCGGCAGCACGCCCAACAACCAGCCGAAGAAAACACTCGGCTTGAGTTCGAACCCCAGCGCAAAACCGACTGGTTGGCGCTCGATATTTGCCACGAGCAACAGCTTGTTATACCGACCCAACAGTCGACGCTCGAAGAACGCCTTATCCTGCGGCGGCCGGAATATCTCGTTGTACAGGTTGGTCACCAGCGGGATTTCACCCGGGCCAACCATCACGATCTCTGAATCGGCCATGGCCAAACTCCTCACCGTCGCCTTTTGCGACTGCTCACCAACGCATGCATCGCAATCCACATTCTACAATCCACGCGTCATCTATTGTCAGCGGGTTCGCTCAGCGCGTCTAACGGTTAACTCCCAATCTACTGTCCAATAAATCGACAACCGCCTAAACCCAATAAAAAAGGCCGGCGATTAACGCCGACCTTTGTATTCTGATGCCTCGATGTCTATTGCAGCCGCTTAACCGGGCTGCGGCAACGACCCACCGGGGAAGTCCGGCTTCGGATCGTTCGACGGCGACGCTGCCGGCTTGCTGACCGGCGGCGGCTCTTCATCTGCCAACATGCCGGAAAGCGTCGGCTTATCGAGCGACTCACCGCGGCAAAGCTTTTGCACTTCCTCAGCATCGAGCGTTTCGTACTTCAACAACGCCTGTGCGACGGCATCCACCTTTTGCCAATGGTCGTTCAAAATGCGAACGGCATCCTGATAGGCCTCGTCGGCCATGCGACGCACTTCGCTATCGATCACGTGGCCGGTTTCATCGGAATAAGGCTTATCACCAAAACCGAACTCATTTCGGTCCAGCGCCGAATACTTCACGAAGCCGAGTTTTTCGCTCATGCCCCATTCGAGAATCATCGCCCGCGCCAAACGCGTGACCTGTTCGATATCCATTGCCGCGCCGCTGCTGATGTCGCCGTTGTGTCGCTCTTCCGCGATGCGACCGCCACACATCACGCGCATTGTGGCTTGCAACCACTTGCGTGCGTAACCGTAGCGATCTTTTTCGGGAAGCGACATCGTCGCCCCCATCGCTTGGCCGCGCGGGATGATGGTGACCTTGTGCAGCGGGTCGGCATCTTCCAACTCGACTTGCAACACCGCATGGCCCGCTTCGTGATAGGCGGTTGCGATGCGTTCTTTTTCTTCGACAACGCGGCTCTTGTTGGAGCGGCCGTAGCGAATCTTATCGCGAGCCTCTTCCAGATCATCCATGTCAACCATGTCTTTTTGTTCCATGGTCGCGATGATCGCCGCTTCGTTAATGATGGCTGCCAGCTCAGCACCGCTGAACATCGGCGTCCCGCGTGCCAACCGACTGAGATCAACTTCGGGCGAAATCTTGATCTTGCGTGCGTGCACCTTCAGGATTTCGAGCCGGCCCTTCAAATCGGGCAACGGCACAAACACCGAACGGTCGAAACGACCCGGTCGCGTCAACGCCGGATCGAGAATGTCTTCACGGTTGGTCGCCGCGATCACGATCACTTGGTCCGATGTATCGAAGCCGTCCATCTCGACCAGAATCGCGTTCAGCGTTTGCTCGCGCTCATCGTGACCGCCGCCGCCATAGGCCGCGCCGCGACGCCGACCGACAGCATCGATTTCATCGAGGAAGATGATGCAGGGCGAGTTTTCCTTGGCCGACTTGAACAAGTCCCGCACGCGCGACGCACCGACACCGACGAACATTTCGACAAAGTCGGCGCCGCTGATGCTGAAGAACGGTACATCGGCCTCGCCCGCCATGGCCTTGGCCAACAGCGTCTTACCGCAGCCGGGCTCACCCACAAGCAAAACACCGCGCGGCACGCGACCGCCCAAGCGTTGGAACTTCTTGGGGTTCTTCAGGAACTCGATAATTTCGGTAACTTCCTGCTTGGCCTCTTGCACGCCCGCCACATCGGCGAACGTCACGTTGGTCGTCTCTTTGCTGCTCACGCGATGCTTGGAGCGACCGAAGTTGCCCAGCATGCCGGCACCACCTGCCGACGAACGCAGTTGCCGAAACAGCACGAACCAAACGAACGCAAAGATGAGCAGCCACGGCACCAAGCTCAACAACATGTTGATGAACGGTTGGCGACTGGCCTGATATTTGATCTTGGTATTCGGCGAAATCTCGCGAAGCTGCGTTTCAACCTTGTTGAACTCGCCGACGGTGTTGTACTTCACCATGAAGTCGCGCGTTTGCTGCTGAGCCGAACCGCCCTGCACACCCGCCTTGAACTTGCCGCGAATCGCTTCTTCGCTGATCGTGACCTCAGCAAGGTTCTGCGACTGAGCCTGTTTCCAGAACTCGTCGATGCTGATCTCTTTGGTCGGGGGCATCGACTGGGTGACGATCATCAAGACCATCAAAATCACCAGCCCCATGCCGAGATAGCCCATCAACGGGCGCGACATACGCGGCTTACCCGGTCGTGGCGGCTGAGGCCGATTCTGATTCGACCCACCATCATCCTGGTTTTCGTGCTTGGATTTGTTTTCCGACATGCAGTATCGCTCGCCTAACAAAATAGGGCCGTCCACCCGCGCGCCACATACACGAGGCGGGCCGACAGCCTTTAAATCCATCGGATTATAGCAACGGCAAGGCCATTACCAATTATCAGCATACATCTCTTCTAGAATGCGTTCGGCCATTCGGTCCGAAACGCGCTGGCTGGCGTGATAAAAATCTTCGCCGAGAGGACGGATGTAATCTACTGTCTGAACGAAACTTGGGCGATTAACCAAAATTTCACCCGTGCGCAAATCTTTCCAGTGCCAGTTCACGACCATCGTCATGGCCGTTTCTCGCGGCCGTACCAGCCGAAAATCGCGGCCGATCGTGCCCTGGCGCACCTCCAGCACTTCGCCATAAATCGCCGTATCGGCCCGTGACTCGTTGGCCAGCTTGTACGGTGTTTCGACCTCAAGACGCTTTTTCAGCGCCTCCGTCAACTGCAGTTCCAAATCCCGGCGAAACTCGCGCGATTGGAAGATCGGCACCGCCACCGTGCGAATCGGGCGCTTGTCCGTGTTTTGCGTACGAAAATGTTCCGATCGGTCGGTGCTGTAGCCGCAGCCGCTGCTGCCGACCAAGAAACCTGCCATCAGCCAGCCGATCGTCCGTGCCCGGTAGATTTTCTGCATTCCGTTGACCAATCTGTCACCGACCCAACGCTCGCACCGCAACATCGGCGCTTCGGCGTTACCGGTCGTCCTCTGCGCGTGGATTATAAAGCCCGGCAAGCCGCGAGCAATCTGCCACATTGCCATTAAACGCCGCAGATTGCATCCCCGTCATCGGCATTTACAATTCGCGACCATTCGAGGCGCTGCCCCGCGGTACTGCCTCGCTCGCCCCATCTCGAAAGGCTGCAAGGATGCCGCACCGAATTTCCGGATTCACCCTCGCCATCGTTCTTATCGCGACCGTTCCCGCGCTGGCGCAGGACGAGAACTCATACAACGAACGGCTCGAATACGACGTGGCCACCGGCACGTGGGTCGAAATCCCCCCGCCCGTGCCCGGTACCGATGCCGGCGATCTGGCCATCGCCCGCGCGTTGCTCGCCAAGAATGAATACGGCGATGCCCGCGATGCGTTCGATGATTGGTTCGACACATACCCCGAATCGAGCCTACGCGACGAAGCCCTGTTCTACGCCGCCGAAACCGAAATCGCCGCCGAAGATGCCAACCCTAAGAGCGGCGACCTGATTCAGGCCCACGAATGGCTGGAAGAAGTCACCGAGGCCTGGCCCGGTAGCGACATCTCCGATCGCGCCCTGCGCCGCCAACTCATCATTGCCGAAATGCTGCTGTTCAAAGATCGCAAGCAGCGCATGCTTAAGGGCACGCTCTGGCTAACCGCCGAAGAGGAAGCCCTGCAAATCCTGAGCAAGATCACCGACGAATGGGCCAATGGTAAGCCCGTTGCCGAACAGGCCCTGCGCCTCAAGGGCGATTATCACTATCAAAACGGCGAATTCGAAGAGGCCGAGTTGACCTACGCCCGGCTAATGCGCGAGTTCCCGCGCG
>JAUIHO010000062.1 GCA_030432035.1 Phycisphaerae bacterium
AGTTATCGTTCGCCACCGAGACCCGAATGTAATACGTCGTGCCCGCTGTGACCTGCCGCTGGATCGTGGCCGCGCTATTGGTCTGGGATAGAAAACATGCTGCGTTTCCATCGATGAAATTTCGGTTGCAAGCGATTTGCGTGCCACCGCTGCCGGGACAGTCGTTGTAAATCGCAAGAATCGAATCGAATTGCGTCGCCGCATGACATGTGGAGAAAGTTGCAGCCCCGTCGTAACCCGCTGTGTACGCGAACCATTCGTCAAGCGTATCTCCCGAACCGCACGAACTGTCATCGCCGCTGAGGCCGCTGTTGTCGAAAAGATCGCCAAATGTTATGCCGAGCCCAACCACCCGCGCGCGATCGCATTCATCGCCTGCCGGGCAACCCGACACATCGACCTCTGTTCCGGAGATCGTTCCGGGGCATTGATCGCATGCGTCGTCGATGCCGTCGCCATCGGCGTCGGTCAGCGCGCCCGTTAACGTTTCAATCGCCCCGATATCAACCGCACAGTTATCGAATCGTGGGTTGCCGCGTTGGTCGTACACCGCGCCGGGCGGGAGGGCGAAACCTTCACCGGCATCGATGCAGGGCGAGCCGGGCAGAAGGCTCAGATCGTCGTCGAGCGTTCCGGCGACGCCATCGGGCCCTATGACGTCTGCAAACAAAGGGTCGGCGCTGAGATTATTAAAACCAGCCCCCGCCCAACCATCTTGAATGACCGAATGGCTAACGACGATATCCGACAATCCTGGGTTGATCTGATCTGAATTCTGAATAGCGTTTTGATCGGAATTGTTCCAGAAGACACTGTTAAAGATCACCGCCGATCCGAGGCCAGCGAAGTACATCCCGCCACCCGTGCCGTTTGCGTTGTTCCGGCTGAGCGAGCAGTTGATGAGCGTCGGGTTGCCTACGACAAAAACTCCCGCACCATTATCGTTGCATGTATTGCCGCTGAATATGCACGAAGCGATCAACGCCCCGTCACGACCGAAAGTATCGCCGTACACGCCGCCACCGTCGTCGGCTGCGAAATTCCCGAGGAATGCGCAATTGAATATTGACGGACTCCCTCCATCATTGAACAAACCGCCGCCGTCCTTGTTGTCGTTACCGGGACCGTTCGCATGCCCGCCGGTCACAATGAAGCCATCCAACACCGCCGTCCTGTCGTCGTCCTCACCGGCTCTCACCACATGGTAGCTGTTGCCGGACGACGTTTCGTCGCCGTTGATGTCGCCGCTGAGGATCGTGAGATTCGCAAACCAGTCGCGCTCGTCGCGGCTTGTCTCATTGCCAAAGAAACCGCCGTAGATCGCGCGATTCGGTCGCAAGTTGATCGATGATCCTTGATCTCCACTGCCCGGATTGAATGAGCCACCAATCGTGCGGTAACCGCCATCTGCGTAGTAGGCTCCCGCCGCCACCCAAATCTCCGTGTTCGCCGGAGCCGACGTAATCGCCGCACGCAGATCGCGATAGGCGTTGTACCAATTGGAACCATCCGCAATTCCGGGCGCATTGGCCCAGACATACACGACATTGGATTGACCGGCGCATAGCGAATCGTCGCCCGCGCAAACGTCGAGATCGTCGCAAACCCCGTCGAAATCACCGTCACCCATCACGTCGTCCCCGATGCAGATGTCGCAACCGTCGGCCACGCCATCCGCATCGCTATCCTGAAAATCATCGAATCCGGGACACGCATCGCAGCCATCCGCAATGCTATCGCCATCTGTGTCCGCAAGGTCATCAAAGCCTGGACAAAGATCGCACTGGTCAGGTGTGCCGTCGGCATCCGCATCGGGACCGGCATCATCAATGTCGGGGCAAACATCGCAAGCATCGGGAATCCCGTCGGCGTCCGCATCGGGACCGGCGTCGTTTGCGCCATCACAGACGTCAAATGCGAACGCTATCCCGTCGCCGTCCAGATCCGCCAAATCGAACGCCTCATCTGCCGTTAATGCCACATCATAAAACGCCAATTGCGCCAACTGACCGCGTAAGCCAAGGTGATTGATCGTTCCGATCCGCATATCGATATCCGCAATGATCGAACCCGTCATGATCGTCGGATCACTGCTACTATCGAGTTGACCATCGACGTACCACTTTGCGCCGTCGACCGCGTCGCGATCGATGGTCAATAACAAATGATGCCAACCGAGGTCGGTAATGCTCGCGACCGTCTCCGGGCGAAACTCGTTGCCCAGATCGTCATCAATTCGCGCTCGCAAGTTGTCCGCAGCGAGAAACTGAATCTGTGTGCCGTCCGCGCCAAGATTATCCAGAATCCCCTGCGTGGTTGCGCTGTTCACATCGCGCTTGACCCACATGGAAATGGAAAAATCGCCCGTACCGAAGTTTGTGAAGTCCGCCATCGGCACGTCGATGCGGTTATCCGCAGTGCTGCCGTCGGAACCGAAGACCGCCGCTTGGCCCAGTTTCTTCGGTACGCGTATGTTGTTAAACGTGACGTTTGCACCGACAGCCCCGTCGGCCGCGCCGGCTCTATCGACGCCATCGCCCTCGAAGTCGTATTGATGAATTGGGAAGCCGATGACTTTCAATCGCGCGGCGTCGCTATCGGTTAACGCACTGTCATATACCTGAAGCAACGCCAATTGCCCGTCGAGGCCTTGATTGTTGTCGTCGTTAATCCCGCCAATCCAAAACGCCTGGTTGGGATTGATGTTTCCAGAAAGTGCAGTTGGGTCGTGGCTCGAATCGAGCGCGCCATCAATGTACCACTTCAACCCATCCGTCTGATCGCGATCTACCGTGACCAGATAATGATGCCATTCGCTATCGGTAATTGTCGTCGTCGAGTCAAAGTTGGCAGTGGCGCCACTGTTATCATCGAGACGAATGCGGAGTACGTCATCGGCTGCAAAATTCACTTGCCAACCACGCCCATTACCGGAGAGCGCATCGCAAATGCCGTCACCGTTGCCGCTGTCGGCATGCTCGCGCTTCGCCCAGAACGCGATGCTGAAATCGCCCAATCCGAAATCGAAGAAATCGCCGTTCGGCACTGCAATTACATTATTCGGTGCCGAGCCATTGGTGCCCACGACCATCGCAGCGCCTAATCCAACGGGCACGCCGTCGACCGTAAACGCGATATTCGATCCGACGTTACCATCACCCACTCCTGCGCTGTCGATTCCGGTTCCAGCGAATCGGTATTCGTGCACCGGCATGAGCTGCGCAAGCGCTACTTGGGTTGCCAAGAGCAGTGTCACGGCCATTATCGGAAGTAACGTCAATGATGTGGGCCTGGTCATGCAGATGCTCCCTTGTTCGCGAGAACCGATGAAATGTCTAACCGGATTCTGGGATGGTCGGTTCTAATATCAACTGCGCATTCCGGGGCAAGTTCGGTCGGAAATTCCTTATTTAATATGGCATGCCGAAGACGGCGTCGGGAACTTGACAGGGAATTTGAGGATTTTCATTCGGCCGGGTCCGAACAGTGAACCAAACGTTTGCGACCGAGACCAACCTCAGTTCCTTGTGATGGCTCCGCCCCGGCTCGATAATGGCCCCGTCTTGCGATCGCCCTGCGCGACGCGCTAACCCACCGGGGAACCACGAGGCTTATGTTTTTTTTTCGCCGCTCGCTTGCCATCATCGTTTTCCGCGCCGACACCACGCAACGATGCTTGATTGCCGTTGCGCTCATGTGTTGCGCTTCGCCCCTTCAAACCACGCATGCCGGAAACGATTGCCCCACCTTCGTCTACATGCAGGGCGGCACCGTGCAGCCTTCCGCGATCGTCGAAGCGTCGGGCCTCGCCGCCAGCCGCCACACGCCCGGCTTTTTCTACACGCACAACGACAACACCAACGACGAGCGCATCTTCGCGCTCAATGATGCCGGGCAGTTGCGCGGAACGTGGACGCTCGACATACCGACATCCGTGCGTGACCCGGAAGACATCGCCGTCGGACCCGGCCCGGCAAGCGGCGTGTCGTATCTCTATCTCGGCGACATCGGTGATAACAACAACATGCGCAACGACATCACCGTCTATCGCGCGATCGAACCCGCCATTAGCGCCGTCGGCGCGCCGGTCGTTGCCGACTTGCCCGCCGAATCGATTCGCCTGAGCTATCCCGATGGGCCGCGCGATTCCGAAACGCTGATGATCGACACGAACGGCGATATCTATTTGGTCGCAAAGCGGCTTACGCCCGGCAAGGTTTATCGCGCGCCGTTTCCGCAATCGACGACGAACGTGAATGTGTTGCAGCACGTCGGCCAAATGCAATGGGATCTAATTCAGCCGACGGGTGGCGACATCGCAGCGGACGGTTCGGCCATCATCGTACGCGGCTACTTTCGCATCGATCTGTGGTTGCGACCTGCTGGGATGAACATCGGCGACGTGTTGAGCCAAGTCGGCTGCAGCGCGACGGTCGTGTTCGAGCCGCAGGGTGAAGCCGTCTGCTTTCGCAATGATCTGCTCGATTACGCAACAGTCAGCGAAGGCAACAACCCACCGCTGAACTTTCTCAATCGCAATCTACCCGCACCCACGATTGACGGCTTTGCGCAGGCGGTGCTTTTCGACGCAACCGGCGCGGTATCATTGGCAGTGTATGACTTTAATGAAGATGGACTGTTAGACGGCCGCGATGTGGATGGGTTGGTGGAACTGTTGATTGAAGGGTGAATCGGCTCACGAAGATACGCTGGTAACTACCCGCGAGCGCTCCATGTGTCGGGTCGATGACCCGACCGACTACTAGCGGTCTTCTTGGCTAAAAATGTCACCGACACGACTGACAGATGACGAAGCGCTCGCGTTCGTGAGCGATTGGCCGGAAGACCTGCCCGAGTTGGCCCTCGCCCTTCGTAAAGTTGTCTTCAAAGCCGCACAGAATGCCTCGGAGAAGATCGCCTTTAACAGCTTGGTGTATTACCGCGCCGGTGCGAAGTACGGCGCGATCGGCGGAAACGTCTGCGGCATCGGCGTAAAGGACGACGAATTGCATTTGGGTTTTATTCACGGGGCGATGCTGCCCGATCCGCGAGGCATTCTTCAGGGCAAAGGAAAGGCCAAACGACATGCCGTCGTGCGCACGATGCAAGACGTGTGCAACAACGCCATCGCCGAACTCATCTGCGCATCGGCCGATTACCGCGCCGATGACTAACCGCCGACTTTATCGACGGCGACGAATCATTGCGACACAGCCCATCATAAAAAGCGCCGCCGTGGCCGGTTCGGGGATCAGGCACACATTCGCCGAGCCCGGCGTCATCGACTTATCCGTAAAGTCGCTACCGGTGTGAGAATTGAGATTGATATCGACGAACTCGTTATCATCGAACTCGAAAGGACCGCCCGGGTTATTGTTGATATCCGACGCGTACCACGTGCCATCGCAATCGCGAAAGATCGCATCGGGATCGAAGCCGGTCACGGGGAAATCTTCAAAGCCAAGTTGATCGCCAAAAGCAAACTCGTTGGCGGGCGTGCCGTCGTTTTCGCGCAAGCCGATCGCATCGACGACCGAATCCCACGGCATGCTGTCGAGCGTGCCATCATCGTTATTGTCGAGGTCGTCGTTCGGGCTTGCGCTGAAACCAGAGACGAGCAAGAAGGTTTGGCTCAGGTTCGCCAAGAATGCCGGTGGTCCCAAAGGCAACGTGGTGGTGCCGACCGTCGTATCGGGGTCGGGCGCAGGTGAAAGCACCGCCGCCGTATCGCGCCATAAGAATAAACCGTTCGAACCCAAATTAAACGCCGAGAGGTCGAAGACCTGATCGACGATACCGAGTCCGTTGGCTTCACCGATGAGCACGACGAGGCTGATATCGCTAAGCGACTGATTCGGCATACCGCGCAACTCGAAAAACTGTTGGCCGACATTCGGGCCAGACGGTTCGAGCAAGACCTCGTTAATCATAATGCTCGCGCGACTCGACTGTGTAACAAACAGAATCGCGCAGAGCGCGACGACAATGGTGGGCTTATTCATCTGAAGATTCTCCGGTGTCTCAGTGAAACGAAAATCGTACCAAAGTTTGAACGAAAACTGGAACGCTCAAGATTTATTTGCGGACGCTATCGACGTGGCACCCGAGCCGAACGCTCGATACTAGGCCGATAAAGGCTGCGGCGTAAAGCTTCGCGTAAGAATTTTTACAAAATGGAGCGGCGCGAAATTTTGACCGGGAATTAGTGAGCGATTCAACCCATTTGCATTGCCTCACACCGCTTTCGGGCTGCACCAATTTATGCACTAGAACTTTGAGACCAGCTGGCGAACCGCATATCGTCGGCGGCATCATGCTCTTCGCCGCTGCGGGGAATTTTGTATCTCACCTTCCAGGACATTGCTCCACAGGCGCGACTAGAAAACCGTTACGCCCCATCGCTGGGAGCGGTGTTGGGGTTCGTTCTCGGCCTCGTGGGGCAACTGCTAGTCGGCCACGGTTAATCGCCAACGCGCTCACTGCGAAAGCAACTCATCTACGATGCATTGAATATCGAGCGCGTTGAATTCGCAGTCCAAGTTGCAATCGCGCAACGGTCGCCCAGTTGGCCCGACTGCAACCACTGCGCCGGTATTGGGACATTCGTCGAGATCGTTGGGCACGCCATCATCGTCGTCGTCGAAATCAATCTTAAACACCAAGCTGCCCACCGGTGCGACGACAACATTCGCACCCAAAGCATCCACGTCAATTGACAATGGCTGCATCAACATGTTCCCCAAGCCATCTCCCGTCTCATCCATGATCACTGTAATCGTGCCATCCGGCGCGACCTTGAACACGTTGTTACTCGATCGACCTAGGACGTAAGCGTTTCCGAGATCATCTGCAGCAACGCCACCGAATTCATTAAGAGAGTTGCCATTGCCATCGCCAGTTTCGTCGATAATTTCGCTAACGTCGCCATTGGGTGCAATCTTCAACACATTGCTGGAAAAGCGCCCGCCAATAAACACATTGCCAACCGCATCGATGGCAATACTAAACGGACCAAAAACAGGATCAATATCCTGCGGCAGATCGCTGTCGTCATAAAACAACGTACGGACACCGGCAGGCGTGATCTTGAACACACGTTCGGGGAATTCGCACGCCGCGAACACATTGCCATTCGCATCAACGGCCAGACCGGTCGCTTGGTTAAAGCTGTTGCCCATTTCATCACCGGCGTTGTCGAGAATGACCGTAATGACGCCAGCCGGTGTCATCTTGAAAACGTTGGTACTGAAACGGCCCGCAACGAACACGTTACCGTCTGCATCGGTGGTGACCGCGACTGGCTGCATAATCGAGTTGATACCGCCGGCACCAGAAGCATCAAGGATTTCAGTAATGTTGCCGCCGGGCTCGATTTTGAATGCGTTATTGCTGATGCGTCCGGTCACGTAGACATTTCCCATGCTATCGGTAGCGATGTCGCTTGGCGCAATAAGCTGATTGCCGTTGCCGTCTCCTGCGAGATTGATGATCGCGCTTATCGCACCGGCCGGGTTTACGCGAAACGCGTTCTGACTGTTGCTTCCGGCAACGACCACGTCACCGTCGCCGTCAATCTCAATACCAGTGCCGATCGGAGACACGGCGAAGCTGTTACCCATACCATCGCCGTTGCTTTCGAGAATGACGGAGATAGTTTGTGCAACGCTGGTTGATACGCCGGTCGCGACGACCGCGACACTTATTACGATCATTCGTTTGAGCAAATAGATGCATGTCTCTTTCATCATGTTTCTTCCTTCTCTCTTGTTCGAGCCTGGTGAAATCCACCTTTGTCGAGAATCGAATGCAATTTGTCGATCCGATGACGCGTATTCCCTTTAACCTGTCAGCCTCGCCTCTATATAGCACGTGCGAAAACCGTCGACGGACTGGGCAAATTTTTCAGAGGCCCGGTTTCGCATTGCCCCCAAAAGTGACCCAAAAACACCCATAATTTCCTTTTTTTGGCAAATTATCAGCGATTCTGCACGCATACCTCGCGAAATTGCCGAACAGGATCATTCCACAATTGTCTGCCGGAACGCCCCGAATTGTCCCAAGTCAAGCACGAATACGCGTACTGAGATAGCCGGCGATCTGATTCGCCGCCGATGCTCGACCACTCCTTGGTGCCGAACGAAGGGACGACTCATGTCAACGCTTACACGAAAACAACTGCCTACTGCAAGCTGGTTACTTGCAATATTACTCGCGACTTCGACCTCAACGATTGCCACCGCCTACGACTGCGAGTTGATCGAAAATCAGAAAGTGCTCAACCAGACTCCCAGTGACGACGATTGGTTCGGGTTCTCAACGGCAATTCTGGGCAACTTCGCCGTCGTTGGTGAACTCTACGGCGACTTCGGTCAGACCGATGCGGGGGCCGCGTCGATCTATGAATACCGACCGCAAACGGACGAATGGATCGTCAATAACCGCATCTCGGCCCCCACGCCGATCACAGGCAATCTCTTCGGTTGGTCCGTGGCGATGGACGGCGACTTGTTGGTCGTCGGCGCGCCCGGCGTAAACACGCCTACCACATTCAACGTCGGGGCCGTATTCATCTACGCCTTCAACGGTTCGACTTATGTGTATCAGGAAACCTTGCGACAGCCCGTTAGCGACGAGGATCAGGACGACAGGTTCGGATACTCCGTCGCTATCGCGAACGGTCGCATCGCCGTCGGCTGCACCGGCGACGACGATCGGGCTGACGACGCCGGTGCCGTCTACGTGTTTGTCGACGACCCGGTGGATGGTTGGACGCAGGAAACCAAACTGCTACCGAGTTCGATTATGGAAGATGATGTGTTCGGTTGGTCGGTATCGATGAGCGGGCTGTATCTTGCTGTCGGTTGCCCCGGTGACGACTTTGCCGATAGCGGTGAGGGCAGTGCATTTATCTATGAAGTGCTGAACGACACGTGGTTCTTTCGCGAATTTCTAACCGCACCAGATCAGTCGGAGAGCGCCAACTTCGGATTGGATGTCGCCATTCATAACGACGGAACATTCCTAACCGGCGCACCGGGCGACGACGAAAATGGAACCAACCGTGGCGCGGCCTACGTGTATCGCCGCGCGACGGTTAACACGTGGACACTCGAACAGAAATTGCTCGCGAGCGACCCGGTAAATCCAGCCGCGTTCGGATTTCGCGTCGCAATTGAAGACGACCTTGCTGTTGTAACTGCCCGTAATGATTGGAACGGCGGCTCGCCCGGCTCCGGATCGGTCTATGCGTTTACTTTCGACGGCATCGACTGGAACGAGCATGCAAAAATCGGTGCATCCGACAATCTGGCCGGTAACCAGTTCGGTACATCCGTCGCCATCGATCAGGATTTGATGCTCGTCGGCTGCTATGCCTCCAACGACGGCGCGAATGATGCGGGTTCGGCTTATTTCACGCCGATCTACTGTCCGCCGTCGGTCGGTGATCTCAATTGCGATGGCGCGATTGACCTCGGCGATGTGGAACCGTTCGCGCTCGCGCTGGTTAATTCAAGTGCATACGCGGCGGCAAACCCCGCTTGCCACATTTCAAAGGGCGACATGAACGATGACGGTCAGGTTCGCGGTGATGACATTGCCGTATGGCTCGACGTGTTGCTTGGCCAATAGCCGCGAATCGATAAGCACCTCGAATTATGCATCTGCAGCGGCTATCCTATAACCGTCAGGCATCGGGTAGCCGTTCCTTGCATTTAAAGGTGTTTTCTATATGAGGCGTGGGAGAAGTAGTTTCGTCGTAGCCATCACATGCGTGTACATCGCAGCCTGCGACTTTGGTGAGTTGTGCCCAACATCCACACAAGATGGCGACGCGACATTTGCCGCGAACAAATCAACACATGTGACGAACCTTGACGTCGCTCCGTATGTCGGTACGGAAGACCCTTACCTTCCCGGCAGCTTGGCCGTTAACTTTATCGATCTCGATCGTTGCGAAGCCAACGCGCCGTTGAAGTTGCGCATCCACGCTCCGACCGCTCCCGGCGCGTATGGCGTCGTTGTACTGCAACATGCGTTCCAAGTTACCAACCACTCGTACGATCAGATCGCCGCGCACATTGCCAGCCACGGATTCGTCGTCATCCTTCCGCGCATGTACGACCCCGGCATCGGCCCGATCATCGGCATGCCCACGGCCGCACTCGAAACCGAACGCGCCGCCGCCGTGATCGATTGGATACCGGCACGCTTAGAACGATTGCCGGGTATCGAGTTCAACAACGTCAACATCGGCTTGGCGGGTCACTCGCGTGGCGGCAAAGTCGCGTTCGGCGTTGCCGCTGCCGGAAACGAACGAGTAGCGGCGCTGGCGGGTATCGACCCCGTTGATGGAACCGGCGGACCGGGCGGAAACCAACCGCGCGTCACTGCCGAACCGTTTGTGTTTGATATCCCCACGCTCATCATCGGCGCGGGTATCGCCGGTGCCTGCGCTCCGGAAGGCGATAACTACGTGCAGTTCTTTGAAGCCAGCCCGCCACCATCGACGTTGGTGATCGCAACCGACTACGGCCATGGCGACATGCTCGATGAAGAAACGGCGGCGCTGGCCGCAAGCGTCTGCGCGTCGAACGATGACCGCGAACTGATGCGGCGCTTAACGGCGGGCTTGCTCGTAGCGTTCTTTCGGGCTCAGTTGCAAGATGCTCCAGCCGCTACATTGCAGATCGACCCCGAAGCGCTACCAGCCGCCGTATCGATTCAATCCAAATAAAATTACTTGCGGCAAGTTTCACCATTGCCGTTCTGTCACCCTTCCCAATCACTCCCCAGCAAGGCCATCAGCGACTTAGAAAAACCCGACGCCCCGGGTGCCAGTCGATGCGCCGCTTTTAACCGTGTCGTAAACTCCGCACGCAATCCTTCGCTGCTATGCACGGAATGCACGACCGACTGCCTTTCGTTTGGATTTCTCCCCCCTGCCCCATCATCCGAGGTGCCAGTTTCCGGCATGCCACGAACGATGTAGCCCAACCCGAACGAGATGACGATCATGGCGACCAGCCGGAACAGTCGCATATCGTTGGGTTTAACGGTTGGCCGATGTATGTTCGACGCGCCTTGGCTTGTAGCCGAATCAACCTGTGCATCTGCCGTCAATTTCTTCTTCAGCGTCGATTGCACGCGCGATAGGCTTTCAACCTCGCGCCGACAATCCAAACATTTGCTTAAATGTTGGTCCAATCGCGCGCGATCCCTTGCGTCAATCTCGTCGCCCAACAAATCCGCAATGAGACCTTCGGCGGTTTCGCAATTAATTTTCATAGAACGTACTCCAACGTGCGCCGAGCTTTTCGCGCATCTGCCGCAGAGCCCGCAGGTAATGGGTCTTTACTGTAGGAATGGCGATGTCCAACTGAACCGCGATTTCGCGAAACGTCGCTTCCTCGAGCACTTTGTTGAGCAACACGTCGCGCTGCATATCCGTCAGTTCTGATAGCGCCCGCAACATGTCGCCTCGCAACATCACCCAATCGCCGCGAGGCATCTCTGCTGCGCTCGTAACCTCATGTTCCGATTGAAGCGTTGTTGTTGGTAGTTGTTTGCCGCGGGCGAGTTCAAACACGCGCCGCGTTGCAACTGTGATCAACCAAGCACGCGGACATGTCGGCGCTGCCTTGTCTTGCTGCGCCTGCCATCTTAGGTAGCAATCCTGCACGACATCTTCCGCCGTTGCCGTACAGCCTGTTAGCCGCAATGCTCGCTGAAACACCGCCGTGCGATGCGCTTCAAATCGATCGTCATCCGAACTGGCATGCGATGCATCCGACATCATTGATCATACGAAACCAACGGTATCCGGGCCGTTGCCATCAGCTCGACGCTGCGATCGCAAAGGAACTCACCGTTAAAGTCCCACACGATCTGTCCGTCTTCGACATTAGCCAACAGATCGTGTGCTACGATCTCGCCCGGTAAGTCGAGCGTAACCTGAAAGTAATGCGACCGAAGCGACTCGGTTATGCGAAATGCCAGTGCTTTTCGTGCGTATGCGACCTTCAGTCGGTCGGCAAGGTCTTGCGAACCGAGTCGAGCAAGTTCGTCGAAGAACTTTTCAAGCGCTTGCTTCGGTAAGGACTCGCCGAGTGCTGCGAGCCTTTTCCTTAGGCGTTTCTGTTCGGTTTCGTCGAGCAATTCGTCAACATGGTTCTTATTGAAATCATCGAAGACCGATTTAAGCGCGTTACAACTCCTGAGCCAAGCAGTCTGGGGAGTTTCGATACGATTCGATTCAGCAGCCGCCTGCAAAAGCTCAACCTGTTTCAGAATCTCGTATTTCGCGAAGTTCTCTAACATCTCAGCTTTTTCAGAACGTTCGAGATCTTCGAATCCCTTTCCTTTTTCCTCCAACTCGTTCAACTTGTTCTCAACGAATATTTTCTCGTACATGTTTACGAAAGCAAAATCGCGCCGCTCATACCGTCGATAGAAATGGATATACACACCGTCTTCTCGCGTTTCGCGCCATATCTTGGTTGGAAACGTCAGATACACATCGCTATCGTCACCAAACGTGGAGGGCAACTTGGCACCCGCCGCAAACTCGGCCGCCGCTTCGACGATTTGCTCGGAACTATCTGACGCCTGCGAAGCCGCTTCATCATTAGAAACGTCGTCAGCGTTCTTATCCGGCGCTGCGTCTTTCGTCGCCGCCTCCGCATCAAACGTCGGTTGATGCTTCTTCTCTCGCGTGACATGCCAGCCTTGCTTGGTCTGTGGCAGCGCGAACGGACCTGCGAGTTCTTCATCCGTGCCCTCAAAGCGGGCGACAATCGTTACCGATCCATCAGGGCGTACGCGAATCTCTTCCTTCCGCTCCAAGCAGCCGGCGAGTCCCGCAATCAAAATTACAGCCAATCCACAACCGAAAATACGCCCAAGCCGTGCCTTGATAGTCATGACATCCTCCTCGCTAAATCGAATGACAGCACACAAACAAAGATGCGCGCCGACGCTCATTGGATGACATCAAAATAAAAAAAAGATGAGAATTTTCTTCTTGTTGGCGTCGCACTAAAAATGCGTCGCCTCGCGCCGCAGCAGTTGCCCCCGGCCCAATTCGCCCACGAACTGACCGTCGCGATATTGAACCTGGCCGCGGACGGTAGCGACTTCCGTTTTGCCCGTGACCTGCCAGCCTTCGAACGCGTTGTAGTCAACGCGGCTAAAGCTCGACGCGACCGAGAGCGTGTGCGTTTGCTTCGGATCGTAGATCACCAAATCGGCATCGCTGCCGACGCGAATGGTGCCCTTGCGCGGATACAAGCCGAACAGTCGCGCCGCCGCTGTCGAACCCGCATCGACCAGCGTATGATAGTCGATCCGCTCTGTCAGCACGCCAAACGTGTGTAGCAAGTCAATGCGTTCTTGCAAGGAAGGTATCCCGTTTGGAATTTTGGTGAACGCACCGGCACCCAACTTGCGCTTTTGGCTTTCAAAATCGAACGGCGCATGGTCGGTGCCAACACAACTGATCGCGCGCGACGCGATGCCTGCCCACAGCGTATCTTGGTGCCGCTTATCGCGCAGTGGCGGCGACATCACATACTTCGCACCATCAAACTCGACGCGCTCGGCATACGTCTTATCGAGGACCAAATGCGGCGCGACCGATTCGACCCAAATGTTCACACCGCGCAACCGCGCGTCCATCGCGGCCCGCACCGCTTCGTCGCAGGACGTATGCACGGCGTAAATGTGGCAGCCCGTCATCTCGGCGAACGTCGCCAAGTGATGCACGCCCTCTGCTTCGACGGCTGTCGGTCGGCTAGGCTCGTGCCATTCGGGGCCCGTTTTCCCTTCGGCAAGCAAACGTTGTTGCATGGCGTCGATCAGGTCGGCATTCTCGCAATGCGCCGTCACGATCGCGCCGAGTTGCTTGGCCATCGTCATGAGATCGAACAAATGTTCGTCAGGCAGATTGAGGGCGCCTTTGTATGCCAGAAATACTTTATATGAAGCGATACCTTCTTTGGTAACAATCTGCTTGAGTTGGTCTTGTGCGCGTTTATCAAACCGCACAACGCCCATATGAAATGTGTAATCGACCGCCGCGAGGGATTTAGCTTTGTCCTGCCATTCCTCAAACGCCGCTTGAGGTTCATCCTGCGGACTCGGGCAAACCATTTCGATCAACGTCGTCGTACCGCCCGCCAGTGCCGCATTGGAAGCCGATTCGTAATCGTCCTTGGCGTGGGTGCCCATGAATGGCAAATGGATGTGCACGTGCGGATCGATAAAGCCGGGGAATACGATCTTGCCCGACGCGTCGATCACTACGGTATCGGGCGGCAATGTCGCGACGTCGATGTTAGCCTCGATACGCGTGATCGTTTCGCCGGCGCAGAAGATATCCGCAACATAGTCATCGCGATCGGTGATGATGCGACCGGATTGAATGAGAAGGCCCATTACGCGGTTACCTCTGTTGTCGTTTCATGCCGGACCCGCACGCAACATTCTTACCGTGACCGCTTCCTTACGGGCGCGGCTCTGATTTGTTGACCGGCACACTACTCATCCACCAACGAACTGTACGTCTCGGGTCGTCTGTCGCGGTAGAACTGCCACGTATCGCGCACTTCGCGAATCATATCGAGATCCAAATCGGCGACGATCACTTCGTCTTTATCGCGCGACGCTTCGACCATGATCTGCCCGCGCGGGTCGCAAAAGTAAGACTGGCCGTAGAACTCGCCGATATCCCATGGTTGTTCGTGGCCGACGCGATTGATCGCGCCAACGTAATATTGATTCGCCGCCGCATGCGCGGGCTGCTCCAACTTCCAAAGATATTCGCTAAGCCCAGCCACTGTCGCCGACGGGTTAAACACGATTTCCGCACCGTTAAGGCCCAACGCACGGGCACCTTCCGGGAAGTGTCGGTCATAACAAATGTAGATACCGATCTTGCCCACGCGCGTTTCAAACACGGGGTAGCCCAAGTTGCCGGGCTTAAAGTAGAACTTCTCCCAAAACCCCGGATGCACGTGCGGTAGATGGTGCTTGCGGTACTTCCCAATAAACGTGCCCGTCTCGTCTATCAATGCCGCCGTGTTGAAATACACGCCCGTCATCTCGACTTCAAAAATCGGCACGATCAAAATCATCTTGTGCTTGCGCGCTTGCTCCTGCATGAGCTGAATCGTCGGCCCATCCGGAATCGGCTCGGCCAATTCGTACCATCGCCGATCCTGCTCGGCGCAAAAGTACGGACCGTAGAAGATTTCCTGCAAGCAACAAATCTGCGCACCGCGATCGGCAGCCTCAGCGATGAGGCCCAGATGTTTTTCGATGGATGCTTCTTTGATTTTGGTAAGGTCTTCCGCGCCGGAAAGCGGGCACTTGGCCTGAATCAGGGCGGCACGAGTGATGCGGGGCATGGTCGATTACGTCCTCCTGCTAGGTTGAGATCGTAATCGATTTGCGGCGTTTCGGCAGCGGCTTGCGATTGAGACCGAGAACCCTAACGCGGTGCATAAATGGCGGGCAGAATGTCGCGGCTAAATCTCACCCTGCAAGCACGAGATATCCACGCTCTCAGCTTGTGCGATCGCGAGCAACTCTTCCTTGCATTCCGGGCACACGCGTACGTGTTGCTTCAGCGCCCGGCACGCCGCCGTCGGATCGAGCCCTTGCGCCACGCGGTTCAGAAAAATCGCGACGATCTCCAAGAACTGATCGCAATCAATCTCCTCGTCGGCCGTCTCTTTCACGAGCCGTGCCAGTTGATCAAGATGTCGCTCGTCAGCCGTCATTCGATACCCAAGCCATTCCTAACCATCAACCCGATGATACGGCACCGCTTCAGCGGGCATCCAGCAATTCGCCAACCGTATCACTATCGTAGCCCGCGTCCGACAAGAACGCCTTCAACTTCCTGCGTGCATCGTGCGACGTTTTGTAAACCGCGCCCGGCGAGACCTGAAGCTGCTCAGCCAGCACGACCTGCGGCACGCCGTCGAGTTCCGCCACAATCACCTGTCGCTGTCGTTCCGTCAGTGCCTGCGCCACGCCCTGCCGCAACAGATTAAACATTTCGCCGCGCGCACCGTGCGTTGCCGCTTCCGTCGCACCCGAATTGTCCGTAAGCGACGCCGCAACCGACGCATCCAACGAAACATCCTTACGCGACCGGCGACGTAACTTGGTCAGGCTCAGTCGCACTGCCAGCGCCATCGCCCACGTCGTAAAGCGCGCTTCGGCTCGATAACTATCGAGCTTGTCCATCACGCGCAAGACGGCCTCTTGCGCGAAGTCATCCAAATCGGCTTCCCCCGCCTCCGCACGATGCCCAAGCGACGACTGCAACCCTAAACATATGCGTTCGCGCAGCGCATCGAGCACGTCCGCATCGCGGGCGCGCAGGCCCGCCAGCCATGCTTCGTTCGACAAGTCGCTCGCCTCTACGCCGCTCATACCGCCTGTTTTACCGCTAAACGCCGCATTTATCGATCCGGCAGGCACCCTGAAAAAATTATTTTTCACACGAGGTAAGGGTTCGGTCGGTCGGCGCGTCTAAGCCAGCGGATCGGCGAAATGGGTCGCACGATTCAAGCAGCGTGGAGGAACGATCATGGCATTGGTGAAACTTTACAACGGCAACGGTGACGAACGAGCCCAACGATCGCAGGAACGCATCAGCAAGAGCATGGGCATGGTTCCCGAAACCTACCAAGCAATGGGCCGCAACGGCGCCTTCCTCGACGCCGTGCTGAACCTGAGTCAGGCCGCGGGCAACAATCTGGAGGCGAAAACGAAGGAACTGATCGCCATCGCAGTGAGTGCCGCCAATGGTTGCGACTACTGCGTCGTCGCCCACCGAGCGCTCGCCCTGAAGCAGGGCGTGACCGAAGAGGAGATCAGCGGCGCATTGGAAGTGGCCGCGATGATGAGCGCGTTCAACACGTTCAATAAGGCGATCGGCCTTGAGAACGACGTAACGCCGGAAGCGCTTGGCCTGGCTGTTGAAGCCTAACCGTCGCTTACCCTGACTTGCGCAGCGAAGGGACCAAACCCTGCAGCAACCGCACGAAACCTTACCGCGATGTCACTGAACCGAGTAGCGAGTGCCCTCTTCTCCCCCTCCCTCGCAGGGAGGGGCAAGGGGAGGGTTTCTCTTCCCAACAACCGCGATGATCGAAAATGAAACACACAACCCCACAACAACATCGAGCCCGCCGTGACCGTCGCGATGCGCGACAACACGCACTCGACGGAACCGGTATGTCGGTCTTCTGACCACGCTCGCGGAAGCATCAAAGCAGAACGCCCAACAACCTTTTCATCGTTGGCGACACATCGTCGTCAACACGTAAACCTAAAACAAGAAACTCCCTCAACTGGAGACCGAACATGTTTCGTCAATTCATCCAAGCAAACGTCATCGCCCTATCGATCGCCACGGCCGCATTCGCCGGCCCTAATCATCCGGTCAGCGAACCCGCATACAGCTTGCAAGTCGGCCTGCAAGGCTACAGCCCCGTGTCATACCTCGATAACCACAAGGCCGAACCCGGCTCGCCTCGTTTTACTGCCGAGCACAACGGCATCACCTACTTCTTCACGACCAACGCCCAACGGCAGAAGTTCGTTTCTGATCCGGACAAATACGAGCCCGCATACGGTGGCTACTGTGCTTACGGCTGCGCCGTCAACGGTTTGTTCACGCCCAACCCCGAGAGCTTCAAAATCATCGACGGCAAAGTCAACTTGTTTATCAAGAACGACCAAGTCGATACGTTGCAGCTCTGGGAACAAGAAGGCGACAGCGCGATGAAGAAGAAGGCCGATGGGTTCTGGGCTAAGCAAACGCAAAGCCGTGCGTATCTGAACGCTCAGAATCTGCCGACAACCGGCGTGGCACTCGAAGGGTATAGCCCCGTGTCCTACTTCACTGTGGGTAAAGCCGAGAAAGGTGATCCACAGTTTCAAGTTGAACACGACGGCGCGATTTACTACTTCACCTCGCAAGCGCAGGTGGATCGATTTAAGTCGAACCCCGCCAAGTACGTACCTGCCTACGGTGGTTGGTGCGCACTGGGCATGGCGATCGAAGACAAACTCCCGGTGGACCCGACGAGCTTTAAGATCGTCGATGACCGACTCATGCTGTTTCTTCAAAACAAGAACGTCGATGCGTTAAAGCTCTGGAACGACGGCAACGAGCGCGACTTGGTCAAGAAGGCTGATGCCCATTGGAAGAAGGTTACCCAATAGAGTGTCGTCGTCACCCGATAACACGTTTACGGTCGAACGAATCAGACAGAAAAACCCGCGACGCCCGCGAACAAATCATTCGCGGGCGTTGCCTTTTAATGCCCCATAATTTCGACGTGTCGTCTAACCGTTCCATATCGAAAATCACGGTGCAAAGAACGCGGTTTAGGCAGATAAACCGCTAGTACTTCCGAGACGATCACGAGTTAGGGAATCAACTTCTCGGAGTATCCGCGTGAGCGATCAGAACCCATATCGTCCGGAAAACATCGATCCCGATGCCGGCCCCGGCACCCGAGCGGTGTGGGACGCGCTACGGATTGTACACGACGCTGAAAGCCAACTTGCAGCCAGCGAAGAACAGTATCGCGCGCTCGTCGAAGCCGCCGTCGATGGAATCATCACCATCGATGAAGCCGGTACCGTGTTATCCTTTAACCCGGCCGCCGAGCGGTTGTTCGGATTCCAAAAGCACGAAGTCATCGGCCACAACGTCTCGATGTTGGTGCCACCGCCGCATCGCGAAAAACACGATTCTTATATTCAAAATTATCTTAATTCAGGTGTCGCCAAGATCATCGGCCTAGGGCGGGAAGTCGAAGGTGTTCGCAAAGACGGCACGCTCTTCCCGATGCACCTGTCGATCGGTGAGTTTCAACTGAGTGGTGCTCGGCATTTCGTCGGAATCGTGCACAACCTGACCGAGCGCAATCAGGCGGACCAAAAGGCAAGGCGATACTCGGCGATCGTCGAATCGTCGGACGACGCCATCATTGGAAAAGACCTCGACGGCATAATTGACTCGTGGAATAAAGGGGCCGAACGCCTCTACGGATTTACCGCGGAAGAAGCGATCGGACAGCCCATCATCATCATCGTTCCGGACGAACTACACGCGCAAATCGATACATTTCTCGAAAAAATTCGCAGGGGCGAACGCATTGCACACGTCGAAACAAAACGTCGCCGCAAAGATGGAACCACACTCGATATTTCGCTAAACATCTCACCGATCCACGATCAAAACGGTAAGGTGATCGGCGCGTCCGCGATCGGTCGCGATATTTCCGAGCAACTTCGCACGCGTGAGAAGTTCGAACACGCCAATATGGAGCTCGAAGCCCAGCGCGACGAGACCGAAGTTCAACGGCAGGAACTCGAAGAAATCAATCAGCGCCTATCGATCTCCATAGAAGAAGCGCGAGCCGCCACTGCGGCAAAATCGGATTTTCTGGCAAACATGAGCCACGAGATTCGCACGCCGATGACGGCGATCCTCGGTTATCTCGACGTCATCGAAGATCAACTTGGCTCCAATACGCCGGCGAGCGAGATGGCCGAATCATTGGCCCCAATTCGCCGCAGCGGCGAACACCTGATGTCGCTGATCAACGATATTCTCGATCTCTCAAAAATCGAGGCGGGGCACATCGAGTTGGAAAGCCTGTCATTTTCGCCTTTCCAAACACTATGCGATGTACTCGAGCTGCTCCGCGCACGCGCATCGAGTAAGCAATTGACGCTCTCCGTTGAATGCGCCACACCGATCCCCGAGTTCATTGTTTCCGACCAACAGCGACTGCGACAGATATTGATCAACCTCGTCGGCAACGCGCTCAAGTTCACCCAATCCGGCGGCGTGACCGTTCGCGTGCGACTCGTTTCACCGCTGCTGAAACCCAAGTTGCGCTTCGACGTGATCGATACCGGCAGTGGCATGACCGACGCCGCCATCAAGAAGATATTTCAACCGTTCACACAGGCCGACTCTAGCATCACCCGCAAGCACGGCGGCACCGGGTTAGGGTTGAGCATTTGTCGAAAGTTGCTTCAGAATCTCGGCGGAGACATCAAAGTAAAAAGTCGTCCCGGCCACGGTAGCACCTTTACGTTCACGATACCGACCGGCGATATTACCAACGTCACCCTGCAGTCGTACGACGCGACCGAGTTCAATCGCGCTGCAACACCGACGCCGAAGAAGAGTTATACGCTACCGCCGAGCCGCATCATGCTCGTCGAAGACGGCATCGATAACCAACGGCTCATCAGCCATTTGTTAAAGAAAGCCGGCGTAGCGCCGGTAGTTGCCAATCATGGTGAAGAAGCCCTGCTGCTACATTTGCAATCCAAGGAGCCGTTCGACCTCATTCTCATGGATATGCAGATGCCGATCATGGACGGCTATACCGCAGCCTCTCACCTGCGGGCGCGCGGATTCGAGGGCGCGATCTTAGCGCTAACGGCTCATGCCATGGACGGCGCGGAACAAAAGTGCATCGACGCCGGCTGCGATGCTTATCTCACCAAACCGATCGATCGCTCCGAGTTCTTCGAAACGATTCTCTCTCATTTGGAATTGTCGAAGCAACGCCGCGGCGATCAAAAGACGTGCGGTACGGATGGCCCATTTCGCTGTTGGTGCTATCAACGATCACTCAGCGACATACTCCGGCTCGCTAGGAGCCTCGACATTCACACGACCGAGGCCGTCATGCAGGAAACCGGCTGCGGCAACCAATGTGGCGGCTGCCTGCCGTATATCGATTTGATGTTTGAGTTAAATCGCGTACCGCAAATGGCGGACTTGGCCCAACTTAGCCCAGTCGAAACATCGACCGACTAATGCCGATCGGCACCTACCGAACCGTCGGCGCATTGACGATGCTGATCGAGCGGATTCGCACAGGTCGCGTGGGGCGGTAGTATTCATCCACCGGCGTTTCGGCGATGCGGCGCAATACCGCTTGCGACTCGGGGCCGGTGATCTTGCCAAACGCCGTGTACTGATCGCGCCAAGTCGGGTGCGGCCCGAGGCTGATGAAAAACTGTGAACTGCCCGTGCCGGGCTTTCCGTCGATCAACGCCATGCCGACCGTCCCGAACTCAAACGGGACGTCGGTGCGTTCGAACGGAACCGTGGCGCCATCCTTCCGCGCGCCCGATCCATCATCATTCGGACAACCCGTCAACAAAAACTCATTTGGCTGCATAAAGAAGATCGAACGATTGTTGTAGAAACGGTCGTCGGCCAACCCAATGAAATTCTCAACGTGCTTGGGCGCATCGCCATAGAGCAACTGCATGCGCAAGCGGCCCTGATCGGTTTCGATGATCGCTTCTTTATACGTGACGACTTCGATCTCGATTTCGTCGGACGTTACGGCCCCACCATACGGCTGCCATTGAATGCGATACGTACCGGCCTGACGCAGCGCCGGATAGAACCGCGTAACGTCAAACCGCAGACCGACCGTCGCGAAGGGTGCCAAGCGCAGCGGCGGTACCGGATAATCGGGCTTGCGGGTTACGCCGCCGCCCAAGTTGGGATTGAGTTCCGAAACGATGTCGAGCCCGCGAAAGTTCATGCCGGAGAAAACATGTTCGAGCGGCAGGCCCATGCCGTAGTCAGGCGGCAACTTACCAGACAGCGCGCCGGGCACTTTCAACTCAACCGGCTCGGCCGTCGTGTTTTGCACCACGAATTCGACCATGATGTTTCCGCCGGCGGGAAACACGCGACGATCCGCCCGCAATACCGCACGCACCTTGTTACCCAACGGCGCATCGAGCGGCTCGGTAATTGGCGAATCCACGGGTTGTTCCGGCTGGCCCAACAGTGCGAGCGACCAACCGATGATTTGAAATATCGTTGCCGTCATGCGTGCGCGTCCTTCTTCGACGTCATGTGTTTATTCACTACCGAGCGGGCCCAAGCGAATCTCGCATGGTACCGAAAAGCCCGTGCCCCTTCTATGCACCCGTGCCACCTATCACGGTCGGCACCGTCTTGGCCACGATCAATGCATCGAGCGTGAGCGACCAATGATCGATGTAGTACAAATCGAGTCGCATCCATTCGTCGAAACCAATGTGATGCCGCCCCATGATTTGCCACAAGCACGTCAAACCCGGGCGCATACTCAGGCGACGCCGCTGCCATCGATCGTATTCGGCAACTTCTGCCGGTATCGGCGGTCGCGGACCGACGATCGACATGTCGCCCTTGAGCACGTTAAACAACTGTGGCAATTCATCGAGACTCCATCGTCTCAATATGCCACCGATGCGCGTGATCCGCGGATCGCGCCGAATCTTAAACACAGGTCCGTCGGACTCGTTCAAATGCGCAATTTCTGCCCGCCGTTTCTCGGCATCGAGCTGCATCGTACGAAACTTGTACATCACAAACGCTCGACCGTTGAGCCCCGAACGTTGTTGCCGAAACAAAATCGGACCTCGCGACGTTAGCCGAATTAACAACGCGCATGCCAGCATTATCGGCCCCGATAGGATGATTCCGATAACACTGCCAACGATGTCGCCCAACCGCTTCGCTGCTAGCAACTCGGGCGGATGCCGAACCGGCGTAAACGCCATCACCGGCAAGCCGTGTAAATCCGTCAGCTCGGGCAAACCGTGTCGCGAGAAGGCATCCACCTGTAACGCAACCGCCACGCCCATTTCTTCGCAGGTTCGCACCATCGGTAACGCCTGTGCTATCGATTCGATCGGCACCGAGATCAGCACTTCGTCGACGACTTCGCCATCGAGCACCGACTCGAGCGTCGTTTCCGCACCTTTGATTAACCGCCCATCCACCGCAGGGTGTTGCCCGTCCCACGGCGCGATCAGGTGGCCGATAATCTCAGCGCGAGCGAAAACGGTCTTCTGCGCCAAGCGCCGCAGGCGCACGGCGCTGCGGTCTGTCCCGACGATCAGCACGTTGCGAAATCGCTGACGGCTGAGCCACACCAATATCCATAGCGTGATACCGCGCGCCGCCAATGTGGTCGCAGGCAGCAGGGCCGCGAAAATCGCAATTTGGGCGCGCGGAAAGCGCTCGCGTTCGAAGACGAGCGCGGCTGCGGCTACAAACAGCGCCAGCAGGAGCGTCGCCAACAGCGTCTTCGAGAATATCTCGCGCCGCGTCTGCCAGCGCAATGCATAGGCGCGCAGTTGCATCAGCAACAACGGCCAAACGAATGGCAAAAAGATTAGCACCTTGATATGAACGCGGACGCTGCTTTGGCCGTTGGATAACAACTCGGGCCAATCGGTACCGAGGTAAACCGTACACCGCAAAAAGTCGGCCAGTGCATACGTGAGGGCGACGACCAGTGCGTCGCCGGCCAT